>NZ_JBNBZS010000003.1:0-370343 GCF_049629625.1 Roseomonas chloroacetimidivorans | reverse complement strand
GGAAAAACTCCGGCCATTCCTCCAACCGGTCGCTATCGATGCAGAGCGCATAACGCGCCTGCACCGCCATGATGTCGGTGATCTGGAAACGGGTCGTCAGCACGGCACTCAAAGCCCCATATGCTCCCGATACGCCTTCCAGAAGCCCCGCACAGAGGCCTCCGTCGCCCGCGTCCTCGTGCTCTTCGCCTCTGATCCGCCCATCTCCAGCACAGCATGCCGGTCGGACGCGCCAACAACACCGCGCTGCACGAAGCCGCCCACGCAGCCATCCTCCATGGAGACATAACCCGCCGGTCCGATCAGGTTGCCCTGCTTCAACCGCATCTTCCGCAGCTCCGGCGTGTCGTCCTTGAAGCCGATATAGGTCCAGTGCAGGTCCGTCCGGTCCACACCGCGCGGCACCACCTGGCGCACAGCCAGCGAGTTCTGGATCTGCTGCAGCACGAAGCCCGGGAACACCGACAGGATCTGCAGCGTCACGCCATCCCCGAACTCGTCCTGTCCCTCCAGCACGCTCGGGTCCTTCAGCCGGTAATCACTCTCCGAACGGATATTCTGCGCCGCATACTCATTCGCCGCCTTGGCCCTCGCCTCCGCCTCCCGGTCGATGGCGGAGTAGGAAACATGGTTTCCGCCGGACTCGCTGACGATCAGCCCGCCCTTCATGTTCAGCTTGTTCAACTCGAAGGTCGTGAAGAACAGGTGCAGCAACGAGGCATGATAGCTATCCCGCACATTCTCCACATAGAGCTTCCAGTTGTTCGGCAGCTCCTGCGTGAAGCGCCCGATCACCTCGATCTGACGCCCACCCAGCACGCGCTCGATCCGGTCCAGAATCTCCTCGCCCAGATACTCCTCGATCGGCGGCACGGTGTCGGAAGCCGAGGCGAAGACCAGCCCATGCACCACCGCCGTCCGCAGCTTGCGCGGCGAATGGTCGGACATGCGGAAGCATTCGGGCATGCCGCCCTGGCCGTTGATCCCGTCCTTGAAGGCCACACCCTTCAGATTGCCCTGAAGGTCGTAGCTCCAGGCGTGATAGACGCAAGTGAATTCCCGCGTCTTGCCGAAATCCTCCAGCGCGATCAGCGCGCCGCGATGCACGCAGCGGTTCTCGAAGGCGTAGATCTCGCCGTCATGGTCGCGCACCGCCAGGATCGGCACGCCGCCCAGCGTGGTCGCGCGGTAATCCCCGGGCTCCGCGATCTCCGTCTCCAGGCAAAGATAGTTCCAGGTATCGCCCCGGAACACGCGCGTCTGCTCCAACGCCGCCACATCCGGCCGCTGGAACACCCAATAGGGCACGCGCGTCAGTCCCTCCGGCCAGCCCACCTCCGGCGGAGAGGAAAGTCCGGCATCACGGAACTGATCGGGCAGGTTATGGTCGGGCATTGAGAATCCCTCCGCTCATTCCACAGTGACGTTGGCGCGGCGCACCACATCGCCCCAGCGCTTGCGTTCTGCCACCACGAAGGCGGCCGTCTCCTCCGGCGTGCCGCCCACCGTGGCGGCGCCCAGTTCGCGGTAGCGCTTCTGCACATCCGGCGATCGCAGAACCTGCGATAGCCCTTCGGAAAGGCGCGCCACCACGGGTGCCGGCGTGCCGGGTGGCGCCACCGCAGCAAACCAGGCGGTAGCCTGGAATCCCGGCAAGCCCGCCTCCGTGGCAGTCGGTACCTCGGGTATCTCCGGCGCGCGCTCCGTATCCGCCACGGCCAGCATCCGCACGCGCCCAGCCTGGTACTGCGCCAGCGCGCCGGTGACATTGGAGAAGATCATGTCCACGCGCCCTGCCACAATGTCCGTTATGGCCGGCGCCTCACCGCGATAGGGCACATGCACCAGCTTCGTGCCCGTCAGATCCTGGAACAGCGCACCCGTCAGATGCGAGGTCGTGCCCACGCCCTGGGAGGCGTAGGTCATGGAGTCCGGCTTCTCCTTCGCCCGCGCGATCAGCTCCCCGAGCGTCTTGATTCCACTGGCGGCGGAAACAATGGCGACATTGGGCGTCTCGCACAGCACCGTCACCGGCACGAAGGTCGCGGGGTCGTAGCCCAGGTTCCGGAACAGGAACTGGTTGATTGAAAGCGGTCCCGCAGGCGTGACGAGCAGCGTGTACCCGTCCGGCTCCGACCGCGCGAAGTTCATCGCCCCGACATTTCCGCCGGCGCCCGACAAGTTCTCCACCACGAAGGGCTGGCCCCAGAGGGCCCGCAGCTGATCCGCCGCGATCCGGGCCGAGATGTCGTTCGAGCCCCCGGCCGGAAAGGGCACAATCACCCGCACGGGCCGGTTGGGATAGCGGTCCGTCTCGGACCGGGCCGTTCCGAAGGGAAGAGACGCTGCCAGGGGCAGCATCATCACGGATCGGCGGGCCAAGGATGTCACGCGCTTGTTCCTCCCGTTCAGCCCAGGCTTGACCGCCCGAGTTTGTTCGAATAACGAACCACATACTGATTATCGAACATTCTGAAACCCGCACTGACCAAGGTCAAGGCGCGGCTGCGGGAGGCTTGCGCAAAGCGATGCCCGAAACCGAACGACGGGAAGCCATGGCGGGCTTGGCCAAAGGCCTCGCCATTCTCGAATGCTTCGGGGACAGCACGCCTCGTCTCACCCTGGCCGAGGCCGCGCGCCGCACCGGCCTCTCACGTCCGACGGCGCGCCGCTGCCTGCTCACTCTGCTGGAACTCGGTTACGTCGCGCAGGATGGCCGCCATTTCACGCCGCAGCCGCGCATGCTGCGCCTGGGCTACGCCTTCCTCAGCGCCACCCCGCTGCCGCGCCTCGCGCAACCGCTTCTGGAATCCGTACAGGCCGCCATCGGCGAAGCCGTGTCCCTCGCCATACTGGATGGGCCCGAGGTGGTCTTCGTCGCACGCGCCGAGCCTCCCCGCCGCATGGTCTCGATCAGCCTCGCTGTTGGCTCCCGCCTGCCCGCCTCCTGCTCCGCCACCGGTCGCATCCTGCTGGCCGGCCTGCCAGATGAGGAGGCCGCTGCAAGGCTGGAAGCGATGAAACGCCCCGCCCTGACCCCGCGCAGCGCGACCACGCCCGAGGAGGCGCTCGCCCGCGTGCGGGTGGCACGCGAAGCCGGCTACGCAATCTCGGACGAGGAGTTGGAGCCGGGCCTTCTCTCCATGGCCGTGCCGGTCCGCGATCTTTCAGGCGCGATGGTCGCCGCCATCAGCGTCAGCACCCAGCCAAGCCGCCGCAGCCTGGCCGATATGCAGCGTGACGTGCTGCCGCGGTTGCAGGAGGCAGCCGGCCGGCTCTCCGCCAGCCTGTAAGCCGCCAAGCGGCACCGCCACATCGGGACGAAAACAACAGGAGGAACGCCATGCTTCGCCGAGACATTCTGATCCGCAGCATTGCAGCCGCAGCCCTGCTGCCGCGCCCGGGCCTGGCGCAGGAGACCGGCTGGCCCAGCCGCCCCGTCACCATCCTCGTTCCCTATGGCCCCGGCGGCGCCTCCGACCTCGTGGCTCGCTCGATCGCCCAGCGCATGCAGCCCGCCATCGGCCGCCCGGTGGTCGCGGAGAACCGCCCCGGCGGCAATGGCGAGATCGCCTCCCGCCAACTCGCCCGCAGCGCGCCGGACGGCTACACCATCCTGGTTGGCGCCATCGGCGTTTTCGCCATCAACCCGGCGCTGCGCCCTAACCTCGGCTACGACCCGCAGCGCGATTTCACGCCCATCACCCTCGCCGTCACCTCGCCCAACGTGCTCGTCGTGAACCCGCAGGCGACCGAGGCCGCCGACCTCGCCGGCGTGATCGCCTGGCTGAAGCGCGAGCGCGGCCGCACCGCCTATGCCACCAGCGGAATCGGCTCCTCCCACCACCTGACGATGGAGCTCTTCAAACAGAAGACGGACACCGACCCGGCCCATATCCCCTATGCGGGCGGCGGCGCAGCGGTGACAGACCTCCTGGCCGGCACGGTGCAACTCGCCTTTCTCGACCTCGGCGTCGTCGCGGGCCAGATCGCCGATGGGCGCCTCCGTCCGATCATCGTCACCTCGGCGGAACGCGACCCGCTCCTGCCCAATGTTCCCACCGCCGCGGAGGCCGGCCTGCCGGACTTCGTCGCCACCTCCTGGCAGGGCATTGCCGGCCCCGCCGCCATGCCGAAGCCCCTCCTTCAGCGCGTGCACGGCGCCGTCGTCACCGCCCTGCGCGAGCCCGAGGTCGTGCAAAACCTCCGCCGCGCCGGCCTCACCGTCGTCGCGAGCGGATCCTCCTCCTTCGCCGACTTCCAGGCCCGCGAGATCGCGCGGTGGAAACAGGTCGTGCAGCGGGCTGGCATCCGGGCGGAATAGCGCCCGGGCAACGCCCACTCACTCCCCACCCGGCCCGGGCAAGCAGGCCTCCACCTCCTCCAGCATCCGCTCCAGCTCGCGCATCCGCTCCGCCCCCAGCCGGGCCGTCAACATGGCTCCCACCTCATCCACCTCGGCCGCGGCGGCCTCCACCGCGGCCCGCCCGCGCGGCGTGAGCTGCGCGCGCACCCAGCGCCCATTGTCCCGCAGATCCTCCACCAGGCCCCGGGCCTGAAGATCCGCCAGGATGCGCGTCACGGAAGGCGGCAGCAGCGTCGCCCGCATCGCGATGGTCGCATTGTCCAGCGGCGCCTCGTTCTGCAGCGTGCGCATCACCCGGTATTGCTGCTCGGTGAAGCCGTGCCGCCGCAGCAGCGGCCGCACATGCGCCATCACCGCCTCCCGCGCCCGCAGCAGCCGCACCGAGATGGCCTTTGCCGGATACCCCTCCAGTGACGCCACGCTCTCGCCTCCAAATCCGCTGGATCACCCGATGATAACATGTTAACTCTTACCCCACGAGTTAACATGTTAACTGACGCGCCAACCGGCTCAGCCGGGACAAGGCACGCAGGAGGAAGCAGATGCGTTACCGATCGGGGCCCCGTGGCCCGTCCTCACCCGCCATGCTGGGTCGCCGGCCCCTGCTCGGCGCGGCGCTGGGCTTGGTGCCAGCCCTCACCGGCACGCCTGCCCGCGCCACGGAGTGGCCGGACCGCCCGTTGCGGATGATCGTCCCCTTCGCGGCCGGCTCCACGCCGGATGTCACCGGCCGCGTGGTCGCGGAACACTACCGCACCGCCCTCGGCCAGCCCTGCGTCGTCGAGAACCGCACGGGCGCCAACGGCACCATCGGCTACGCGGCTGTCGCCGCGGCCACAGACGGCCACACAATCGGCATCTGCACCAATGGAATGGCGACCGCCACCGCCCTCTATCCCCGCCTGTCCTTCGATCCGGCGAAGGACATCCGCTACATTTCCCTGCTCACCCGCGCGCCGCAGCTCCTGGTCGTGCGAGACGGCATCCCGCCCCGCAACCTCGCCGACTTCATCACCTATGTGCAGCAGCACCGGGGCGCGGTCACCTTCGGCTCCGTCGGCATCGGCTCCGCCTCCCAGCTCGCGATGGAGGAACTGGCGGAAAAGCACGGGCTGGAAATGATCCATGTCCCCTATGCCGGTCTTCCACCAGCGAAGCTGGACATGCTCGGCGGCCGCATCGACGCCATGTTCGGCAGTGCCCCCTCCGTCCTGCCGGAGGTGAAGGAGGGCAAGATCCACGCCCTCGCCCTCGCCGCCGGGCGCCGCGACCCGCAGATCCCCAACATTCCCACCTTGGCCGAGGCCGGCTTCCCCAACGCCGAGAGCTACGCCTGGAACACCCTCTTCGCCCCTCGTTCCCTGCCGGAGGCCCAGGCCAGGCGTCTCGCCGACGAGGCCCGCATCGCCATCGCCGAACCGCGCGCCAAGGCCGCGCTGGAGGCCGCCGGCTTCGAGGTGGTCGGCTCCACGCCCGAGGAATGCGAGGCGACCCTCCGCCAGGAGATGGAGCGCATGGGCGGAATCGCACGCCGCCGCGGGATCACCCTCAATGGGTGATTACATCATCACCCGCCGCGCCCTTGCCGGGCTTGGCCTTGCCCTCGCCGCCCCCGCGGCCCTCGCCCAGACCCCGCCCCGCACGGCCTGGCCCACCCAGCCTGTCCGGCTGATCGTTCCCTACTCCGCCGGCGGCGCCGTGGACCTGCTCGGCCGCGCGCTGAACGACCTGCTTGCCCCACGCCTCGGCCAGTCCCTTGTCGTCGAGAACCTGACGGGCGGCGGCACCACTGTCGCCGCTATAGCCGCCAGGCGCGCGCCCGCCGACGGCCACACTATCCTCCTCGCCACCTCCACCACCCTCGCCGTCGCGCCGGCTCTTTTCCGCAATCTCGGCTACGATCCCGTGCGCGACTTTGTGCTGGCGGCCACGGTCACGACGACTCCTTTCGCGCTCGTCGTGCCACGCAGCGGCCCGGCCGATATCCAGGCGCTGATCGCCGACGCGAAGCGCACCGGCGGTCGCTACACCTATGCCTCCGCCGGCCCGGGCACGCCCCAGCACCTCTCGGCGGCCATGTTCGCCAGCGCCATCGGCGTGGAGATGGTGCATGTACCCTATCGCGGCTCCGCGCCGGCCATGCCCGACCTGATCGGCGGCCGCGTCTCGATGATGTTCTGCGACCTTGCCTCGGCTATCGGCTTCATCCGGTCCGGTGAGCTCCGCCTGCTCGGCATCGCCACTCCCGCGCGCATGGCCATGCTGCCCGACACGCCTACCATGACGGAACTCGGCTTCCCCGGCTTCGAAGCCGTCTCCTGGCAGGCCCTGGCCCTGCCCGCCGGAACCCCGCCTGCCGTGCTGGAGCGCCTCTCCGCCGAGACCATGGCCGCTCTGGAGAGCGAGGCAGGACGTGCCCGCATCGAGAGCATCGGCCTGCTGACCTATGCCAGGCCTTTCACCACACTGGATGGCTTCGTCGCGTCAGAGATCGCCCGCTGGGCGCCCGTCGTGCGGGCTTCCGGCGCCGCCAACGAATGAGGATCGCATGAGCACCAACGGCAACACCCTCTCACCCAAGCTCCCCGCGCAGAGCTGCGACGTGCTCGTCACCGGCGGCGGCGTGGCTGGCGTCTGCGCCGCCGTCGCCGCGGCGCGCGCCGGCGCGAAAACCATGCTCGTGGAGCGCATCAGCTTCCTCGGCGGCGCCGCGACGGCGGCGGCCGTCAACCAGTGGATGGGCTGGAAGACCGAGGCGGGCGAGCAGATCATCGCCGGCCTGGGCCAGGAGATGATCGACCGCCTCATCGCCCGCGGCGGCTCCGAGGGCTTCGATTGGGGCATTCTCTCCACCGGCCTGAAGATCGACCGCGTCGTCTTCGACCCCGAGATCCTGAAGGTCGTGCTCGATGACATGATGCAGGATGCCGGCGTGACGACGCTCTTCCACGCCCAGGCCTCCGGCGCGGAACGGCAGGGCCGCACCATCACCGCCGTGCGCTTCCTGACCAAGGGCGGCGAGATCACCATCACCCCCCGAGTCGTCATCGACAGCTCCGGCGACCTCGACGTGCTGCACGCCGTCGGCTGCGAGATGCTGCCGCTTGAGGAAGGCGAGGAACTCCAGCCCGGCTCCACTTATTTCAAGATGGGCCCGCTCGATCTGGGCCCCTACAACGCCATGAGCGCCGAGGAACGCCTGGCCATCGCCCGCTGCGGCGTGGAGCAGGGCGCGCTCGGCCGCCTGGCTATCAGTTGCTTTCCCGTCCCCGGCACCGCCGAGGCCTGGTTCAACGTCACGCGCTTTCCCGTGGACGGCACCGATCCCTTCGCCCTCTCCCGCGCCGAGATGGAGGGGCGCCGCATGGCGCTCGCCGCAGCCACTTTCATGGCCGCCAATGTTCCAGGCTTTGAGAAGGGCCGCCTGACCGGCTTCGCCACCCAGGTCGGCATCCGCGAGACGCGCCGGGTGCGCGGCCGCGTGGTGGTGACGGAGGCCGATCTGCGCAGCGGCCGCCGCTTCGAGGACACCATCGCGATCGGCGCCTTCCCCATCGATGTCCACGAAACTCGCGGCACGGCCACGCGGCTGGAACGCATGGGCGGCCCCGACCACCACTACGCCATCCCGCTCGGCTCCCTGATCCCGGTCAGCCTCGACAACGCCCTGGTCGCCGGCCGCGGCATCTCCGCCACCCACACGGCCTTCGGCGCCCTGCGGATTATGCCCCAGGCCATGGCGACCGGTCAGGCCGCCGGCCTCGCCGCCGCCCTGGCCGCCACGCGCAACTGCCCGGTCGCGGAGCTGCCCTTCGCCGATATCGAGGCCGGCCTACTCGGCCAGCGGGTCATCCTGAACGCGGCCTGAAGCGCTGCTCCGCACCCGCACCGGCACACGGGCGGCGCCACGGCGCGGCCCGTGACGCCGCCCCTGGCTGGGCTACGTCATCGATCCTTCTCGGAAGCTTCACGGGAGCAGACAGGAAATTCATCCGGACGTATCCGATCCTCCCGCTTTCCCTGGCGGACCTTCCCGTGAGCAACCTTCCCGACTCTTCTTCCCGCACCGCAGATGCCGACAGCGCCGGCAAAACCCTCGGCCATGCCCCCTCGATCCACCCCACCGCGCGTGTCCGCGACAGCAGCTTCGGCCGCTGGTGCGAGGTGGGCGAGCGCACCCGCGTCGCCGAGAGCCGCTTCGGCGACTACGCCTATGTCGCCAATGACAGCGACATCATCTACGCGGAGATCGGCCCCTTCTGCTCGATCGCGGCCCAGGTGCGCATCAATCCCGGCAACCACCCGCTCGACCGTGTGGCGCTGAACCACTTCACCTACCGCTCCTCCGCCTATGGCCTCGGGGATGACGACACCGCCTTCTTCGACTGGCGCCGGCAGCACCGGGTCACTCTCGGCCCCGATGTCTGGGTCGGGCATGGGGCGGTGATCCTGCCCGGCATCTCGATTGGCACGGGCGCCGCGATCGGGGCCGGGGCGGTCGTCTCGAAGAACGTGCCGGATTTCGCCATCGTGGTCGGCGTGCCCGGCCGCGTGCTGCGCCCCCGCTTCGCGCCCGAGATCATCGCGGCCCTGCACCGTATCGCCTGGTGGAACTGGCCGGATGAGCGGCTGCGGGAAGCGCTACAGGACTTCCGCACCCTGGGCGCCGAGACCTTCTGCGCGAAATACGACCCGGCCCGCTAACCCGGCCCGCCCGACAGCCTCCGCGCCGGGGAGATTCCCGGCCGGCCGTCCCTTCCAGGCAACCGCCCCCGCCCCGAGCGCGTCACCCCTTCTCACGGGAACAGGGGGCATGAGAGGAATGGGGAAGGACGCCGTGAAAGCCTGCGACGCCGCGAAACTGGCACGGGTCCTCGCCCTCCTCGGCTCGGACTTCGCCGGTGAGCGCGCTTCGGCCGCCCTGGCCGCGCACCGACTCATGAAGCGCCTCGGCCTTACCTGGCAGGACCTGCTGACGCCCGCGCGGGAGGCCCCGCGGGATGTCATTCCCCCGCCGGACCTGCTGGACGCCGCCCAGTCCCGCCTGCGCCAATGCCAGCGCGAAAACGACGACCTGCGCCGCCAGGTCACCCTGCTCAAGCGCCGCCTGGAACTCCAGCGGCCCCCTCGCCCCGCGCCTGAGTGGGAGGAATGAGGGGTTCTCAGCCCCCCGCGATCGGTTCCAGCCCCGTGCGCCTGAGCACCGGTGCCGCCTCCGCCGAGGCAAGGAAGCGGATCAGCGCACGTCCGGCCTCCGGCTCCCGCGCCCCCGTCGCCAGCCCCGCGCAGAAGATCGTCGCCTTCTGCATACCCTCGGGAATAGTGCCGACAAAGTCGATCCCCTGGATCGGCAGCAACTCGCTTACCTGCTGGAAGCCGATCTCCGCCTCGCCGCGCGCCACCACGCTGCCCACGCGCTCGCTGTAGATACGGCGGGCCTTCGGCATCACCTGCTCATGGATACCCAGGCGCCTGAACATCTCGTTCTCGATGTACACGCCGCTCGCGCTGGCCGAATAGGCGATGGACTTCGCTGCCAGCAATGCCTGTCGGAAGGAATCCACGGTCGAGATATCGGGCTTCGGCTCCCCCGACCGCACGGCCATGCCGATCAGCGACCGCGCGATATCCACCCGGCTGCCCGGCTGCGCCAGGCCGCGCGCCACCAGCGCCTCCAGCCCATCCGCCGCCAGCAGCAGCACATCCGCCGGCTCCCCGCGCGCCAGGCGCTGCGGAATGGCGTCCGGCGCCGCGCCCATGGAAGCGCCCTGCTCCGTATGCAGCGTGTTCCCCGAAGCCTTCTCATAGGCCGGGATCAGCGCGCGATAGGCCGCGGTCAGCCCGCCGGAAGTCATGACCCGAACCTCCGCCGCGGCCGCCTCCCGCGCCATGAAGGGTAGCGCGGCGGCCCCGAGCAGAAACGCGCGACGGCCCGGTGTGAAAGCGTGCATGGCATTCATTCTCCCTGCCGCGAAGGATAGAGCGGATCGCGGCGGGGCGGGATCGCGCGAAAGCGTGAACCCGCTTCCGGAAGGACCAGCCGGAAGCCGCCCGTCACGCCACGGCCGAATCCCGGATTCGCCCTCAGCGCCGCTCCGCGCGGAAGGTCACGACGCGGTAGAGGTAGAGAAGCACGACCGCGCCCATCACCAGGTTGGATACGGGATTCACATAGGCCGCCACGCGTCCGTGCTGCTCCTCCAGCAGATAGCCCACCCCCGCCAGTGCCCCTGACCACAGCGCCGTCCCGAGCGTGGTGAAGGCAAGAAAGGGCAGAAGCGGCATCGCCGCGATTCCCGCCGGGATCGAAACCAGGGTGCGGACCGCCGGCACGAAATGCCCGAACAGTACTGCCCAGCGCCCATGCCGTTCGAACCACGCCGAGGCCCGGTCCACATCATCCGGCGAAAGGGTGATCCACCGTCCATGCGCCTCCGTCCAGCGCCGCAGCCGGTCCTGCCCCACCCGGCGCGCGATCCCGTACCAGACCAGCGCGCCGAGCACCGTTCCCACCGTGCCCGCCAGCACCACCAGCCCAAGATGCAGATCGCCCCGCGCCGCCGTGAACCCCGCCAGCGGCATGATCAGCTCGGACGGGATAGGCGGGAACAGATTCTCCGCCAGCATCAGCAATGCGATGCCGAAATAGCCGGTCCGCTCCACCATACCCGTGATCCAGTCGAACATGCCCTTCTCCGTTCAACTCCGGCGCGACCGTCCCGCAGCACCAACCGGGACCCGCCACGGAAGACAACGCGCGCCCCCGCGCCGGGATGATGCGCCCAAGCTCCGCCTTGCCCTCGCCCCGCTTCGGATGGTTTAGTCACGCCCGGCCCACCAAGAGGCCGCCACAGGGACGCTGCCTTCACACGGAACCCAGACCAGGGAGCCGCGTGGCGCGCATGAAGATTGATCGTCGTCAGTATCTCGGCGGCAGCCTTGCCGCCGGCTTGGTTGCGTCCCTTCCGCTGGGCAGCGCGCAAGCCCAGTCCCGCGCCGAAACGCTGCGCCAGGTTACCGGCGGCACGATCAACACGCTCGACCCGACCATGCCCGGCTCCTCGCGCGAGTCTTTCGGACTGTCGATGAATGTCTATGACCGGCTGGTCGCCTTCAGCCGCAAGCAGGTCGATGGCAAATGGTTCTTCGACCACAATGCCATCCGCGGCGAACTGGCCGAGCGCTTCGAAACCAGCCCCGACGGGCTCAAGATCACCCTCCATCTGCGCCGGGACGCCAAATGGCATGACGGCACGCCCGTCACGGCGGAAGACGTGAAGTGGTCCCTCGATCGCCATGTCTCCGCCAAGTCCCTCGCGGCCCCTCAGTTCCAGACCGGCTCCCTCACCAGCCCCGACCAGTTCAGGATCGCCGGCCCCGGCGTGATCGAGGTCCATCTCGAGAAGCCCGACCGTCTCGCGCTGGCGAATCTCGCCGTGCCCTATGCAATCATGATCAACTCGACTCTCGCGAAGAAGAACGCGACGCCCGACGATCCCTGGGCGCAGAAGTGGCTCCAGAACAATTCCGCCGGCTCTGGCGCCTATATGGTCGAGACCTTCCGCCCTGGCGAGCAGGTCATTCTCCGCCGCAATGACAGTTGGAAGGGCGGCGCCGAAGGCAAGCTGCCCTTCTTCCGCCGCGTCATCTGCCAGACCGTGCCCGAGGCCGCGACCCGCGCCAACCTGATCGAGCGCGGCGATGCCGATGTCTCCATCGACCTCCAGGCCAGCGACATCACCTCGCTGGAGCAGCGCGGCCGCGTGAAGGTGCAGTCCTTCCCGCAGACCAATGGCTTCACCCACATCTCCTTCAACACGACCATCGCGCCCTTCGATAACGTTAAGGTTCGCCAGGCCATTGCCGCCGCGCTGCCCTATGACGACATGTTCAAGGCCGCCCTCTTCAACCGCGGCAGGCCCCTTTTTGGCGGCAACTGGACCGGCACTCCGCCGACCGCCGACTTCCCCGTGGCCATGCCGGTGAGCACCGATCTGGAGCGCGCCAAGGCCTTGCTGACCGAAGCGGGCTTCCCGAACGGCTTCAACACCACCTTCACCTTCAGCCTCGGCGCCGCCGCCATCGCCGAGCCGGTCGCTGCCCTCGTCCAGGAATCCCTGGGCAAGATCGGCATCAAGGTGGAAATCCAGAAGGTCACGGATGCGCAGCTCAACACCATGCAGTCGGAGAAGAAGCTCGCCTTCTACACCGATGCCGGCACGGCCTGGCTGCCCGCCACCTACTACTTCTTCTATCTCTACTTTACCCGTGACCAGCGCTGGAATTTCGCAAGCTGGAACAACCCCCGCATTGTCGAGCTGGCCAACAAGGCCCGCTTTGAGCAGGACGCCGCCGCCTATGAGGCAGAATGCAAGGAGATGATCTCCATCCTCGCGGACCAGATGCCGCTCGTCATGCTCTACCAGCCGAATATGGATGCGGTGATGGGAAAGCAGATCGAAGGCTTCACCTATCAGTTCTACCGCCAGATCGACTTCCGCGACCTCAGCCGGGCCTGACGGTTTGAAGGCCCTCGCCGCGATCAGCCGCCGTATTGGGCGGCGGCTGATATCCTCCATTCCCGCCGTGATCGGGGTGGTGGTCCTCACTTTTCTGCTGATGCGGGTGCTGCCGGGCGATCCGGCCGTCTTCTTCGCATCCGGCCCCAGCGCCGGGCAGCAGGAAATCGAGGATCTCCGCCGCGAGATGGGCCTGGACAAGCCCATCCCGCTCCAGCTCGCCCTCTATCTGCGCGATGTCGCGACCGGCAATCTCGGCAAATCCATGACTACCGGCCAGCCCGTGGTTACGGACATGGCCCGCCGCCTGCCTGCCTCGCTCGAACTCACCTTCACCGCCCTTTTCATCGCGCTGCTCGTCTCGCTGCCCCTGGGCATTGTCGCGGCGCTGCGCCCCGGCTCCATCCTCGACCACGCCGTGCGCTTCATCTGCACGCTTGGCGTCTGCATGCCCACTTTCGTCTCGGGCCTGCTGCTGATCTATGTGTTCTACTACATGTTAGGCTGGGCGCCGGACCCGACGGGCCGGATCGACATCTTCGCCGCCTCGCCACCCGAAATCACAGGCTTCCTCCTGGTCGATTTCGCGATCACCGGCGACTGGGAAGGCTGGTGGGCCGCCTTCTCCCAGATCATCCTGCCCGCCTGCACCATGGCGCTTTTCGTCCTCGCGCCGCTCGCGCGCATGACCCGCGCCTCCATGCTCTCCGTCCTCGGCAGCGACTTCATCCGCACCGCCCGCTCCGTCGGCCTGCCGGGGGCGCGCGTCACCGTGGTCTACGCGCTCCGGAACGCGCTTCTTCCCGTCCTTACCATCGCCGGAATCGTCTTCTCCACCATGCTCGGCGCCAATGTGCTGGTGGAGAAAGTTTTCTCCTGGCCCGGCGTTGCCTCCTACACGCTGGATGCCCTCGTCGCCTCGGATTACGCCCCGGTCCAGGGCTTCGTCCTGCTCATGGCCCTCATTTTCGTGGTGGTGAACCTGATCGTGGACCTTCTCTACGGCCTCGCCGATCCCCGGGTGTCCATCGAATGAGTGCCACCCTCCGCCATGCCGGCTGGATCCTTCGCGGCAACATCGTCACCGCCATCGCGATAACCGGCATCGCGCTGCTCCTGCTGATCGCGATCTTCGCCCCCTGGATCGCGCCCTACGACCCGATCGCCTCCGACGTCGCCATCTCCCTCAGGCCCCCCAGCGCCGCGCATCCCTTTGGCACCGATCAGCTCGGCCGCGACATCCTCTCCCGTCTCATCATGGCGACGCGCCTGGACCTCGCCATCGCCGCCAGCGCCGTTGGCATCTCCTTTGCCATCGGCGCGATCATCGGCGCCTTCTGCGGCTACAGGGGCGGCACGCTCGATCGCGTGGTCGGCCGCATCGTGGATGTGCTGATGGCCTTCCCGCTCTTCGTCCTCGCCATGGCCATGGTCGCGGCCCTGGGCAACCGCGTGGAGAACATCGTCATCGCCACGGCCGTCATAAATCTTCCCTTCTACATCCGCTTCGCCCGCGCGGAGGTGAACATCCGCCGTGACGCCGGCTGGGTGGAAGCCGCCCGCGCCGGCGGCGAAGGCCACCTCGCCGTCGTCATGCGCTTCCTCCTCCCGAATGTCCTTCCCGCCATGGCCGTGCAGATCTCACTGAATCTAGGCTGGGCCATTCTCAACGCGGCCGGCCTCTCCTTCATCGGCCTCGGCGTCACTGCCCCCACACCCGAATGGGGCATCATGGTCGCGGAAGGCGCGCGCTTCATCACCGCCGGCCAGTGGTGGCTCGTCGCCTTCCCCGGCCTCGCCCTGATGCTCACCGTGCTCTGCTTCAACCTGATGGGTGACGGCCTCCGCGACATCCTTGATCCGAGGATGCGCACATGATCCCGCTTCTCCAGATCGAAGACCTCAAGGTCGCCTTCTCCACCCGCGCCGGGGTGGTGGAGGCCCTGCACGGCGTCTCCCTCAGCCTGGAAAAGGGCCAGACCCTCGGCCTAGTCGGCGAATCCGGTTCCGGCAAATCCGTCACCGCCTATGCCATCACCCGCCTGCTCGACCGCGCGGGCAAGATCACCGGCGGCCGGATTCTCTTCCGCGGCCAGGACGTGACGCGCGTCCCCGAACGCGATCTTCGCGCCCTGCGCGGCGCCGCCATGTCCATGATCTTCCAGAACCCCCGAGCGGCGCTGAACCCCATCCGCAGCGTCGGCCAGCAGATCGCCGACGCCGTCCGCGCCCATCGCGATGTCTCCGCGAAACAGGCCCGCGCCCAGGCGCTGGACCTCCTGAAATCCGTCCTGATCCGCGATCCTGAGGCCCGCCTCGACGCCTATCCGCACGAACTTTCCGGCGGCATGTGCCAGCGCATCATGATCGCCATGGCCATCGCCTGCGAACCGGACCTCCTGATCGCTGACGAGCCGACCACCGGCCTCGACGTCACCACACAGAAGACGGTGATGGACCTCCTCGCCCGCATCACGGCGGAACGCGGCATGGCGACCATCCTCATCACCCACGACCTTGGCCTCGCTGCACAGTATTGCCGGGACATTGTTGTGATGGAGCGCGGCCGCATCGTCGAATCCGGTGCCACGCAAATCCTCTTCCGCGCGCCCCGGCACCCCTACACGCGCCGCCTCATCGCCGCTTCCCCCACCCCGCATTCCACCGTGGAGGACCTGGCCCGCGCCGCCGCCGAGGCCGGCGAAACCCTTCCCCCTGTCGCCGCCAAGCCCCGCCCCCCCGCTGAACCCGGCACGCCGCCGCTGCTCGAAGTCCAGCGCCTCGTGAAGGATTACGGCGCCCCGACGCGCGCCGTGGACGACGTCTCCTTCGCTATCCCTCCCGGCGGCAGCCTCGGCCTCGTCGGCGAATCCGGCAGTGGCAAGTCCACCCTCTCCCGCCTGATCTGCCGTCTGATCGACAAGACCTCGGGTGACGTGGTCTTCAACGGCGAGTCCATCGGCAGCATCCCCGCCCGTGACTTCCACCGCGCCCCGCAGCGCCGCGAAATCCAGATCGTCTTCCAGGACCCGAATGACAGCCTGAATCCGCGCTTCTCGGCCTTCGACAGTATCGCCCACCCGCTCCGCAATCTCGAAAACCTGCGGGACGGCGCCACCCTCCGCGCCCGCGTCACGGAAGCGGCTCAACGCTCGGGCCTGCCACCCGAACTCCTGACGCGCTTCCCCCACCAGCTCTCCGGCGGCCAGAAGGCGCGGGTCGGCATCGCCCGTGCCATCGCGGTCCGCCCCCGCCTTCTTGTCCTGGACGAACCCACCGCCGCGCTGGATGTCTCCGTCCAGGCCATCATCCTCAACCTGCTCGACCGTCTCAGGCGAGAGGACGGCATGGCCTTCCTTTTCGTCAGCCACGACCTCAACGTCGTCCGCATGATGTGCGAACGCGTCGTGGTCCTCCGCCTCGGCAAGGTGGTGGAGGAAGGCAGCGGCCAGTCCCTCTTCACCAACCCGCAATCCGACTACACGCGCGAACTTCTTGCCGCGATCCCGCATTTCGAGCCCGGCGCAGAGCATCCACCCGCCCTCGCCCCGGCCCAGATCTAGGTTTCCCGAATGACCATGACAGCGCGCTGGGATGTCGGCACCGATATCGGCGGCACCTTCACCGACATCCTCGCCATCAACCCCGCCACGATGGAAACGCGCCAGGCCAAGGTTCCCTCGCGCCCCGCCGCCCCCGTCCAGGCCATGCTCGAAGCCATCGCCGCTGTCGGGCTGGACAGCACGGAAATTCGCCGCTTCATCCACGGCACCACCCGCGTCACCAACGCCCTGGTGGAGGAACGCCTTCCCAGGACCGCCCTCATCGCCACATCAGGCTTCGAGGATGTTCTGGAAATCGGGCGCTATCGCCGCCGCGACCTCTACCGCCTCGATATCCCGCCGAAAGCGCCCCCGCTGGTTCCGCCGGAACGCTGCTTCGGCCTGCGCGAACGCATTGACCACGAAGGCAATATCGTCACCCCCCTGACCGATGCGGAGGTCACCCGCGTTACCGAATGGCTGGCCGAAACCGGCGCGCAAAGTGTCGCCATCTGCCTCCTGCACGCCTATGCCAACCCCGTCCATGAGAGGATGTTGGCCGAGCGCTTGCGCAACGCCATCCCCCATCTCTGCGTATCGCACGAGATCAATCCCGAGGCCCGCGAGTATGAACGCGCCTCCTCCACCGCCTTCAACGCCGCGGCCATGCCCATCGCGGTCGAATACCTGACCGAGCTTGAACAGCGCCTTCCCTTAGGCCCCGGCCTGCAGGTCTTCCACTCCGCCGGCGCCATGGTCCCACTTCCCGCGGTAAAGCGCCGCCCCATCGTCATGGCCATGTCCGGCCCAGCGGCCGGAGTCTCCGCCTCCGTCCGCATCGCGCGCGACCTGGGGCGCTCCCGCGTCCTCACCTTCGACATGGGCGGCACCACCACCGATGTGTGCCTCATCGTCGACGGCCTGGCCGAGATGACGGACACCCGCATGATCGCCGGCCGTCCCCTGCGCCAGCCCATGCTCGCCGTGCACAGCATCGGCGCCGGCGGCGGCTCCATCGTGAAGCTTGGCCCTGGCGGCCTCTCCGTCGGCCCGGAAAGCGCGGGGTCGGAGCCCGGCCCCGCCTGCTACGCCCGCGGCGGCACCGCACCCACCATCACCGATGCCAATGCGATCCTCGGCTATCTCGATCCCAACGCCGTCCTCGGTGACCGCATCCGCATAGACGTCTCCAAAGCCGAAGCCGCCATCCAGCCCATTGCCGATGCGCTCAGTCTCGGGCTCAAGGAAACCGCCCTCGGCATCCTCCGCGTCGCCAACGCCACCATGGCCCGAGCCCTGCGCCGGGTGACGGTGGAGCGCGGCGTCGATGGCCGCGAGGCCACCCTCCTCGCCTTCGGCGGCGGCGGCCCCATGCACGCTGCTGGCCTGTCCGAGATGTATGGCATCAAGGAGGTCGTCGTTCCCGCCGCCTCCAGCGCCTTCTCCGCCCTGGGCTGCCTCACCGCCGACTTCTCCTTCCTTCAGCAGCGCACAGTCCGCCTTCCCCTTACCAACTTCGATCGTGCAGCCTTCGAATCGCAGCTCAATGACCTCACGCGGGAGGCGACTGACCCGCTCATCGCGAATGGCATCGACGCCTCCGCCATCGTCACCGAGCACACCGCCCTGATGCGCTACGCCGCCCAGAGCGACGCCACACCCGTCCCCTTCACCCTCCCGCTCGATCCGCAGGCACTCGAAGCCGCCTTCCACGCCCGCCACCGCGAGCTCTACGGCTACGCCACCACGGAACCGGCGATCATCGAGTCCCTCCGCGTCCAGGCCCGCCGCCCCAGCGAGGCCCGCATCGCCCGCCCCGCCGGCAGCCCCATCCCGCGCGCAGGCCGCACCCGCCCCTGCACCTTCGACGGCGCGCCTGACACCCCAACGCCGATCATCGACCGTGACACGCTGACCGACACCGTGCGCGGCCCCGCCATCATCGAGGATGCCTGGTCCACCACCGTCCTCCCGCCGGGCTGGCAGGCAACATCCGACACTGACGGCAACCTCTTCCTGACGAGGATCGCGGCGTGATGGACACGGTCATGACCCGCACCCTCGATCCCTTCACCGTCGAAGTGATCCGCCACGGCCTCTCCGCCGCCGCCGAGGAGATGAGCCTCGTCCTCACCCGCTCCGCGCGAAGCCCCCTGCTCCGCGAGGCCGGCGACCTCTCCTCCACCCTCACGGATGCCAACGGAGACCTCGTCGCGCAGGGCCGCGACATCCCTGTCCATCTCGGCGCGATGGCCTATACAATCCGGGAACTGCTGAAGGTCTATCCCGCCTCGAAGATGCGCGAGGGCGACGCCCTGATCTACAACATGGGCGCGCTGGGCGGGAATCACCTGAACGACGTGAAGGTCGTCCGCCCCATTTTCATCGAGAGCCGTATCGTCGCCTACGCCCTCTCCCTTGCCCATTGGCCCGATGTCGGCGGCACCTGGCCTGGCAGCTACTACGCCACCGCGATGGACACCTTCCAGGAAGCCATCCGCATCCCGCCCGTTCTGGTCGCCACGCAGGATGGCGTGAACCAGGCCGTGGTCGAGATGATCAAGGCCAATATCCGTGATCCTATCTCCGCGGAAGGCGACCTCCTCGGCCAGATCGCCGCCACGGCGGCCGCCGAGCGCCGCATCCGCGACCTCTGCGCCGAGCACGGCACGGAAACCTTCCTTGCCACCCTCGCCCGCCTCCACGACCTCTCCGAGGCCGAGATGCGCGCCGCCCTCTCGGAAATCCCCGACGGCACCTATGAGGGCGAGGATTTCGTGGATGACGGCGGCCCTGGCGGCACCCCCGCCCGCGTCCATGTCCGCATCACCATCTCCGGCGACGAAGCCACCTTCGACCTGTCGGGCAGCGCCGACCGCGTCACCACCTTCTGCAACACCACGCCCTTCATCGCCCGCAGTGCCATCATCTACGCCGCCCGCATCCTCAGCGGCCGCGACATGCAGCAGAATGCCGGCGCGTTGCGCCCCCTCACCATCATCACCCGCCCCGGCTCGATGATGGAGCCCGGCTGGAACGCCGCCGTCGCCGCCGGCAACCACGAGACCAGCGCCCGCATCGTCGATGCCGTTTTTCGCGCCATGGAGAACGTCATCCCCGAGCGCCTCGCGGCCGGCGGACCCACCACCTCCGGCCTGCTCAACTTCTGCGAACCGATGCCGGATGGCACCTGGCGCATGCTCTACGAGGTCCATGGCGGCGGCGAGGGCGCCCGCCACGACCGCGACGGCTGCGACGCCACCCGCGTCCACCTCACCAACACCGGCAACACCCCCGCCGAGATGATCGAATCCAGCTACGCCCTTACGGTGGAGCGCCAATCCATCCGCCGGAACTCCGGCGGCAAGGGCGCATACAAGGGCGGCGACGGCATCATCCGCACCTACCGCGTCCGCGCGCCCAGGATGCTCCTCACCACCTGCGTGGACCGCCGCCTCGTCCCGCCTTACGGCCTTCAGGGCGGCGAACCCGGCCTGCCCTTCCGCATTACCCTCCTCCGCAACGGCGAGGCCACCGACATCCCCGGCAAGGCCAATCTCGAACTCCTCGAAGGCGATATCATCACCATCGAAGGCTGCGGCGGCGGCGGTTACGGCCGGCCCGCATGAGCCGCCTCCTCCGCACCGGCCTCAACACCGGCGGCACCGCCCCGCGGGTCGTCGGCGGCCAGGGTGTCCACTTCCAGCTCTCCGACGGCCGCCGCGTCCTTGACGGCAGCAACACCGGCGCCCCCCTCGGCCATGCCCATCCGCGCATGGCCGAGGCCCTGCACCGCGCCGCCACCACGCCCATGGTCGGTGAAGGCTGGTCCTGGGCCGGCCGCGACGAAGCTGCCGAAACCCTCATGGACTTCGCCTTCGCCGGCGAGCCCTGGGCCGCCGCCCTGCGCTTCTGCCTTTCGGGCAGCGAGGCCAACGACATGGCCCTCTCTCTTGCCCAGGCCCTCACTGGCCGCGAAGCCCTGGCCACGCGCGAGCGCGCCTATCACGGCCTGACCGGCCTCTCCCGCGCCCTGACGGTCCAGCCGCACTGGCATGGCGGCCTCTCCCGCCACACAGGTGGCACTCAGCTTCCGCCCGTCACCACCCCCGTCCACATCCTGCCCGGCCCTGATGGCGCCATCTATGGTGGCCGTCCGAACGACCCGCTCCGCCTCGCCGATGCTCCCCGCACCCTCGCCGGCACCGCCGCCGTCTTGATCGACTACACACAAGGCGGCCTCTACTACGACCCTGCCTACCAGGACGCCGTCGCCGAAGCCGCCCGCCTGGCAGGCACCCTCTGGATCGCCGACGAGGTGGTGACGGGCCTCGGCCGCGCCGGCCGCTGGTTCGCCTTCCAGGGCGCGTCCAGCCGCCCTGACATCGTCACCCTGGGCAAGGGCATGGCTGGCGTGGCCGCCCCCGCCGCCGCGGTCGTCGTCTCCCAGCGCGTCCTCGACATGCTCCAGGGCACCAGCTGGCAGAATTACGGCACGCTCCGCGGCCATCCCGTCGCCATGGAATGCGTGCGCGCCTATCTTCACACCATTCGCGACGAAGGCATCCTCGGCCATGTCGCCTCGCTTGAATCCCTCTACGCGCAACGCCTCCGCGAAATCGCCGCCCGCCATCCCGGCATCGCCCGCATCGCCG
This sequence comes from Roseomonas chloroacetimidivorans, assembly GCF_049629625.1. Lineage (NCBI taxonomy): Bacteria > Pseudomonadati > Pseudomonadota > Alphaproteobacteria > Acetobacterales > Roseomonadaceae > Roseomonas > Roseomonas chloroacetimidivorans. Next base: position 349,261 of record NZ_JBNBZS010000003.1, on the reverse strand, counting down.
GCCAGGGCCTGCACTGGACGATCGAACTCCACGGCCATGGCAGTTGGCGCGACTGGCGCGCCGACACCACCGAAACCCCCATCGCCTCGAAGATCGCCGCCCGTGCCCTCGAACTCGGCGCTGTCATCGGCACCTCTGGCGAGCGCGACTCCCTATTCCTTGCCCCGCCCCTCATCATCACGCCCGGGCAGTCCGAAACCCTGCTCGCCATCCTCGACGAATCCCTCACCCTTGCCGACACGGAAGCAAAGACCGCCGCATGAGGCTCGCCCACAAGACCGCCATCATCACCGGCGCCGCCTCCGGCATCGGCCGCGCCACCGCGCAGCTCTTCGCCCAGCACGGCGCCCGTCTCCTCCTCGTGGACCGCGACGGTGATCCCCTCCACGCCCTCGCCGACGAACTCCGCACCAGCGGCCACGACGTCCTCACCTCGGCCTGTGACGTCGCCGATCCCGAAGCCGCCGAACGCGGCGCGGCGATCGCCCACGGCGCCTGGGGCCGCATCGATATCCTGATGACGGCCGCTGGCTTCTCCCTTGGCGGCACGGCCACCACGACGCCGATTGAAAACTGGCACGCCGTGATGCGGACCAATGTCGACGGCACCTGGCTCTGGGCCCGCGCGGTGATTCCCATGATGCAGGCCCAGAAATCCGGCAGCATCATCACCATCGCCTCGCAGCTTGCCCGCGCCGGTGGCCGCAATAACACGGCCTACATCACCTCCAAGGGCGCCATCCTCGCCCTTACCAAGACCATGGCCCTGGACTACGCGCCCGACGGCATCCGCGTGAACGCCCTCCTGCCCGGCGCCATCGAAACCCCGCTCCTCCGCCGCAGCTTCGCCAGGGCCACGGACCCTGAAGCCGCCCGCGCCGCGTCCGCCGCCCGTCACCCGCTCGGCCGTCTCGGCCGCCCCGAGGAAATCGCTGACGCCGCCCTCTACCTGGCCGGCGACGCCGCCTCCTTCACCACCGGCCTCGAACTGGCCGTGGATGGCGGCTGGCTGGCCGGCTGATGTCCCTCGAAGCCCTCGCAGCCCAGGTCCATGCCGACCTGGAGAAGATCGCCCATCCCCGTCTCCCCTGGCTGACGCCCCGCAGCGCGTCAGACGGCACCGAAGCTCTCGACGTCCTCATCGGCGGCGCCGGCCAGGGCGGGCTCGCCACCGCTTTCGGCCTGATCCGTGCCAAGGTCAGCAACATCCTCTGCGTGGACCGCGCCCCGCGTGGCCAGGAGGGCCCCTGGCTGACTTATGCGAGGATGCCCACCCTCCGCTCACCCAAGGACTACACCGGCCCTGACCTCGATATCCCCAGCCTGACCTACCAATCCTGGCATGAGGCCAAATACGGCCATGCCCATTGGCAGTCCCTCAACCTCATCCCGCGCGAGGACTGGGCCGCCTATCTCCTCTGGTATCGCGACACCCTCCGCATCCCCGTCGCGAACGACACCGAGGTCACCGGCATCGCCCCCGCGGAACACGGCCTCCTTGCCGTCACCCTCCGCGACGCCAGCGGCACCACCGCCACCCGCTACGCCCGCAAGCTCGTCCTCGCCACCGGCCAGGAATCCACCGGCCGCTGGTGGATGCCCGATTTCATCGAGGCCCTGCCCGCGCATCTCCGTGCCCACACCGCCGACCCCATCGACTTCGCGGCCCTGCGCGGCAAAGCCGTCGTCGTGATCGGCGCCGGCGCCTCCGCCCTCGACAACGCCGCCATGGCCCTGGAACACGGTGCCCGCCAGGTCCGCCTCCTCTGCCGCCGCGCCGAGCCCCAGGTCATCCAGCCCTATCGCTGGCTGACTTTCGCTGGCTTCCTCCGCCATCTTTCCGACCTGCCGGACGAATGGCGCTGGCGCTTCATGTCGCGCGTCCTCGGCCTGCGCGAAGGCTTTCCGCAGCACACCTGGGACCGCTGCGCCCGCCACCCGAACTTCCTGCTCTGCTCTGGCGCCCCCGTCACCAATGCACGCGCTGAGGGCTCCACTGTCACCCTCACCACGCCCCAGGGTTCGCAAACCGCGGATTTCGTCATCGCCGGCACCGGCATCGAAATGGACTATGCCGCCCGGCCCGAGCTCGCCCGCTTCGCCCATAACATCGCCCGCTGGTCCGACCGCTACGCCCCGCCTGAGGCCGAGCGCGACGACCGCCTGGCCCGGTTTCCCTATCTGGCGCCCGATTACGCCTTCACCGAACGAACCCCCGGCCTCACACCCTGGATCCGCGACATCCACCTCTTCGCCATCGCCTCCACCATGAGCTTCGGCCCCTCCGGCTCCTCGATCAACGCGATGACCACCGCCGTTCCCAAACTCGTGGCCGGCCTCACCCGCGGACTCTTCGCCGGTGAACTCCCACGCTACTGGGACGAGCTTCAGGCCTATGACGTGCCCCAGGCCGACATCCGGCTCGCAGCTGCGTCCTGACCTGTCGGAAGGCGGCCCCGAGGAGAGCGGCGCAGCCGTCATTCCGCCCAAGGTCACCCGTGCCAGCCCCGGAGTCCCGTCGGACTGGAGTTCATTCCTGAAAATAAGGAGGAGCGCGGGAACGCCCAGGAAAAGGTGCCCGATTCGAGGCCACCGACACCGCCCGGAGGCAACCGGCCCTGAAAACCCCCCGTTAGTTGGTCCCGCTGTCTTTGGAGGCGCTGCTTCTCCGAAGCGGGCATGGGACGGAAGCGTTGGAAAGGGGGCTGGATGACGCCTGTACAGTGTCGCGCAGGACGTTTGGTAATCGGGCTCAGCCTACGCGGGCTTGGCAAGCGGGCTGGTCTGATGGGCAGTGCCGTAAAGCGGTTTGAGGAGGGTGAGCTTCTTCCCGCGCCGAGCCTGCTCCTCCTGCGCACCGCCCTCGAGGAGGCCGGAGTGGAATTCGTCGAGCGGGATGAAGGCGGCTTCGGCGTGCGGCTGAAGCAGCCCAATGCCGCGCCAACGGCCCGGCAAATGCCATCAGCGGGCAGGAACGGGCACTAGCTCTCCTGCCCACAAGCGCCCCGCGCAGACATCCTGGCCGTAGGCGCTCGGCGGACAGCATCCAGACGACCGGCGCAACGCAGTTTCACAGCGGGACGGCCATGTTGTCCCACTGACCGACGCGGCAGGAATTTGAGCCAGCCCATGGTTAGCCGCTTCACTAACCTCACGAACACGTGATATTTTTCTGTTCATATCCACAGAATGGCTGTAAGAGGCGCCTCACCCGCTTCCTGAGAGGGGGGCGGATAAGACCGCCGGCGGTTGGTGACGACCTCGCCAACCTACCGGCGGCTCTTTGTCGCAGGCCGCGACATCGCGCGAATGATGCAAAACCCGGGTCTAACCCGATTGCGGAGAGGTTTTCTGCTATGGAGCAGTCAGCGCCCCATAAGATGCAGAGCACGGCGCAACACATTGCGATCGCCGCAATTGGGCACCTCGCCCAGCATGTGCGCGATCGGGGCCTTGAAAAAGCCGATCAGATCCTCGCCGAGCTGCTGCTGGTTCTACACACGAACGGTTTGCAGATGTCGGTTCCCCCGGAGCCGTGCAGGGAAGCGGCTTAGCCGAACCTGGCAGGCGTTAGGGCCCGGTCTGGAGGAAGCAATTCGGCTGGCCCCGGTGGTGGTGGCGCATAGGGCCGCGGCTATTCTGGCGGGACGTCAGCTGTTCACCCATGGAGAGCCAGTACCCGTCGCGGCCTGAGCTCGCCCGCAGCCGCTGCTGCTCCGCCACAGGTTCTCGGCATGACGATTGAGCAGCGCTGCGGGCCTTCCACTCAGGTTGCCCAGCGAAACGGCCGGCAGATACCGGAGCTCTGGAAGGATCCGCTCCCTCGGCGGAAAGTTTCAAAGAGACGCTACCCCTCCGGGGCAACCGTCTCAACTTCCTCCACGCTCCCGCAGCGCCTGCACATGCCCGACATGCCACCGCACATAACCCGGCCCGATATGCGCTAGCCGGTCCCGCAGCAGCGCATGCGCGTCCCGCAGCCGGTGGAAAGGAATGAAGGGATAAAGGTGGTGCTCGGCGTGGAAGGGCATCTCCCACATGAGCAGGCGCACCGGCGCCACCGTCAGCATGGTGCGCGTATTCGTCAGCCCGTTGGCATCCTCGGTGCAGCCGGTGTGCTCCGTCAGCAGATACAGCCGTAGCAGCGGCTGCCCGAGAAGCTGCGGCCCCACCCAGAACAGCAGCACCGCCTGCCACCCGAACGCCACCCCGGCCAACACCGCAAGCGCCACTGTCAGCGCCGAACCTGCCCGGATGCTCGCAATCACCCGCGGCGCCACCGCCGGATGGATAAACGGATAGGCCGAAAGATCCCCCTTCCAGCCTCGTGCCCAGACCGTCAGCTGTGCCTGCCAGTAAGGCAGCCCGATGAGTCGGCCGACATAGCCCGCCAGGTCGCCCGGCGGCGGCGGCGACAGTTCCGGATCATGCTCCGGGTCCTGCGTATGCTTGTGATGGGCCAGATGGAACTGCTGGTAGAAATGCCAGTTCCGCAGCGCCGTCAGCGCCACGATCCACCCCAGCACCGCATTCATCCGGCGCGACTTAAAGGCCGTGTAATGGCAGGTCTCGTGCAGCGGCGCGAAAAGTGCCGCCTGGATTCCCCCGGCCAGCACCATGGCGGGCAGGACCAGCACCCCCGGAGCCACCGCGACCAACGCGCCGCTGGCCAGGATCAGCCCCAGATGGATCGCCGCCCGTGCCGCCCCCCGGGCATCGGACCGCGTGTTCAGATGCATCATCTCCCGCGGCTTCGGCGCCGCCATCGTCGTGCTCATCCCCGGCCTCCATGCTGCCTGGGTGAGGTCAAGCAAACCCCGGGCCGCTCGGCCCGCATGCCCGACAATAGTCTCAGAGCGTCACAACCCGGCTGTCCGATCTCATCCGGGCCCGCAGGCACTTCAGAGGCGTTTCACCCCTCGGAGGAGGAAACGACGCCCCTTTCCTTCTCGACATCCTCGACGGCCGCCTCGAACCCGGCCGCAATGATGGCCCGAAGCTTCACCTTCATCAGCGGGTCCGTGTCCACCGGACCCGATTGCAGGGCCTCGAACAGCGCGTTGCGCAGCCGCTCCAGTGATTCTAGCCGCTCGGCCTCTGAAAGCGGGCGTTCGGCGAAGGCCTCCAACCCCGCACGGAAAACCTCTTTCGCGAGGTTCAATCCGGATTGGCGATCGTCCGTCACGAGCTTTTCCTCGTACCCCTGATTCCCCGGGCCTTATTGGCCCCCCCGGTTCTTAAAGCTCTACGATTGTTTGCCTGTCTGTAACCTTACAAAGCTGTCGACTTTGGGCAGATCTCTGGATTCGGTTCCGGCCAAAGGAACGCCTTCCGCTTCGAGGAGCGGTTCCAGCCATCTGCCTGACCCAAGGAGAGGGCGCCGGCGCCGCCCCATCCCGCCGCAGCGCCTCACGCCCTGCGCATGTGGCCCGACGCCTTAGCCCCGGCGTCCGGCGCCAGCCGCGCCGCGAGCGGCGAGGACAGAAGCGCCGGCAATGCCGCCCCGATGAAGGCCACCGCGAAATCCGTCACCCCCGGCTCCTCGCGCCCCCCGATCGCTGCCGAAGCCGCCAGCCACCCCGCCCCCCAGGTCACCCCCAGGGCCATGAAGAGCTGCTGCGCCGTCGCCCCGATTGAGGTCGCCGCCGAAAGCTTTCCCGGCGGAACATCTACATAGATTAGTGAGTTGGAGGCGGTGAACTGCAAGCTGCGCGACAGCCCGCTTACCGCCAGCACGATGAAAACGGCCCAAAGCGGCCAGGCCGGGTTGAAGCAGGCGCAGACGACGAAGCCCGCCGCCACTGCTACTGCATTCCACATCAGCACATTGCGGAATCCGAAGCGCCTCAGTGCCAAGCTCGTCATCGGCTTCATCACAAATGCCCCCAGTGCCGTCGCCAGGGTGATCATCCCCGACACGGTGGCCGAGGCCCCGAAGCCCAGCTGCAGGAACAGCGGCAGCAGAAAGGGCGAAGCCCCTGCCCCGATTCGGAACAGGCTGCCCGTCGTCACCCCAATCCGGAAGGTCGGCACGGAGAACATGTCCAGATCCAGCGCCGGGTTCGGCGCCCGCCGCGCCCAGCGCACCGCCAGCCAGGCCAGGGCCAGTCCCGCCACGAAACCCGCGACGGATAATGGCCAGGGCACCACCCCGCGCCCGGTTGTCTCCGCCGCGAACATCAGCAGCGCCAGCGAGGCCCCGATCAGCGTCACGCCGATCAGATCCAGCTTCGGCGGCCGCTTCTCCCGAGTCGCCGGGATGAAGCGCCACACCGCCAGAAGCCCCAGCGCGGCAATCGGCAGGTTGATCCAGAACACCGCTCGCCAGGACACGCTGTCCGTCAGGAACCCGCCCAGCGGCGGCCCCAGGATCGGCCCAAGCAGCCCCGGCATGGTCAGCCAGGTGGTCGCCCGCACCACCTCCTCCGGCTTCACCTGGCGCAGCAGCAGCAGCCGCGCCACCGGCACCATCATCGCGCCCCCCAGCCCTTGCAGCACGCGGGAGGCCACCAGCTCTCCCAGGCCGCGCGACAGCCCACAAAGGGCCGAGGCGAAGGCGAAGACCGCGATCGCCACCATGAAGACCCGCTTGGCCCCGAAGCGGTCGGCCACCCAGCCGGAGAGCGGGATGAACACCGTCAGCGCCACCAGATAGGCGGTGATGGCCGCGGAAAGGTGCAGCGGCTCGGTCCCCAGGTCCCGCGCCATCGCCGGCAGTGCCGTCGCGATCACGCTCGAGTCCAGATTCTGCATGATCAGCGCGGAGGCCACGATGACCGCCGTCAGCCGCGTATTCTGAGGCGGGGTCGGATCCTCCGCTGCGGCCGCCACACCCTCGGCCGGGTCCAAGCCTGAAACCGCCACGCGTTTCCCACCCCCACACGCCAACCAGCCGCCCGTCCGGCGGCGTCTTTATTGCTCCGGGTCGCGCCCGGCGCGAAGCCCCAGCGCCCCACGCGCATGGGAACGCGCGCATGAAAAAGGGCCGGGGTGCATCGCATCCCGGCCCCAACCCTACGCCCGGCGCCCAGGCCTTATGCGCCCTCACCGCCATAATGCCGTCGATGTCGCCGGCTTCGCTGAGGCCCTCGGCATCGCCCCGCCTGGCTTCTACGCGGTCTTCGGCAGCAAGGCGGGACTTTCCGCCGCTGCCCAGGCCGGGCAGCGCCTGGGCCGCCTTCCCGCAACCGCTCGCCTTGCCGGTCTCGCCCTCGCCGCCGCCCTCCCAGCCCGAACCGGCCAGGCCGCCACGGCGCGACCCACCGCGCCGTTGCAACCCCGCCATGCCGAGGCGCCCGGCGCCTTGCAACCGCCCGGTCCCGCGCGCATTTTCGCGCCATGGATCAGTCTGCCGGCGAAGCGCGCCGTATCCCCCTTCACGGACCGGAAGATTTCGAAGGCATGCGCCGCGCAGGCCGCCTCGCGGCCGAGTGCCTGGACATGATCACCCCTCATGTCCGTCCCGGCGTCACCACCGGTACGCTCGACAAGCTCTGCCACGACTTCATGGCGGATCATGGCGCGGTTCCCGCGACCCTGGGCTACCGCGGCTACACCAAGTCGTCCTGCATCAGCATCAACCACGTCGTCTGCCACGGTATCCCCGGCGACCGCGTGCTGGTGGAGGGCGACATCCTCAACATCGACGTCACTCCATTACTTGATGGTTGGCACGGCGACAGCTCGCGCATGTATGTGGCGGGCCAGCCCTCCACCAAGGCGCGCCTGCTGATGGACGTGACCTATGAGAGCCTCATGCGCGGCATCGCCGCGGTGAAGCCGGGCGCCACGCTCGGCGATATTGGCTATGCCATCCAGAGCTATGTGGAGAAGCACCGCTTCTCCGTGGTCCGCGACTTCTGCGGACACGGCGTCGGCCGCAAATTCCACGCGCCCCCGAACATCCTCCATTTCGGCCGCCGGGGCGAAGGCCCGGTGCTCAAGCCAGGCATGTTCTTCACGATCGAGCCCATGGTGAATGCCGGCCGCCCGGAGGTAAAGGTGCTGGACGATGGCTGGACCGCCGTCACCCGCGACCGCTCTCTTTCCGCCCAGTTCGAGCATATGGTGGGCGTGACCGAGACGGGCTGCGAGATCTTCACCCTCTCCCCCGCAGGCCTGCACAAGCCTCCCTACGCGGCATGAACCTCCCACCCCGCTTAATCGAAGGGTATCGCGGCTTCCGCCATACCCGCTTCCGGCGCGAGCGCGACCACTACGCCGCCCTCGCCCAGTCGGGCCAGCGCCCGACCACGCTGATGATCGCCTGCGTGGACAGCCGCGTGGCCCCCGAGGTCGTCTTCGACGCCGACCCCGGCGAGATGCTGGTTGTCCGCAATGTCGCGAACCTGGTGCCCCCCTACCAGCCCGACGCGAATTATCACGGCACCTCGGCCGCCATCGAATTCGCCATCCGCCAGCTCAAGGTCCAACACGTCGTCGTCTGCGGCCACGCCTCCTGCGGCGGCATCAACGCCTTCCGCCAGAACCACCTGAACGACGTTGATATCCGCGATGGTGACTTCGTCGCGCGCTGGATGGAAATCGCCGCCCCCGCCACCCGCCTTACCTGCGAAGGCGTGGACCCCCTGCAGGACCAGACGGCGATGGAACGCGCGGCCATCCGGCAGTCGCTCCTGAACCTCCGCACCTTCCCCTGGCTCGCTGCAAGGGAAAAGTCGGGCGACCTCACCCTGCACGGCCTCTGGTTCGATGTCGGCGACGGCACCCTCTGCGTTCTGGACGAGGCCAGTGGCGAATTCAGCCAGCTTCCGGACGCGCCGCTGGCCTAGGGCCGCCAGTCACGCGTCATTGCACCCGGATATTCCAGGCGCGGATGAAGTCACGCCACTCAGCGCTCTCCGCCTGGAAATAGGCTGGCCGGGCCGCGTCCCGCGCCCGGGCCGGTGATTTCGGCGCATGGCTCATCGCGCTCCGCCATGCCGTCCTTGCCGGGGCGGTGCACAGAGAAAGAGAAGCCTCAGCCCAGAATGGGCGTCAGGGCCGCGCAATCAGGATGGTGGAGGGCGCCAATGAGAGGCGCCGCCCGCCCCGCCCGCGTCAGGACGCGATCCCGTTCCCCGAAAGGTCGTCACCGAGCACCATCTCGTCGCCCGAATGGCCGGAAAGCGGCGGCGTGCCATGGGTGTGGAAGCTCTCGATCGTTTTCAGGCCCCAGGCCTGGCCCTTCTTCCGCTCCGCTTCCGTCCAGGTGATCGTCCGCCAGTCCGGCGCAAGCACAAGGCGCGCACCGGCATTCGCCACCTCCACGCGATGGCCGCCGGGCTCATAAACGTAAAGGAAGAAGGTCTGCTGGACGGCGTGCTTGTGCGGTCCCGTCTCGATGAAAACGCCATTCTCAAGGAACACGTCGGCGGCCTGCAGCACCGCCTCGCGGCTGTCCAGCGCGAAGGTGATGTGGTGGAAGCGGCCGGGAATACCGTGCGCTTCCTTGGTGAAGGCGAAGTCGTAGCTCTTGTTCGTGGCGGTCAGCCACATCCCCGCTTCCTCGCCGGTCTCGATCTCGATGCGCTCGGTGCAGCGGAAGCCGAGATTGCTCTCAAAGAACTCCCGGCAGGCCCGCACATCGACCGCAAGGCAATTGAAGTGGTCGAGCCGGCGGACATTCACCCCACGGCCCGGGAAGCGCTGGGCCTGGTTCTTGAGCGACGGCCGCAACTCCGGCGGCGCCTCATACCACTCCGTCTCATAATAGAGTTCGAAGACATGCCCGTCCGGATCGCGGAAGCGCCAGCCCGTGCCATGCCCAAGATTGTCCTCATGCGCCCAGACCTCATGCCCCGCCGCCCGCAGGGCGGCCACGCGTCGCTCCAGCGCCTGCGGACTGCGCGCGCGGAAGGCCGCATGGCCAAGGCCGGAAGTCTTCGAAGCGGTCAACTGGAGGGAATACCTCTCATAGTCATCCCAGCCGCGGAGATAGACGCTGTCGCCCTTCCGGCCGCTTTCCGTCATGCCCATGACATCGACGAAGAAGCGCCGGGATTCCTCGGGCCTGGGCGTCAGTAGTTCAAGATGGCCGAGATGGGCCACATCCAGCACAGGCTCGGGCGGGTGCATCGGATTTCCTCCCCGTCCGGTCTGGGGCCGGGCGGTGAATCTATCTAGGCGCGGCGCAGGCAGCCGGTCTTATCGCTTCTCCGGCGCATGATATTACCGTTTGGCATAGCGCCGGCCTTCCGGCCGTCACGGCACCCGCCGCGGCTCCCCGGCGAAGGGGCTGAGCCCCAGCCATTGTTGCATCGCCCGTGCAAGCTCGGAACTGCCCAGCAGTTCCAGCCGGCGCGCCTCCACCTCCTTTCGCACCGAGGATACCCCCATCCAGATCGCGGTCATGCTCCGCAGCGATCCCGTCACCAGCAGGTCCACCTCAAAGCCCGGATCAAAGCTGCACAGATCCACTTCGCCGGCATTCACGACCAGCCACCAGTTTCGCCGGGCCTCCGGCAATTCGGGGTACTGAAACTGAATCGTGCAGCGGCGCGGCGGCAGCGGCTTCGGATTCAGGTTACGCCGCATGTCCCACATCAACAGGGACGGATCGAGATTCTTCAGGGAGATCTGCGATTCCACCCAGCGCTGTCCCCAGAACCCCATCCCCAGCACGATGGGCCGCAGATCCTCCCCTGCCGGGGAGAGGCGATACTCCACGACGCCCTTCTCGTTCGGAACCGCCTGCACCACGCCCGACCGCTCCAGTTCCTTCAGCCGCTTGGAAAGCAGCGCCGGCGACATGCGGGGCACCCCGCGGCGAAGGTCGTTGAAGCGCGTCGTGCCACACAACAATTCGCGCAGCACCAGCACCGTCCAGCGCGTGCACAGCACCTCGGACGCCATTGCCACCGGGCAAAACTGGCCATAGCTGGCAGGATCGTTCATCGACCGCCTCCCACAGCTTTGCGGCGATCCTAAACTATTCTTCATCCAGATGCGCGTATCTCGAGCGCCTTTCCACGGGGCGTGTTCGTGTCCTGCTGCCGCCCCGCAGTACAGTTCCAGAACTAGAACCATCCACCGCTGCCCCGGCATTCTCCCCCCAGGCGCCCAAAAAGGGAGAAGATGGGCATGAGCACCACCGCCACCCGGCCCGAGGCTACGGCCGCTGATAACCCCGCCCCCGATGCCGGCTCCGTCACCGAGCGAGCCATGCGGCTCGCGCCGGCCCTCGCCGGACGAGCCACGGAGTTCGACGAAGCCGACCGCTTCGTCGCCGACAACTACGCCCTGCTGAAACAGGCCGGCCTTGTCGAGGCCGGCGTCCCCCGCGAGCTCGGCGGCGGGGGCGCGGAGATCCGAGAACTCGCGGAGATGCTCCGCATCCTCGCACATGGATGCAGCTCCACCGCTCTCGCCTTCTCCATGCATATCCACCAGGTCGCCGTGCCCGCATGGCGCTGGCGCCACCAGAAGGCCATGCCGACCGAGCCGTTGCTGCGCCGCATCGCGGCGGAGCGCATCATCCTGCTCTCCAGCGGCGGCTCCGACTGGATCCCCGGCTCCGGCCGGGCTGAGAAGGCCGATGGCGGCTACCGCATCTCCGGGCGGAAGGTCTTTTCCTCCGGCTCCCCCGCCGGAGACCTGTTGATGACCGGCGCGGTCTTGCAGGACGAGGACGGCGATTCCGTCCTCCACTTCGCCGTTCCCATGAAGGCACCGGAAGTCCGTGTCCGCGACACCTGGCGCGCCCTCGGCATGCGCGGCACTGGCTCCAATGAAATCGAGATCGACAACCTCTTCATCCCGGAGGCCTAGGTCACCGTCAGGCGCCGGGCGGGAGAGTGGCATCCCCTCTTCCAGATCATCGCCACCATCGCCTTCCCGCTGATCTACGCCGTCTATCTCGGTGTCGCCGAACGCGCCCGCGACCTCGCCCTGGCCATGGCCGGACGCAAGCCGCCCAGCGACGACATGCTCATCCTGGCCGGCCGGATGGACACGGCGCTGCGCGCCGCCCGCCTGGCCCATGGCTGGATGATCGAAGCCGCCGAGCGCAACGCCCCCTCCGCCGAGACGGTCAACGACGTCATGACCGGCAAGGCCATCCTCACGGAGAACGCCATCCGCGCCACCGAACTCGCGATGGAACTGGCAGGGGGTGCGAGCTACCTGCGGGAGCACGGCCTCGAACGCCTTTTCCGGGACATCCAGGGCGCGCGCTTCCACCCGCTGCAATCGGCTCCACAGGCCCGCTATGCCGGGTCGATGGCGCTGGGCCTTCCGGTCACCCGGATCTTCTGACCGGGGAAATCAGGTGCTGGTGGAAGGGGTATAGTCTTCCTCCAGCACCGCCCCATGCACCCGACGGGCGGCCTCGAGGATCTCCGAGGACAGCGCCTCATCCTCCACCGCCCGCGCCAGCACCACCGCCCCAACCAGCCCCGCGAAGCCCGCGATCGCACGCGCCCGCCTGTCCTCCTCCCGCCCGCCGAGCCGAGCGCTCAGCCGGTCGAACGCCGCATGCAAGTGCCGCGTCAAAGCCGTGCGTACCGCTGATCCGCCCCGCCCCGCATCCACGGCCAGCGCAGCCACGGCGCAGCCCGCCTCCCGCGCATCCCGGTGCTCCGGCGAGAGATAGTAGTCCAGGAAGGCTTCGATCCCTTCCGCCCCGCGCGCTTCTCCAGCTGCCAGCCCATGTGCCAGCGCCTCCGCCGCCAGTTCCTCCTTGGAGGCGAAGTGCCGGTAGAAGCCCCCATGGGTCAGCCCGGCCGCGCGCATGATCTCGTCCAGCCCGACGCCATCAAACCCGCGCTCCCGGAACAGCCGCGACGCGACCTCCACGATCCGCGCCCGATTCTCCGCCGCCTTCTCCCGCGTCACCCTCATTTCCGCAGCTCCCGCCAAAAACCCCTTGACGATTTATATGACGATCGACATCAATAAGCCAGTGATGATGATCGTCATCTAAAATACCCGAAAGGCCCATCCATGTCCGACACCGCCCGCCGAACCGCGTTGATCACCGGCGCCTCCTCCGGCATCGGCGCCACTTATGCCGACCGCCTCGCCCGTCGCGGCCACGACCTTATCCTGGTCGCCCGGGACCAGGAGCGCTTGGAATCCCTCGCCGCACGCCTCCGGGCAGAGGCAGGTGTGAAGGTCGATATCCTCGCGGCCGACCTCACCGACCCCGCCGCCCTGGCCCGGGTGGAGAACCGCCTGCGCGAGGACGCCCGCATCGGCCTGCTCGTGAATAATGCCGGCGCCGCCCTCCCCGGCGGCTTCGCGGAGCCGGACCTCGAACGGCAGGAATGGCTGATCCGCCTGAACATCACTGCCCCCACACGCCTCGCCGGCGCCGTGGTGCCGCGCTTCCTCGCCATGGGCGGCGGGGCGATCATCAACATCGCCTCCGTCCTCGCCCTGGCGCCGGAGGTGATGCCCGGCATCTACCCGGCCACGAAGAGCTTCATGCTCACCTTCTCCCAGGCGCTGCAGAACGAGCTCGGCCCACGCGGCCTCTATGTCCAGGCCGTCCTCCCCGCCGCCACGCGCACGAAGATCTGGGAACGCTCCGGCCGCGACATCGAACAGATCCCCGGCGTGATGGACGTGGATGAACTCGTGGACGCCGCCCTGCTCGGCTTCGACCGCCGCGAGCCCATCACCATCCCGCCCCTGCCTGATGAGGAGTCCTGGAAGGCCTTCGAGGCCGCGCGCCTGGCCATGCAGCCCGGCTTCCGCCAGGAACACCCGGCGCCCCGCTACCGCGCCTGACCCGGCCGGGGGAGGCCCCGCGCCTCCCCCGCGCGGCAACTACACGTCCTGCCCGCGCCTTATGCCAAGCGGCCCGCCCGGACCGCCCGAGAGGTTCGCCGAAGGTCAGACGCCATGCCGCCCGCCACCCCCACCGTGCCGCCCCCCAACCCCGACAGCCTCACCTCCTCCCTCGCGCGCAACATCCGCATGCTCGAGGAACGCCGTAAGCGGGAAGCCGCCGAGGCGAGCCGGGAGGAGCGCATCGCCGCCGCCATCACCCGCTTCACCGGCAGCATGCGCTTCGTCTATCTCCACCTCGCCTTCTACAGCACCTGGATCATCGTCAATCTCGGCCTCATCCCGGGCGTGCCGAAATTCGATCCCTCCTTCGTCATCCTGGCGATGGAGGCATCGGTAGAGGCCATCTTCCTCTCCACCTTCGTCCTCATCAGCCAGAACCGCATGGCCGCGGCCGCGGATCGCCGCGCCGATCTCGACCTCCAGATCAGCCTCCTCACGGAACACGAGCTAACCAAGCTGTCCGAACTGGTCGTCGCCATCGCCGAACGCCTGGACATCCGCGCCAGCGCCGACCCCGAGTTGCAGGAGGTGCAGAAGGACGTCGCCCCCGAAGCGGTCCTCGACGAAATCGAGGCCCGGAAGGAGGATTGAGGACCGGCGGCTCGCGCGCCACTCCTGATGGACAAGCACCCCGCGCCGCAGCATTCTCGCCGCGCTCACGGCGAGGAGAGGTGGCCTTGGCACGAAGGCCCGGCATGGCGGAGGCAAGCCCCGGCTTCGCAACCCTGCTCGACATTCCCACGGCCCTTGAGGCGCCGCGGGCCTCGTCGCCCGTGCCCGCCTCCCTGGGCGCCGAGGGCCACCGCAAGCGCCTCCGCGACAAGCTCCTCCGCGCCGGCCCCGACGCTCTCGCGGATTACGAGCTGCTGGAAATGCTCCTCTTCCTGGCCCTGCCGCGCGTGGACACGAAGCCGCATGCCAAGCGCCTGATCCAGCGCTTCGGCAGCTTCGCCCGCGCCATCACCGCGCCCGAGGCCGAGCTGCGCGCCGTGGAGGGCATCGGCGACACCGCCATCGCGGCGCTCCGGCTCGTCCAGGCCACCGCCGTCAAGCTCCTGGCCGCGGAGGTCCGCGACCAACCCGTCCTCAACAACTGGGACCGCCTGATCGCCTATCTCTCTGCCGCCCTCGCGCGCGAACCGGTGGAACAGTTCCGCGTCCTCTTCCTCGACAGCAAGAACCGCCTTCTCGCCGACGAGGCCCAGGCGAAGGGCACGGTGAACCACACCCCCGTCTATCCGCGGGAAGTCATCAAACGCGCCCTCGAGATCGGCGCCACCGCCCTTATCCTCGTCCACAACCACCCATCGGGCGACCCCACCCCGTCGCGGGCCGATATCGAGATGACCGCCGAGATCCGCCAGGGCGCCGCCACCCTCGGCATCGTGGTCCATGACCATCTGATCATCGGCAATGGCCGCCACCTCTCCTTCCGCCGCGAAGGCCTGCTCTAACTCTCCAACCGCGAACCTCCCTGGCAGTCTCCGAACTGCTCGACGGGCACCAGCCAGACAGGGAAGGCCTGCTATCACGGCCACCGCCGGTCCTTCGCGATCTCCGCATGGAAGCGCGGCCTCTAACCCAGGTTATTGGCTTGCCGCCAAGTGGCGACCTAAAGCGCCCCCTTCGCAGTCTGCCCTGGGCAAAACGCGAAAGGCAGGTTCGAACCCCTTTCGGAATTCTGCGCATGGTCTTCCGCAACAGCTTCCTGCAAGACTAGGCGAATGACACGCACGCTCGCCGAAATGCTCCATGATGCGGACGCCGCCGTGCCGCGGATTACCCCGCGCGAGGCCGCACAGCTCATTTCCGACCGCGCCGTCGTCGTCATCGACGTGCGCGAGGCGTCGGAAATCGAGCGCTCCGGGAAAGTGAAGGATGCGCTCCATATTCCGCGCGGCCTCCTCGAGTTCCAGGCCGACCCGGCTTCGGCGTCCCGCCATCCGCTCCTGAGGCCAGACAGGCCCGTGCTGCTGTATTGCGGCAGCGGCGCAAGGGCCGCCCTTGCCGGCCAGACCCTGAAGGAGCTGGGCTATCTCAGCGTGCGCAACCTCGGCGGGTTCGGGGACTGGGTCGCGGCTGGCGGGGAAACAGAAACAGGACAAATCCCCGCGCCCGTCAGTGGCGGTCAGCAGAACGCGGATCTTGCGGCCGCAGCCGCACCGGGACCTCTCGCGCCCGGTGATGATCTCGCCGCGCGTCAGGATCAACTGCTGGACGAGGCCGTGCAGGAAACCTTCCCCGCAAGCGACCCGATCTCGCCCAAGCGGATCACATAGATCACCTCGTCAAAGGCGAAGCCGCAAAAGCGACGAGCCATTCCCAGGTGATGTCGTCCGGCCCGGCACGCCTCCCGCAGCTTGTTGCGGGCGAAACAGGAGATGTGTGCCGGAAATCTCCGCCTATGGCATGATGGTGCAGTCCAACAACGAATCATAATGGAGCAAGTCTTGCCGCCCGGAACCGTCCCGGAGGTGGCCGACATCGCCTATGACGCGGCAACGGGCGGTGCGTCCTGGAACGAGGTCGGCCTCGCCCTGAAGCAGGCCATCGGCGCCCGCACTGCCACGCTCTGGACCGGAGACCCGGCCGAGGGCCGTGTGGAAATCCTCTACGCCGAAAACATCCCCGCGGCGGCGAACCAGGCCTATACCGCCCGCTTCCATCGGCTCGACCCCTGGGTGAAGCGCTGCGCCGCCATCGCCGCCAGCATGCCTGCGGGCGCCCTTCCCCCCGCCATGTTGGGCCAGCAGATCATCGCCGATGATGAGCTTTGCCGCAGCGAATTCTACCAGGAATTCGCCCGGGATCTCGGCCTCCACCACATCGTCTGCACCGTCACGCCACTGGGCGAGGCCGGCATCATGCCCCTCGGCCTGCAACGGCCCGAGGACGCGCCCCCCTTCGGCGAGGCCGAGCGGCAGGTGGTCGATGCGCTCCTCCCGCATTTCCGCCGGGCCCTGCGCCTCCGCCACCGGCTTCAGCAGGCGGCGTTCCGGCCGGCGACCGGCGACGCGCTTGATATTCTGCCCATGCCCGCCCTGGTGGTGAGCGCCGATCTGCGCGTGACCTATGCCAACTCCGCAGCAGAGGCACTGGCCGCTGCCAGCAAGGGCCTGCAACTGATCCGGACCGGCCCCCCGCCCTCATCCGTCCTGCTCGCCGCCATGCACAATGCCGAAGCCGCCGTCCTCGCCCGCCTCGTGCGAGAGGTCGCCCTCCGCATCTCGCCCGGCGGCGGCCTGCGACTGACCGCTCCAGGCAAATCTGGAAAGCCCGGTCGCGGCGGCATTGCCCTCCTCGCCATGCCTCTGCCGGCCCGGCTGGCTACGCCGGCCCAGGATGCGCCCGTCCCACTGACCGGCCAGGTCCTCCTGATGGCGCGGGATCTCAGCCAGCTCAGCCGTCCCCGGCCTGGCCTGCTCGCCGACCTTTTCGGCCTGACGAAGGCGGAGGCGGAAGTCGCCGCCGCCCTCGCCGGTGGCGTGACAGCCGAAGCCGTGGCAGCCCTGCGCGGGGTGGAACTGCCCACGATCCGCAGCCAGGTCCGCATGGTGCTGGAAAAGACCGGCGCCACGAGCCTGCGCGATCTCGAACGCATCCTCGCCGCCCTGGCGAATCACTGAATGCCGCCCGCTTCAGACAGTGAGCAGCGCCATCATCCTCTCCAGATCCCGCAGGCCGTGCGCGCCGGTCTTCTGCAGGATCGACCGGATCTGCGCCCGCACGGTCCCTATCCCGACCCCGCGCTGTGCCGCCACCACCTCGGCCGCAACGCCGCCCGCCAGCGCCGCCGCCACCTCCGCCTCCACCGCACCCAGCCCGAACACCTCCCTCAGGAGTTCCAGAGGCGGCGCCCGTCCGCCTAGGGACCGTGCCAGCAGCAGCACCAGCCCCGGTGGCGGCGGTCCGTCGCGGCCCGCCAGCCGCGACGGAAGTGGCAGCACCACCAAGGCGTGGCATGCCCCATCCTCCGCCGTCACCCGCACACCTCCGCCCGGGGTTACGCCCAGCGCCACCGCACGCACCAGCCGCTCCAGCAATCCCTGCTCCGCGCGGTGCGCGGCCGTCAGCGATGTCGGGCCGACCAGCACTCCGCTCCGATGCTGACGCAGTGCCCCGCCCGGCGTCAGCATGGCCAGCGCCGCAGGATTTGCGTGCAGCAAACGCAACTCCGCATCGAGCACGATGGCTGGCAAGGACAGCGCATCCAGCGCCACCAGCGGCAAGGCCGCGGCGCCGCGTAGCCGGTAGCGCAGCCGCAATGCCCGGCGCAGATGCGGCAGCACGGCATTCAGCAGGTCGCGCTCCCGTTCCGTGAAGGCGGCCTCGTGCTCCGGTCGGTGAATCCCGAGCGAGAAATACCCCACCTCGCCGACTGGCGAGGCATTTCCGACCATGTGGAAAAAGCCGAAATGACGCATGTAGTCGACATAGATCTCACTGCGCCTGAGCGCCGCGGCTGACACCAGCTCCTGCCCGAGCATGGCCGAGGTCGCCGCACCCGCCCCCCGCGCCCGCATCGCCTCGGCCATCCCGAGCGACCAGATATCCTTGCGGTGATAGTGGTCGATATAGGCTTGCCGCGCCGGTTCAGGCACGCCCGCGTCATCGAGGAGTTCCACCTCTCCCCGCGCGGAGTCACCAACCCACAGCGCCGTCGTGCGCCCACCCACAAGTTCAGCCAGTGCGTGCCCCACCATTGGCCACAGCGCGTCGTCCATGGCCGCGTCATAGGCAAGGCCCGCGACATCGAGCATGCGCTCAGAAACCAAATGGGCACCCTCCGGCCAGCCGGCGCCACCCCGATATGATTTCGCTTTCATTATCTCATTATCATATCAGAATCGTACCATGGCGCGCGAACAGGATCCGCGTCGCGGGACGGATTGACCATCCACCCACGCTGCGCCCACCTTTCGCGAATGCGTCTTCCCTCCGTCGCGGTCCTTCCTGTTCTGCTGCTCGCCGGCATGGCGGGCCTGCCCCAGCCAGCCCAGGCCCAGAAGCCTCCGCCGGCTGATGCCCCTGGGGCCCCACCCGCCACGCCTCCGGAAGCAGGTGGCCTCCCAGGCAAGCCACCGCCCCTCTACGACATGCCGGACCCTGCTCCGCGCCGCCCCGGTCCCCCTTCGCGCCCCGAGACCCGGCCACAAGCGCCGCAGCCGCCCCGCGGCGGCGAGCCGACGACCAAGCCCCCGCCCCTCGCCCCCGGCGAGGCCACGCCCCCCAACACGCGGGAGGTCTCCAGCGGCACCGGCTTCATCATTGCCGAGCGCCAGGCCCTGACCAACGAGCACGTCGTCCGCGGCTGCCGCGCCGTCCAGGCCCGCAACGCCCAGGGCCGGGAAGTTCCCGTCAGCGTCCGCGCCCGTGATTCGCGACGCGACCTTGCCCTGCTTGATTTGCGCGAAGCCGCTGGCCCGCCCCTGACCTTCCGCGCCAGCCCGGATATCCGCCGTGGCGATTCCGTCGTGACTTACGGCTTCCCGCTCGCCGGGATGCTTGCCTCAGGCCCGACCCTCACCACCGGCGACATCTCGGCGCTGGCCGGCCTGGCCGATAACCGCATGCATTTCCAGATCAGCGCCCCGGTGCAGCCCGGCAATTCCGGCGGCCCGCTGCTCGACCTGTCGGGCCATGTCGTCGGCATCATCACGAGCAAGCTGAACGCCCAGCGTGTGGCCCAGCGCACCGGCGACATCCCGCAGAACGTGAACTTCGCGGTGAAGGCCGGGGAAGCCCTCGCCTTCCTGCGCGAAAACCGCGTCCAGCCCCGCACGGCCCCCAGCGAAGTCACCCGCAACGCCGCCGAGGTGGGCGAAAAGGTGCATCCCTCCGTGTTGTTCCTGCGCTGTCTGGCCTGATGGCCGCAGGGGGCCCCCACCTCCCCGGCCTCCCGGATGAGACCCTTGGCTGAGCCGCGGCAATGACCCGGCTTCCGCCTCAGGTTCCCGGAATGGCCTTGGCCCGGGGCTATAAGGCCGCCGGGGAGGCTTGCCCCTCGGCGCGTTCCGACTGAACCGCAAACAAGCCAAAGACCCGTCCAACCGCCCGTTAGAGGATTCAGCTAGACGGGATCTTTCCGGGATAGCCGGTCCGTTACGCTCCGCGAGCGGCGGCGGCGATCTCCGCCGCGAAGGCCCGCGCATCCCCGACCGAGCCGCCACGGGTCGGCATCGTCACCTGCACCCGGAGGAAGCGGCCCGCTGCCGCGCCGACACAAACTTGCCGCTCCACCTGGGTCCGCCCGAAGCGGCCCTGCAGCAGCGCACAGCTCAACTCGCCGCCGCGCGCCGGCACCGGGTCGCGGTCAGCCACCGACAGCTCCCGCCCGGTCCGCTCCGTCGGAAGCGCCGTTCCCTCGCGTACGGCCCGCTCCACCTCCGGCGGCAGATCCGCCTCGGTCACATTGGGCCGCCCAAGGTCGTAGACGAAGACATAGGCCACAGCCACGCGCCGGGGCGTCGCGTATTCCACGACCTTCCCCGCGCCAGGATCGCCAGGCGCCACGTCCTGCACGGCGCCCCGCTCGAATCCGGCGGCGGCGGCCG
This sequence comes from Roseomonas chloroacetimidivorans, assembly GCF_049629625.1. Lineage (NCBI taxonomy): Bacteria > Pseudomonadati > Pseudomonadota > Alphaproteobacteria > Acetobacterales > Roseomonadaceae > Roseomonas > Roseomonas chloroacetimidivorans. The sequence continues at coordinate 328,913 of NZ_JBNBZS010000003.1, read as the reverse complement.
GCAGCCGCGCCAGCACCTCCTCCACGGGCGGCCGCGCGCGCGCGCGCGCCGCGGCCTCATCCTCGGGGGTGACGCAGCCGGCCAGCAACGCCGGCAGCGCCACGAGTGCGAGGCGGCCCAGCGCCGCCCCGCAAGTCCAGGTCACCCTCAACCCGCCGCCCTCAATGGGCCGGATGGGGCGCCGGCAGCGGCAGCCCAAGGGTCAGCGTGGCGTTGGCGATCACAAGGCCCTCCCACAGCAATTGCAGGCCGATCCATGCGATCAGCGCCACGCCCAGATACGCGATCCACTTGTAGCGATCCAGCACCCGCGCCAGCAAACCGCCCAGCAGGCCCATCATAACGATCGAGACCACCAGGCCGATGATCAGCAGCGTCATGTCGTTGCGCGCGACCGCCGCCACCGCCAGCACGTTGTCGAGCGACATCGAAACATCGGCCACGACGATTTGCCAGAGCGCCGCCATCAGCGTCTTGTCGTGATGCGCAACGCCCTCCGTCCCCTCCTCCTTTTGCGAATGCCGCAACTCGGAGAGGAAGTTCCAGGCGATGTAGAGCAGCGCCAGGCCGCCCACGAGATCGATCCACCACAGCGCCAGAAGCTGCTGCGCGATCAGCGAGAAGACAATCCGAAGCACCGCGGCCGCCGCGATGCCGAACATAACGGCCTTGTTGCGCTGGCTCTCCGGCAGCCCGGCCGCCGCCAGCCCGATGACCACCGCATTGTCGCCCGACAGAATGATGTTGAGCCACATGATCTGCAGCAGCTCTGGGATCGCGTTCGCCAGGAAGTCCATGAACGTCTCCGGTCAGGCCTCCGCAGCGCCAACGGGCGCCGCGCAGGCTCGGCTTGATAGGGAACCGGGCGCAGCCCCGCGATATGGGGGCACGCGCCCGCGCACGGACCCTAGCCGCCACCCCCCGGACGCAAAAGCGCCGCCCGGTCTCCCGGGCGGCGCCAAATGTGTTAAATTACATCATCTTAATCGCTCCGCCACATAGTAGCGGAAGAGGCCTCAATGAGCTGATGCTGCGGGCGCGGAAGGCGTGCCGTTGAAGAAGTTCAGCACCTCGCCCGAACCCGCATAGATCATCTCCACCGCCACATAGAGGATAACCAGCAGGCCCACCCAGGCGATCCAGCGATGCTTCTCGAGAAGCCGCGCGATGAAGGTCGCCGCGACACCCATCAGCACGACGGAGATCGCCAGGCCAATGACAAGCACGTCCAGGTGCTCCTTCGCCGCGCCGGCCACCGCCAGCACGTTGTCGAGCGACATGGAAACGTCCGCGACCAGGATCTGGATGATGGCCTGAGTCAGCGTCTTCCGCTTCCCGCCACCATCCACCGCATCCGCGCCGTGCCCGCCCGCCAGCGCCTCGGCGCCCGCATGCTGCTCATGCGGCTGCCGGAGCTCGCGATACATCTTCCAGCAGACCCAGAGCAGCAGCAGCCCGCCGAACAGGGTCAGGCCGATGATGGCCAGAAGCTGCGTCGTGATGGCCGCGAAGCCGATCCGCATGATCGTCGCGGCACCGATGCCCCACAGAATCGCCTTGCGGCGCTGGTCCGGCGGCAAGCCAGCCGCGGCCATGCCGACCACGATGGCGTTGTCGCCCGCGAGCACGAGGTCGATCAGCAGGACCTGCCCGAGGGCGATGAACCAATCCGCTCCCATCGGCGATCTGTCTCCTTTCCGGCCCCGGAGGCTGGGCACCGGTCATAAATGAACGCGTCCCCATCTCCTGGATGGGAACGCCGGCCGCGCCCTCGCGGCTGTCCGCGCATAAACAATCGGCAATGCCTCGGCAACCATCCTCCCTGCCAGAGCCCGGTCACGGCCATTGCGACCCCGCGCAACAAACCGTGGGAAGACCAGATCCGCCCCGTCACGGCCGCAGGATGGCGGCGGGGCGATTCTCGATTCCGACCGCCCTGCCGGCCCGACTCAGGCCTGGCCCGTTCCTGCCATGGGCCAAGGGCTGGTTGACGCGGCCCCGCCCCCCGGATACCGCCCCGACGCCCCGCCCCCAACCGCCGCCCGCCCCAGGAGGCCCATAATGGTCCCGCGCTACACCCGCCCCGAGATGGCCGCGATCTGGTCCCCCGAGGCCCGCTTCCGCATCTGGTTCGAAATCGAGGCGCTGGCCGCCGAAGCGATGGCGAATCTCGGCACCATTCCCCGCGAATCCGCCGAGGCCATCCGGCGCGAGGGCGACCGCCGCATCGCCGCCATCTCCCAGGCCGACCTGGACCGCATCGACGAGATCGAGCGCGTCACCCGCCACGACGTCATCGCCTTCCTCACCTGGCTCGGCGAAACCCGGCCGGACGGCTCCGGCATGGGCGAGCATGCCCGCTTCATGCACCAGGGCATGACCAGCTCCGATGTCCTGGACACCGCGCTGAACCTCCAGCTCGTGAAGGCCGCCGACCTCCTCATCGCCGATATGGACGCCCTGCTGGCCGCCCTCCGCCGCCGCGCCGAGGAACACGCGCTCACCCCGACCATCGGGCGCTCCCACGGCATCCATGCCGAGCCGACGACCTTTGGCATCAAGCTCGCCGGCCACTGGGCCGAATTCGCCCGCTGCCGCCAGCGCCTCGTCGCGGCGCGCGAGGAAGTGGCGACATGCGCCATCTCCGGCCCTGTCGGCACCTTCGCCAGCGTGAACCCACAGGTCGAAGCCTTCGTCGCCGAACGCCTGGGCCTGCGCCCCGAGCCCGTCTCCACCCAGGTCATCCCGCGCGACCGCCACGCCGCCTATTTCTGCGCCCTGGCCGTCGCCGCCTCCGCTATCGAGCGCCTGGCCACAGAAGTCCGCCACCTCCAGCGCAGCGAGGTCCGCGAGGCCGAGGAATACTTCCATCCCGGCCAGAAGGGCTCCTCCGCGATGCCCCACAAGCGGAACCCGGTCCTCTCCGAGAACCTGACCGGCCTCGCCCGCCTCGTCCGCGGCTACGCCATGCCCGCGCTGGAGAACGTCGCCCTCTGGCACGAGCGCGACATCTCCCACTCCTCGGTGGAACGCGTGATCGGCCCCGACGCCACCATCGCCCTCGACTTCGCCCTGATGCGCGCCGCCGGCATGATGGAGAAGCTGACGGTCTATCCCGAGCGCATGAAGGCGAATCTCGAGAGCCTCGGCGGCGTCGTGCACAGCCAGAAGGTGCTCCTCGCCCTCACCCAGGCCGGCATGAGCCGCGAGGACGCCTATGCCACCGTCCAGCGCAACGCCATGGCCACCTGGGAGAACCTCGGCAAGCCGGAAAGCCGCACCTTCCGCGACAACCTCCTCGCCGATCCCAAAGTCACGGCCCTCATCAAGCCCGAGGAACTGGACGACGTGATGGACCCGCAGCGCGACTTCACCCATGTGCGCGCCACCCTAGCCCGCGTCTTCGCCAGCGCTGCCTGACGAATTCCCGCCCGGGCGCCCCCGCGCCCGGGCAGGCCCCGCCGACCTCCCGCAAGCTTGACCACCAGCCGCCGCAATGCGGCGCCCCCCGCCTCCGTTCTGCCCTCTTGAATGCCCATCTTCAGGCGTTCCCGGCCGGTCCACCGGCCGAAGAAGGAGCCAGGAAATGTTCCGTCCCACACCTCGCGGCCTGCGCGCCGCCCTCGCCGCCGGCGCGGTGCTGGGCGCCCTCGCCGCGATTCCCGCCCAGGCGGCGCCCGCCGCCCCGGTCCTGACCGTGTCTCCGGCCAGCCCGCTGGCCCAACCGGTCCAGTATTATTACGCACCGCCGCCGGCCTATTACGTGCCGCCGCCCCCGCCGCCGCCCGGCTACTACTACCGGCCGCGCTGGCGCCATCGGCGGCCGCCGCCGGTCTATTACGTCCCGCCGCCGCCCCCACCGCGCTACTACGCGCCGCGTCCGGGCGTCGGCATCTACCTGGGCTACTGATCCGGCGGTCCGGCGCCCCCTCCTCGTAACGTCCACTCTGGCCAGCGCCGCCCCCATCCGTCACCCTGGGCGCGGCGCAGCGTGGAGAAGCCGATGCGGGTGATCGTCGTGGGGGCAGGTATCCTCGGGGCCAGCACCGCCTGGCACCTCGCGCGGGCCGGCGCGGAAGTCGTGGTGCTCGACCCCTTCCTCCCCGGCCGTGCCACCGCAGCCGGCGCCGGCATCATCTGCCCCTGGCCCTCCGCCCGCACCGACCAGGGCTGGTACGCCATCGCCGCCGCCGCCGCCCGCCATTATCCCGCCCTGATCGCCAACCTCGCCGAGGAAGGCGAGACCGACACCGGCTATGCCCGCAGCGGCGCCCTCGTCCTCCCGGGCCCGGAAGGCGACCTCGACGCCGCCGAATCCCGCCTCCGCGCCCGCCTTCCCCAGGCCCCCGAGGCCGGCACCCCGCAACGCCTCGCACCCGCGGAGGCACGCGCGCTCTTCCCGCCCCTCGCCCCCGATCTGCCTGCCCTGTACATCCCCGGCGGCGCCCGGGTGGATGGCCGCCGCCTTGCCGCCGCCTTCCTCCGTGCGGCCCAGCGCCGCGGCGCCACCCTGCACGAGGCCGCCGTCACCGACCTGACCGCGCGCGGCACCCGCATCACCGGCGCGCAGACGCAAAGCGGCGTCATCGAGGCCGACGAGATCCTCCTCTGCGCCGGCGCCTGGGCCCCACCCCTCCTCGCCCCGCTCGGCCTGGCCCTTCCCGTCCAACCCCAACGCGGCCAGATCCTGCACCTCATCCTGCCCGGCCAGGACACCGCCGCCTGGCCCGTCCTCCTCCCCCAATCCAGCCACTACCTCCTGGCTTTCGAGGATTCCCGCGTCGTCGTCGGCGCCACGCGCGAAACCGGCTCCGGCTTCGATCTGCGCCTGACCGCCGGCGGCGTCATGGAGGTGCTCCGCAACGCCCTGTCCATCGCCCCTGGCCTCGCCGAGGCCACGCTGCACGAGACGCGCATCGGCATGCGTCCCATGGGCCCGGCCCTCTCCCCCATGCTCGGCCGCGCACCCGGCTTTGAGGGCCTGACCATCGGCAACGGCCTTGGCCCCAGCGGCCTCACCATCGGCCCCTTCGCCGGCTCGCTGCTGGCGGAACTCCTCCTGGGCGGCGCCTCCGCCTTTCCGCTCGCCGCCTACCCGCCCTTCCCGGCCTGAAAATGCGAAAAGGGCGGCCCCCGGAGGGGCCGCCCCATTCTTCAGCCGATCAGCGAAGGCTCAGACGCCGCCACGACGCGTCGGGTTAGCGCCCGTCGTGTTGGTGCCCAGCGTCTTGTCCGCCGCGCGCCCCGCAGCCGTGCCCGGAGGATTGGCCGGGGTACCGTCGGACTGGCTGGGGAAGGCCCCGGAGACATTCGTCTCCGCCGCCTGATCAAAGGCGCGGGTTGCCGCCGTGCCCGGCGGGTTGGACGAGCTGTCCACGCCGGAGGCGGTGCCCATCCCGGTCCCGGTGCCCATGCCCGCACCGGTCATGCCGGAGCCGGCGCCCATGCCGGAGGACCCGCCCATCCCCGAGGAGCCGCCGATGGTAGAGGCGGTGCCGACACGATCCCGCTCCGCATGGCTCATCTCATTCTCCGGATGCGCGCCGGAGATGTTGGTGCCCGCGACATTGTCCACGGCGCGGCTGGCCGCGGTGCCCGGAGGATTGCCCGGCGTGCCGTCCGGCGCGCCGCCTGTGCGGCCCTTCGGATATACCGTCGTCTCCGCGCGGCTCACCTCGTTCTCGGGATGCGCGCCAGAGACGTTGGTGCCCGCGACCTTGTCCACGCCGCGGCTGGCCATCGTACCCGGAGGATTGCCCGGCGTGCCATCCGGCGTGCCCCCCATGGTCGAACCCATGCCGCCCATGGCCGCGCCCGTGCTGCCCATGGTCGAGCCGGTGGTGCCCTCCTGGTAGCCGCTCCAGCCGGAGGAACGGTAATCCGTCTCCCGGGTGGTGGCGTCGACGGGGTTGTAGCGCGCCAGGATCGACTCCGCCTCGCCCGCGCGGCTCTCATCCACCCGCACGGTCACCAGGCTGCCGCCACGGCGCACGCCCTCGGAATAGACATGCGCGTCGCGCTCCTCCACGCCCGCGCCGACCAGGCTGCCCAGCAGGCCGCCCGCCGCCGCGCCGGCACCCGCGCCGGCCAGCGCCGCCACCAGCCACCCGGCCGCGACGATCGGGCCAATGCCCGGAATGGCCAGGGCGCCAATGCCGGCCAGCACGCCCGCGCCGCCGCCCAGCACCGTGCCGATCGTCGCGCCCGTACCGGCGCCGCTCGCCGCCTCATCATGGTCCGCCACGGTACCCGAGGTGTCGGCCACATCCGTGGTGGAGCGGAGGCCACCGGCCGAGCCCGCGCCCTCATTCGCCACGATGCTGATGTCGTCCCGCGTGAAGCCCGCAGCCTCCAGCGCATTCACGGCGGAACTAGCATCGGCATAACTGTCGTACAGGCGGGCAATGGTCCGCATAGCCATGAAATCTCTCCTTATGATTCGTTCAGGTCAGGACGATGGTCTGGCTCAGCGGGCCGGGGCGTTGCCCGTCACGACATTGCCCTGATAGTCCAGGCCCACCTCGGCCGTCTGGCCGCCGCGCATCGCGCGCCCGCGCCACACGCCGGACTCGTCCTTCTTCAACTCCTGCACACCGGTGAAGCCCGCAGCCTCGATCCGGCTCCGCGCCTGGCCCTCGGTGAAGGAATTGGCGCCCGCCGCCGGCGTCGTGGTCGTCCGTGGCGCATCGCCGGGATTGTCCGTGCGCACGGCCGCCTGGTTGTCACGGCCCGCGCCGCTGCCCGCGCGATCGCCCGAGGCGGAACGGTCGGTCTGGCCGGCCGCATTTCCGGCCGCGCCGCCGGTCATGCCGGAGCGGTCGGTCTGGATGGTCGAAGTCCCCGGGGTGCTGCCCAGCGGGGCACCCTGTGTCGCCGTGCCCGCACGGGACTGGGAGGCCGCGGGGCCAGTCGTGGTGCCCGGCGCGGCGGAGCCGCCGGAGGGCTGGGTCGCCGGCGCCATGGTGAAGCCGGAGCCCCCCGTGGTTCCCTGCGAGCCGGGATTCGCATTGTTTCCCTGCTGCGCCAGGGCCGGCGTGGCCAGGGCCGCGGCCAGAGCGAGGGCAGCAACACTCGTGCGCATAGCGGTCTCTCCCAAGTGATTCGTGAAGCGCTTGACAGTCGGAGAACGCGGCGTATCCGCATCCTGCTTTGGGTTAACGCGCCGGAACCGCCCCAGGTTGTCCGGGGCGCACGCACCCGTGAGTCCAGGCCATGCCGCAACCCCTGCCCTGGCCCCGGGGCCGCCCTGCATCCGGGGCGGTGGCCCTGCCCCGCCCCCCCTGCTATACGCAGATCTCAATCGCCGCCGTGAACCGGACCAACTGGCCCGGATTCCGGCGGCCGCACGAATTTCGGAGCCCCCCATGGCCCGCAGGCGACAGCTCTACGAAGGCAAGGCAAAGGTCCTGTTCGAGGGACCGGAGCCCGGCACCCTCGTTCAGTACTTCAAGGACGATGCCTCCGCCGGCAACGGCACGAAAAAGGGGATCATCACCGGCAAGGGCGTGCTCAACAATCGCATCAGTGAATACCTGATGATGAAGCTGGGCGAGATCGGGGTCCCCACCCATTTCATCCGCCGACTCAACATGCGTGAGCAGCTGATCCGCGAGGTGGAAATCATTCCGCTTGAGGTGGTGGTCCGCAACATCGCTGCCGGCGGCCTCTCCACCCGGCTCGGCATCCAGGAAGGCACCCGCCTCCCGCGCAGCATCGTCGAGTACTATTACAAGAACGATGGCCTCCAGGATCCGCTGGTGAGCGAGGAGCACATCACCTGCTTCGGCTGGGCCAGCACGCAGGATCTCGACGACATCGTCGCCCTCGCCCTCCGGGTGAACGACTTCCTCACCGGCCTCTTCCTCGGCGTCGGCATCTCCCTCGTGGACTTCAAGCTCGAATTCGGCCGCCTCTACGAGAATGACGAGATGCGTATCGTCCTGGCCGACGAGATCTCGCCCGATAATTGCCGCCTCTGGGATGCCAAGACCGGCGAGAAGATGGACAAGGACCGTTTCCGCCGCGATCTCGGCAAGGTCGAGGAGGGCTACCAGGAGGTCGCCCGCCGCCTCGGCATCCTGCCCGAGGCCGGTATCCGCGACCTCAAGGGCCCGGAGCTCATGCAGTGACCGCCAAGACCACCAAGGCACGTGTGTTCGTGATGCCGAAGAACGGCGTCCTCGACCCCCAGGGCAAGGCCATCGGCCATGCCCTCGGCACCCTCGGCTTCGAGGGCATCGGCGAGGTCCGCACCGGCAAGATCATCGAGCTGGAATTGGCGGAAACCGACCCCGTCGCGGCCAAGGCCGCGGCCGAGGAGATGGCACGCAAGCTTCTCGCCAATACGGTGATCGAATCCTTCCGCGTCGAAATCGCCTGACGGCCCGGCAGGCCGTTACAGCGCCATGATCAAGCTCAGCCTCGTCATCATGACCGTGCTCACGGTCCTGATCGCGATGCTCCTCTCATGGCGCGAGCGCCGCATGGCCGTCGCCCGCCCTGCGCCGCCCCCCATGACGGCACGCGGTCGCCGCGCCCAGCGGGCCCCCGGCCTCATGGCCCGGGGCAAGGCGAATCTCGATCGCTGGATCACCGCCGCAGCCATCGCGGCCATGCTCACCATCGCCGTGCTTGGCGGCCTCCACTGGATCAGGGTGTTCCAACAATGAACGCGACCATCCTCCTCTTCCCCGGCACGAACCGGGAGCGCGACATGGCCATCGCCCTGCAGCGGGCCACCGGGAAGAAGCCCAGCATCACCTTCCACCGCGAAACCGAGCTGCCGAAGGGGACCGACCTCGTCGTCCTGCCCGGCGGCTTCTCGCATGGCGACTACCTGCGCTGCGGCGCCATGGCCGCCCAGTCCCCTATCATGGCCGCCGTGCGCGACTTCGCGGCCAAGGGCGGCCATGTCCTCGGCGTCTGCAACGGCTTCCAGATTCTCTGCGAGGCCCAGCTTCTTCCCGGCGCCCTCCTCCAGAATGCCGGCCTCCGCTTCCTCTCCATGGACACGGTGCTCCGGGTCGAGCGTGCCGGCACGCCCTTCACCAGCCGCTGGCAGCAGGGCCAGACCTTCCGCGCCCCCATGGCCCATGGCGACGGCAACTACTTCGCCGATGACGAAACCCTGGACCGGCTGGAAGGCGAAGGCCTCGTCGCCTTCCGCTACGCGGACAAGAACCGCAACGGCGCCGCCCGGGACATCGCCGGGATCCTTTCCCCGAACCTCCGCATCTGCGGCCTCATGCCGCATCCCGAGGACATGGTGGACCCGCTGATGGGCGGCGAGGACGGCCTTCCCCTCTTCCAGAGCCTCGCCGAGACCCTCGTCGCCGCCTGACGCGCGAGAGCGCCCTCACCTTTCCGGACGGTCCCGCCCGGAAGCGATTTGTTCCAGGGCCTGAACGGGGGAGGCACGTTCCTCCCCCATGCCGGCCAAAACCTCGCTCCCGCCGCGGACTGTCCCGCGCGCCAGGGCCTTCGCCAGGAACTCCTCCGCCGGCATCGGCCGGCCAAAAAGGTAGCCCTGCCCCTCGAGGCAGCCGGCTGAAGCCAGGAATTCCACCTGCGCCTCCGTCTCGACGCCCTCCGCGATCACCTCCAACCCCAGGCTGCGCGCCAGCACCAGCACCGCCTCCACGATGGCCGCGTCATGCGCCGCCTCCGGCAGGCCGGAGATGAAGCTGCGGTCAATCTTCAACCGCGTCAGCGGAAAGTTCCGCAGCGTGGTCAGCGAGGCAAAGCCCGTCCCGAAATCGTCGAAGGCGATCCCGACGCCCCGCGCCCGCAGCGCCCGCAGCGGCGCCAGCGTCTCCTCCTTGTCCTGGCGCAGCGCGATATTCTCCGTCAGCTCCAGTTCCAGCATCTCCGGCGGCAGTCCCCAGCGCTCCAGCGCCGCCTCGATCACCTCCGCCAGATCGCTTCCCTTCAGCTGCTCGCCGAACAGGTTCACGCCAAGACGCAGGCGCAGCCCGGCCTTCCGCCATACCGCCGCCTGACGGCAGGCCTCGTCGACGATCCATTCGCCCACCGCACGCGCGTCGCGGCTGCACTCCAACGCCTCCAGGAACAGGCCAGGGCCCAGAAGCCCGGCTGTCGGGTGCCGCCAGCGAAGCAGCGCCTCCGCCCCCACCAGCGCCCCGTCCTCAAGCCGGACCTGCGGCTGGTAATGCAGTTCGAACTCCCCCTTCTCAGCGGCCCGCCCCAGCTCATCCTCCAACTGCCGCCGGGCCTCATAGGCCGCGCGGTCCGCGTATCTGTAGCTCCGGCACACCCCACCCCTGGCGCCCTTGGCCCGGGAAAGGGCCAGATCGGCATTGGCGAGCAACGCTTGGGGATCGGCCGCCTGACCCGGCGGAACGCAGACGAGACCAGCGCTGGCCGTGATCCGGAACTGCCGGCCCCGCACCGGGAAGGGCCTCTCCTCCACCACGGCCAGCATGTCCTCCGCGATCGCCTCGCCCGCCGCGGGCCCCTTCCCCCCGAATAGCAGCGCCGCGAACTCATCGCCGCCCAGCCGCGCCAGCCGTCCCCGCTCGCCCAGCCGGCCGGCCAGCCGGGATGCGGCGTCACGCAGCACCTCATCCCCGGCGTGGTGGCCCAGCGTGTCGTTCACATGCTTGAAGCCATCCAGGTCGAGCAGCACCAGGGCCGTGGGCATGCGCCCCTCCACCCCTTGGGCGGCCATCTCGTCGAAGCCACGCCGGTTCGGCAAACCCGTCAGCGGATCGTGATAGGCCAGGTGCCGCAGCGCCTCCTGAGCCCGGACCTCGTCGGTCACTTCGCGCATGAAGAGGGTGACGCCGCCATCCGGCGAGGGAAAGATATTCGCCTCGAAATGCCCGGCCAGCGGTGCATAGAAGAAGGTAACCTGGACCGGAACCCGCTCGTCCATGGCCCGGTGGAACGCCCTCCAGGCCGGTCCGCCCTCCAGGTCGGGAAAGGCGTCCCAGGCGCTCCGGCCAAGTAGATCGTAACGCTTCATCCGCGCCTGGGCACGGCGGTTCAGATAGGTCACGCGCCAATCCCGGTCGAAGGCCCACACGGCGTCGGTCGTGCTCTCCAGCATGTCGGTCAGGCGCCGCTCGCGCTCGGCCACCGCCTCGGCCATGGCGTCGAAGGCCCGGCCGAGCTGGCCGATCTCCGAACCCTGGTCGATCTGCCCGGCCCGCGCCGTCAGGTCGCCCTGGCGCCAACGCCCGGCCACCGCCGTCAGCCGCGCGATGGGCCTCCGGATGAAGCGGGACGCGAAGAACCAGGCCACCAACAGCGCCACGGCCAGCACAACGGCCGAAATCGCCAGCGCCCTGGCGCCCCTCCGGCGGGCATCCCCCATGAACTGCTCGTGGTTTAGCCCAAACGCGACGAGGAAGGACGCTCCGGGGCCGGCCGTCGTAGGAACATAGGCCACCACGTGGCGGACACCGTCGATCCACTCCGTATCGGCCACACCGGACCGGACGGCCCGAAGGATCGGAAGCAAGCGTTCGGGAAGTCCCTGCCCGACACGCTTCCCGGACGGCAGGTCGACCAGCACGGTCCCGTCCGGGTCCGTGACGGTCAGCGTCGCGCCCGGCGGCATCTCGGTCCGAGCCAGGTCCGCCGCCAGCCGCTCCAGATCCAGCCCGGCCGTGAGCACGCCAGCAAGCCGCCCGTCCCGGTCATGAATCGGCATGGAGAAGCTCAACACGCGCCGGCCCGTGGAGCGGCCCAGCAGATAGCCGCTGACGATGAACCCCTCGGCCTCCACCGCGCGCCGGAACGCCGCGCTGTCCGAAACATCGACATCGGGCGTGCCGCTGCTGCTGCACCAGATCCGCCCATCCGGTCCGGCCACCCCGATCAGCGTATAGGCCGGAAACTGCTCACGCAGACGCCGCATCGTCGGGCCGCAGCGCGCTGCGTCCCTATCCCGGATGATGGGCAGCATCGACAAGGCTGTGAGCAGTTGGCTCGCGCCCTCGACGATACGCCTCTGCTCCGCGGCCGCCAACTCGGCCTGGCGCAAGGCCCGGCTCGGAACTTCGGAAAGAATCTCCTGCCGATCCTCTGCGGCACGCCAAGCCTCAAGCATGGCCGAGGGCAGGACGCTCAACGCCGCCAGGATCATCAGGCGGAAAAGAAAGCTCACGGGCGCGTCCTCGGATTGGCCGTCCCTCCGGCACTAAGACTGCACATGACGGAAAGGTTTCCGCCGTCAACCAGCAACGCCCCGGCACATCCTGCCGCCGGGACCCCTGGCAGTGTCATGCGGCATCAACCCCGCGTCAGGCTCGCGGGGCGCACGTCCATGTCAGCCGGACACCCCCGACCCAGCCTGCCCGGTGAGTGGCGTCCAACCGGTTCTCATGCCACGCTCATTCCCAACACCGCCTGGAGCGGTGACATCCGGGAGTCCCGAAATGAAGCGTCGAGCCCTCCTCGCCGGCCTGCCAGCCGCCGCCCTTCCGCTGGCAAGCGCGCAGTCGCAGAGCAGCCGGCAGTCCAGTTATCCCGACCGCCCGATTCAGATGATCGTCGCCTATCCGCCCGGTGGCGGCACCGACATCGCTGCCCGCACCCTCGCCCAGTTCATGGAGCGTGAGCTCGGCGGCAGCATCGTCATCCTGAACCGCGCCGGCGCCGGCGGAGAGATCGGCTTCGGCGAGCTCGCCCGCTCCCGCCCCGACGGCTACACGATCGGCTTCATCAACACGCCCAACATCGTCACCATGCCGATCGAGCGCCGGACCTCCTACAAGCTCGACGACTTCGCCCCGATCGCCAATGTCGTGGATGATCCCGGCGGCTTCTTCGTCGCCAAGGAAAGCCCGCTCCACAACCTCGCCGATCTCGTCGCCTATGCGAAGGCGAACCCGGAAAAGGCCACCTATGCCACCACGGGCGTCGGATCCGACGACCACCTCGCCGCCCTCGCCTTCTGCCGCCAGGCGGGCATTCGAATGACCCACGTGCCCTATAACGGCGCGTCGCAGACCCGGAACGCGCTCCTCACCCGCGAAGTCACCCTCGCCTCGGTGAATATGAGCGAGGGCCTGCCCGACCAGCAGCAGGGCACCGCCCGCGCCCTCGGCCAGATGGGCGCCAAGCGCTGGGAAGGCATGCCCGATATCCCGACCTTCCGTGAGCAGGGCTTCGACATCATCCAGAGCTCCATGCGTGGCCTCGGCGCCCCCGCCGGCGTTCCGCCCGAGATCCTCAACCGCTTGGCCGACGTCGTCCGTCGCACGGTCGAGAACCCGGAATTCCGCCGCGTTGCTGCCCAGCAATCCCTGCCGCTACGCTATCTCGGCCCCGACGAACTCCGGACGGAGCTGGTCAACCTTCGCACCGAGTTCGAGAAACTCTGGGCCCAGCACCCCTGGCGGGATTGATCCGGTCGGCGGTTCCGGTTCGTCCATCCCGCATGAACCGGAACCAACCTCCACACCCCCGGCGATCACCCGGCTCGCAGCGATAGCCGCGCTATGGCATCGCCTCGGCTGAGGCAGCCTTGCGCGCGAGCGGCACCTCGATGTCACAAACCAGGCCCGTCGGTTCCCAGGCGAGCGACAACCTGCCGCTAAGCTGCTTCCGCACCGTGCCTTCCAACACCCGCGAGCCGAAGCCCCGCCGATCCGGCGGGCCTGGCACCGCCGGCCCGCCAGCCTCGGCCCAGCGCAGCCGCAGCGTTCCCGGCGGCCCGCCCTCCAGCCCCCACGATACCCTGACACAGCCCGTCGGCACGGAGAGCGCGCCGTGCTTCACCGCGTTGGTGGCGAGTTCATGCATGGCCATCGCCAGTGGCTGCGTGGCATCGGCCGGCAGAACCACTGACGGCCCCGTCAGCTCGACTTGCGATCCCTCCCCGGTGTCGAGGAATGCGGCCATCTCACCGCGCAGAAGGGAGTGCAGGTCCGAGCCCGCCCAGCGATCGCCAGCCAGCAGCGTTTGCGCCCGCGCCAGCGCGCTCACACGCCCCTCAATGGTTCGCACGAATTGCGGAAGGTCTGGCGCCTTGGTCAGGCGGAGCGCCGCCTGAACCACGGCGAGCGCGTTCTTGGCCCGGTGGTCCACTTCACGCGACAGAAGCGCCCTCCGCTCCTCATCCGCCCTGCGCTGGGTGATATCCAGGAACAGGGCAGCGAAGCGCCCCGGTTCCGTTCGGTAGGCGAAGACCTCGTACCAGCGGCCGATCGAGGCGATCCGCTCCTGGACGTGCACGGGCTTGCCGGTCCGGACCACATCCTCATAGGTCCGTATCCAGAACTCCTCGATATCGCCGAAAAGTTCCTTCGCCGTACGGCCGGTGCTCTCGGGAACGGGAAGGCCAGTCAGCCGCTTCCAGGCCGCATTCAGCTCGATGTACCGGAAGTCCACGGCACGTCCGTCAGGGGCATAGACCATCTCGCACAGTGCGAACCCCTCATGCATGTTCTCGAAGATGGCGCGCCAGCGGGCCTCGCTCTCGCGCAGTGTCGCCTCAGCACGCGCCCGCTCGACCGCCGCCCAGGTCTGCTCAGCAACCTCCCGCACCAGGGCGAGATCCTCTTCGGACCACCGCCGAGGTTCGGGATGGGCAGCGTAGAGATAGGCGGTCAGGCGTCCTGCCTTGACGAGTGGCACGATGATGAAGGCGCGAAGAGAGATCGCGGCATAGGCGGCGATTGCATCTGGCGAGGAGGTCCGGGCGTCCTCCCACACGTCGTGCACGACGACAGTCCGGCCTGCCGCCATGTCGGCCGCCATCGCCGGGCCGTAATCCTCCAGCCGGTACCGGCCGGCCCGAAAGCTCGGCATGCGCCCGTCATGGAACTCTCCCCCGGTGGTGGCGTGCCCGTCGGCGCAGACCTCGGCATAGCCGACCTGCGCTGCGTCCAGGTGCCGCCCCAGCGCCTCAGCCGCCCTGGCCATGACGTCCCTCGGGTCGGACAGATCGCGCAGCTCATTCTCAAGCCCAAGCCGGAAGGCCTGCCGGCGATCGGCCAGCACCTTGGCCGTCGTCTCCAGGCATGGGCAGAAGACGCCGGCCACCTGTCCCGTCTCGTCGCGCACCGGCGTGTAGGAGAAGGCGAAATGCGTCTCCTCCGGGCGGCCATGCCGGTGCATGATCAGCGTGATCTCATCCATCTGTATCGGCTCGCCGGCGTAGCAGCGGGCCATGATGGGCTCGACCTCCTCCCAGATCTCCGACCACACCTGGTCAAAGGGCTGCCCGAGCGCCCCGGATGCTTCAGCCCCAGGATCTCCGCATAGCTGTCATTGTAGAGCATGATGCGCCGGGGCCCCCAGCCGATGAACATCGCCTGCTTCGAGGCGAGCAGCACGCCCACCAGCGTCTTGAGCGGCTGAGCCCAGCTCTCGGGCACCCCCAGCGGTGAGGCCGACCAATCAAAGGCACGCATCCGCGCGCCCATCTCGCCGCCGCCGGCAAGGACGCCAGGCATCACGACGCCAGGCATCACGACGCCAGGCTGGGCTTCAGCCTCGATCGGGTCCATTTCGGACTTAGCCTTTGCGCTCAGCCGAACCCACGCGCACCTCCACGAGCCACAAGGCAACGCCGACCACCCCACCAGCGCTGCAAAAGCGCCCCAATGCGTTACGGGAGGCGCTGTTCAGGCATGGCCGCGGGGCGTCGCCCCCGCCGGCACGCCGCCAGCCCCTCACCGCCGCTCCCCCGCCATCCGCGCCCGCACGCCGCCATCCACCCCCGTGCCCTCGGGCGTGGGCTCATGCACCGAACCCGCGGTGATCGGCCCCGGCGGCGCCCTCTCGATCTGGGACCGCTGCACCAGCTCCGCGGCAAAATACTCCGCCGCTCCGGGCCAGATCTGGCTCCCCAGCACCGCCGCCTGCGCCTTCAATCCCACCGCATATTCCTTCACCGGATAGACGGAGCCCCGGATGATCGCCTCCACCACCTCCTCCGGCCCATCCATGGTCGCGACCTCCGAGACGCGCCCGGTATAGTTCCCGGCATGCTCCCAGAAGGGCGTGTCCACCGCCCAGGGCAGCACCGACGCCACCTTGATCGTGGACATCCGCGCCAGCCGCATCTCCTGGTTCAGCGCCGCGCCCAGCGCCAGCAGCGCCGCCTTCGTCGAGGCATAGCTCGCGTGATAGGCCATCGGCACATGCCCCTCGACCGAGGAGATGTTCACCAGCACCCCGCCGCCCTGCTGCCGGAACTGCCGGATCGCCGCATGGCTCCCGAACATCGCGCCTTTCAGGTTCACATCCACGATCCGCGCGTGATCCGCCACCGGGATCTCCTCGAACCGGCCGATCGACGCCACGGCCGCGTTGTTGATCCAGACATCGATCCGCCCGAAGCGCTCCACCGCAGCCCGCGCCAGCCGCTCCACCGCCTCGGCATCGGCCACATCCACCGGCACCACCAGGGCCTGGCCGCCCCCGGCCCGCACCTCGGCCGCCACTTCCTCCAGCACCGCGGCCCGCCGCGCCGCCAGCACCACATTTGCCCCCAGCGCCCCCAGCCGGACCGCAACCCCGCGCCCGAACCCGCTCGACGCGCCTGTCACGACATAAACCTTGCCCGCCACCCGTCGCTGGTAGTCGCCGGTGAAGGGCGACGGCCCCGCGCAGCCCGAAACCAGCCCGCCAACCAACGCCAGCATCGCGAAGGGCAGCATATGAAAGGGCGGCATGACCCAGGCCTCCGGCAGAATTCAGACGTGCCGCCACTCGAAACGGACGCTACCCGCATAACCCGCAACCTCGCGCCGCGTTCCACCGCACAGACCGATCGGGCCGCAAAACACCCCACGCTCCCCAACACAGCCCCGTGGGAAGTCACATAGGCCAAGGACCGCCTAGCCCTTGCGCAGCGCAGCATCCTCCCCGGACGGGGGCTTCTTCACGCCCTTATTCCCGGAGCCCTTCGCGGAGCGGGTGATCGTCAGCACCGGCGCCGGCAGCGGCATTGCCCTGTGACAGCAACCGCGCGCCGGGATGAGCGAGGCATCCACGAACCCCATCCCCCGCGCAGAAAGGCTTCTACGTCGAGGCCAACAAGCATCCCGTGACCACGGCGGTGATCCTGGGCGTCGCAACCCTTCTCCTGAGCAACGCCCTGCATCGCCGCTTCGGGTGGTCTGCTTCCACCACGGGGGAAGGCACAGCTGCCTCCCCCCGAACCCTCCACCTCACCGCATGGGCGGCGCGTATTGCAGCCCACCCTTGGTCCACAAATTGTTAATCCCGCGCTGCACGCCCAGCGGCGTGATGTTGCGGTCCCACATCTCACCGAAATTGCCGACCTGCCGGATAATCTGCACGGCCCAGTCCGGCTCAACCCCCAGCGATTTCCCCAGATCCCCCGTGGCGCCCATGAAGCGCTGGATTTCCGGGTTCGGATTGCCCCGGAACGACTCCCAGTTCTTGCTCGTGATCCCCAGCTCCTCCGCCGCCACCTGCGCGAAATGGGCCCAGCGCACGATGTCGAAGAACTTCCAGTCCCCTTTCCGGACCATTGTCCCCAGCGGCTCCTTCGAGATGATCTCCGGTAGCAGAAGATACTGATCGGCATTCGCCCCCTGCGCATACCGGAATGAGGCCAGCGACGACGCATCCGTCGTGAAGGCATCGCACCGCCCGGCGATGAAGGCCGCCCGCAGCTCCTCCAGATTCTCAATCACCAGCGGCTGGAACCGCATACCATGCAGACGGAAATAGTCCGTCAGGTTCAGCTCCGTCGTGGATCCCGGCTGCACGCACACCGTCGCGCCATCCAGCCCCCGCACCGAGGCCACGCCAGACGCCGTCTTCACCATGAACCCAGTGCCGTCATAGAAATTGATGCTCGCAAATTCGAGCCCCAGCGCTGCCTCGCGCCCCAGCGTCCAGGTCGTATTCCGCACAAGCATGTCCACTTCACCCGACTGCAGCGCGGTAAACCGCGTCTGCGTCGTCGTGTTGATGAACCGGACCTTGTTCGCATCTCCCAGGATCGCAGCCGCCACGCTCCGGCATCCATCCGCATCCAGCCCGCGCATCACCCCCTGGCTGTCCGGCAGGCTGAACCCCGCCACACCGCCGGCCACCCCGCAGAGCACTGAACCCCGCGCCCGGATCGCCCCTATCGTGTCCGAGCCCGGCGATTGCGCCCAGGCACCCCCCGCCAGCCCCAGCCCCAGCGCAACGCCTGCCATCGCGCGCCCAAGCACGCCGCGCATTCCCTGAATCATCACGCCATCCCCGCCTGTCGTTATCGGATGCGCGTGACCGGCCGCCGTCCCCGGGCCATGTCCCCAGCCCTACACTCCGAAGGCTACCGGCAGGAATCATGCCCCGGCAAGCGCCGCCGCCTCCCGCCGGCCGGCCCTCCAGTGCCGTCCAGAACAGACCCAAAATGAGATTAAGAACGGATTAAAAATAATTCGTTTGGCCCTGAATGAGTGACGCAAATTGATGCAACCTGCGCGTTGTTGGACGGCCGCCTGCTTCCAGGCCGCTGCACCATCGGTGCGACTCAAAAAATCAAACAAGGAACGCCATGCCCACCCCAACCAACGGTAAGGACAGGCTCACCTACGGCGACGAAGACGACCGCTTCGACGCATTGGACGGCAACGATGTCGTCTACGCAGGTGCAGGCGCCGACTTCTTCACCGGAGGCAACGGTAAGGACCGCCTCTACGGCGAAGCCGGCGGCGACGTCATCTTCGGCGGCCTCGGCAGTGACAAGATCTACGGCGGCGAGGGCGACGACTACCTCGTCGGCGGCTTCGAGGGCGAGAACCAGTTCAACATCGACCCCGGCAAGGACGAGATCCACGGCGGTCTCGGCAACGACACCATCTTCGGCGGCGGCGGCAAGGACCGGCTCTACGGCGACGAAGGCAACGACCAGATCAATGGCTGGCTCGGCGACGACACCGCCTATGGCGGCACCGGCGACGACAGCATCGAGGGTGGCGACGGCAAGGACACCCTCCACGGCGAGGCCGGCAACGACACGATCGACGGCGGCAACGGCGATGACCGCCTCTATGGCGGCGACGGCGTTGACATCATCTATGGCGACGCGCGCATCGGCGGCGGACGCGGCGGCAACGACACCATCGATGGCGGCGACGGCATCGACTACGCGGTCTTCCGTGGCAACTCCACCGACTTCCAGATCACCATATCCTCCAGCGGCGTCACCACTGTTCGTGACCTGCGCCAGCCCTCCAGCGAATACGACATCGTCGACGGCAAGGACCGCCTGGTGAACGTCGAGCGCCTCGTCTTCGAGGATAAGACGATCACCCTCTCCGACCCTGACACGGATGCCACCTTCGCCGGCGCCAATGTCGTCGCCCCCGGCGAGCTCGCGGATGGCAGCTTCACCGCCAGCGCATCGATCGACCTGCCGGACGACGTGGACATCTGGAAGGTCTCCCTAACCGAGGGCCAGACCATCAAGGCCTTCACCACCTCGGATCCGATCAACCAGCCCCGCACCAACATCTCGGTCTATGACGCCAACGGCCAGTTCCTCGCCCTGAACTGGGACGACAACCGCGACGACCCGGACGAGGGCTACCCCGACCTGACCCTGACCTTCACGGCAAAGGCAACCGGCGACTACTACTTCGCCGTCGCGGGTTACGCCCACATCCCGACTGGCAGCGACGACCCGACCGCCCCGAACTACACCGGCTTCTCCGGCCAGAGCGGGGACTACATCTTCAACATCACGGCCTGACAAGAAGAAGGGCCGCCGGTTCCCCGGCGGCCCACCACCCCGGGCGCCAGTGGCGCCCCGGGCGCCCGCGGCGCCCTCAGCGCCGCACGAACTTGAAGAAGCGGCTCTCCTTCCCGTCCGCCGTCTTGTCCTGGTGCAGGAAAGCCAGCTTCCGGTCCTCGAAGGTCTGGAAGAACTCGTCCCAGGAGATCTCCTCCAGCTTGTCCTCCTTGGGCCCGAAATCGACGCGCAGAATTCCCTCCCCGTCGTCTCCCTCAGTCCCCGCCACCACGCTCGGCCGCCCGCCGCGCGCCTCGATCCATTCCTTGATGACCTTGTGGTCGGTGGTGGTGTCGCCCTGGCTCATTGCTGCCCTCCTTTCTCAACCCTGTGTCATGGGAGAGTTGCCCAGGCGGGGAACACAGGCACCAGGGCGGCGTTGCGTCACAAGGATGCGCGACATTCATCTGCGGCGTGCTGCCAACTCGGGTCGAAAGCAGATTTTGGAGCGATGCCTGAGCGACTTCTTCTGGGTCAGAATCGCTCCCGACAGGCGACTTGCCTCGATCCGACCCGGAGAGTGACTCACTCCCGCTGCGGCCCACATCGCATCCGCGGCTCATGAGGCGATGAGCGAGGCGCCCGCAGGGCGTTCCCGGAAGCTTTGCGGCCAGGAAGGCGGTCGGAAAGCCCGGGCGGGCAGCGCGAATTCGGGGCCAGCCGATCCGGACTGCTCCGCGTTAAGGAGCAAAGCCCGGGCATCCCGCCCCGGGTGTTCCGCGGGCTAACCCCGGACTGCCGCACGGAAGGGCACCGTTGGAACCCTATATCCTCGTCCTCGCTGGCCTCGGCGGCCTCATCCTCCTCACGGCTTGGCTGCCGATGCTGCTGAAGGAGGCTCCGCTCTCGCTGCCCATTGCCTGCGTGATCATCGGCGCAGCGATCTTTGGGCTGCTGCCCATTCCGGGAGGGCCGCCGGACCCCGCAGAGTACCGCTCGGTGACGGAGCGGATGACGGAGCTCGTCGTCATCATCTCCCTCATGGGGGCTGGGCTGAAAATTGACCGGCCCTTCGCTCTGCGGCGTTGGAACATCACCTGGCGCCTTCTGGGACCGGGGATGGTGCTGACGATCGTGCTGCTGACGGTCGCCGCGCATCTGCTGCTTGGCCTTGGAGCAGCGGCCGCCCTTCTCCTGGCGGCCTGCCTCGCGCCGACCGACCCGGTGCTGGCCAGCGACGTTCAGGTCGGGCCGCCGCGCTCCGGGGAGGAGGATGAGGTCCGCTTCGCCCTGACCTCCGAGGCCGGGCTCAACGACGGGCTGGCTTTCCCCTTCGTGTTGCTGGCCGTCATGCTTGCGGGCGGGGACCGCGGCGGCGAGGGCTGGTGGAGCTGGTTCACCTATGCCGTGCTCTGGAAGATCGCGGCGGGCACGGCGGCTGGCTACCTGCTTGGCCGCGGCCTGGCCTGGGCGATGTTCCACATGCCGAACCGGGCCAATCTGTCCCGCACCGGGGCGGGTTTCGTCGCGCTGGGAGTCACGCTGCTGGTGTATGGGGCGACGGAGCTCGTCGGCGGTTACGGTTTCTTCGCCGTCTTCGTCGCCGCCCTCGTGCTCCGCGCCTCGGAGCCCGGGCACGAGTACCACAAGAAGCTGCACGACTTTGCCGAGGAGCTGGAACGCCTCCTGATGATGGCACTGCTCGTGCTGCTTGGTGGCGCCGTGGCGGCAGGCGGGCTGCTGGCGGCGGTGGACATCCGGGTTGTCGTCTTCGCGGTTGTCGCAATCTTCGTTGTCCGTCCGCTGGCCGGCTGGATTGCCCTGTGGGGCACCGGCCGTCCAACCGAGGAGCGGGCAACCATTGCCTTCTTCGGAATTCGCGGCCTCGGTTCCTTCTACTATCTTGCCTTCGCCCTGGGTCATGCGGAGTTCCAGGCCGCCGGAACCCTCTGGGCAACGGTCGCCACCGTTGTCCTCATCTCGGTCTTCCTGCACGGCACGACGGTAACACCGGCGATGACCGCGCTCGACCGGCGCCGCGAGCGGCAGTTGGACCTGCCTCTGCAGGATCAGGCCTGACCGAGGCCGATGCCTGCCGGCCTGCACCTCCGGAAAAGATCGGAGGAAGCAGGCAAAGGAGAGATAGTCATAAGATTCTTGACTTATAAAGGAATTTATTTCTAAATTGCCTCATGTTCCTCCCCCGCGCGCCGCGCTTAACCCCGCCCCGCCCCTGGTCCCCCCTCACCGATCTCCAGTTCCACGCCCTCCTTCCCTATCTCCTCTCTCGCGCCCCGCAAGGCCGCCACATCGCTGATCTCCGCGCCCGTA
Source organism: Roseomonas chloroacetimidivorans (assembly GCF_049629625.1). Lineage (NCBI taxonomy): Bacteria > Pseudomonadati > Pseudomonadota > Alphaproteobacteria > Acetobacterales > Roseomonadaceae > Roseomonas > Roseomonas chloroacetimidivorans. Next base: position 306,910 of record NZ_JBNBZS010000003.1, on the reverse strand, counting down.
TGGACGCCATCTTCCGCACCACTTCCGCCCACGCCCCCTGGCGCGAAACCCCGCCCGCCTACGGCAAGCCTGACACCATCGCCCGCCATTACCGCCGCCTTACCCACGCCGGACTCTGGGAACGTCTTCTTATCGGCCTGGCCGATTGCGAGCCCGACCACCCCCTCCGCCAGATCGAACACCTGATCGTCCGTGCCTGCCGCCGCGCTCACCGCATTCTGGGAATCGGCTTCCTCGTCCTCATCCGCCGGATCGGCCTCCGCTCCGCCCTGAACGGCCCGCCCTGGCTCCTCCCCGATCCCGATTTGTCCGAACGCCTCTCGCGCCTTCCTATCCCTCTGAAAATCCCGGCAACCCCGGCCGGGCAACGTGAAAGAACCGATTATCTTCGCGCCCTGAAGCACCTTTTCAGGGCCGCTGAGGGCCGCGCCCGCATTCCCCGCTCCGTCCGCCAGGCCTGGCCGTGACCGCACCCATGCAACAGCCGCCCACCCCCACCCCAGAAAGGCCCCTCGACAAGCTGCGTCCCCCTGCTCAAAAACCGCCCATGCCGAACCCGCCCTTCGAAACCCCCGCTGCCCTGCTGGACGAGCCCAAGGCTCGCCAACTCGCCAAGGAATTCGGCCTGAAGGGCGATGAGTTCGACCGAGTCCTCACTATCCTCGGCCGGAACCCCTCCCTCACCGAGCTCGGCATCTTCTCGGTGATGTGGTCGGAACACTGCTCCTATAAGTCCAGCCGCGTCTGGCTGAAGGAACTTCCCACCAAGGCCCCCTGGGTCATTCATGGCCCCGGCGAGAATGCCGGCGTGATCGATATCGGCGATGGCCTGGCCGCCATCTTCAAGATGGAAAGCCACAACCACCCGAGCTTCATCGAGCCCTACCAGGGCGCGGCCACCGGCGTCGGCGGCATCCTGCGCGATGTCTTCACCATGGGCGCCCGCCCCATCGCCAACCTCAATGCCCTCCGCTTCGGCGATGTGAACCACCCCCGCACCAGGCAGATCCTGGATGGCGTGGTCCGCGGCATCGGCGGCTACGGCAACTGCGTCGGCGTCCCCACCGTGGGCGGAGAGGTGAACTTCCACCCGGCCTACAATGGCAACCCCCTGGTCAATGCGATGACAGTCGGCATCGCCCGCAAGGACCGGATCTTCCTCAGCGCGGCGGCGGGCGTCGGCAACCCCGTCGTCTATGTCGGCTCCAAGACCGGGCGTGACGGCATCCACGGCGCCACCATGGCCAGCGCTGAATTCTCCGAGGATGCGGAGGAAAAGCGCCCCACCGTCCAGATCGGCGATCCCTTCGCCGAAAAGCTCCTCATCGAGGCCTGCCTGGAGCTGATGGAAACCGACGCCATCGTCGCCATCCAGGACATGGGCGCCGCCGGCCTCACCTCCTCCTCGGTCGAAATGGCCGGCAAGGGCGGTGTCGGCATCGAGCTGAACATGGATGCCGTGCCCCAGCGCGAGGAGGGCATGACCGCCTATGAGATGATGCTCTCCGAGAGCCAGGAGCGCATGCTCATGGTCCTCAAGCCCGGCCAGGAACACGTCGCGCAAGCCATCTTCGAGAAGTGGGAGCTGGACTTCGCCGTCATCGGCCACCTCACCGATACCGGCCGCATCACCCTCCGCCACAAGGGCGTGCTGGAAGCCGACATCCCTCTCGCCCCGCTGGAATCCGAGGCCCCGCTCTACCGCCGCCCCACGGCGGAAACCCCGAAGCAACCGGTGCTGGATGCCGCCAGCATCCCCGACACGACCGGCATCGGCCCCGCCCTGCTGAAGCTGGTCGCCTCCCCCGATCTCTGCTCCCGCCGCTGGATCTGGGACCAGTATGACAGCACCGTCGGCGGCCAGACCGTCCGCCGCCCCGGCGCGGCGGATGCGGCCATCGTGAGGCTGGAAGACAGCCCCCGCGCCCTGGCCATGACCACCGACGTCACCCCCCGCTACTGCGCGGCGGATCCAGAGGTCGGCGGCGCCCAGGCCGTGGCCGAGACCTGGCGCAACATCACCGCCACCGGCGCGAAGCCCCTGGCGATCACCGACAACATGAATTTCGGCAACCCCGAGCGCCCGGAGATCATGGGCCAGTTCGCCGCCTGCATCCGCGGCATGAAGGCGGCCTGCGAGGCGTTGGACTACCCCGTCGTCTCCGGCAACGTCTCCCTCTACAACGAGACGCGCGGCAACGTGGCCAACCCCGTCTCCATCCTCCCCACCCCCGCCATCGGCGGCGTCGGTGTGATCGAGGATGCCAGCAAGGCCGTCGGCATCGCCCCCATGTCCGGCCGCGAACTCGTCCTGGTCGGCGAGACGAAGGGCCATCTCGGCCAGTCCCTCTGGCTCCGGGAAATCGCCGGCCGCGAGGAAGGCGCCCCCCCGCCCGTGGACCTTGCCGCAGAGCGCCGCAACGGCGACTTCGTGCGGGAGAAGATCCTCTCCGGCGCCATCACTGCCTGCCATGACTGCGCCGATGGCGGCCTCCTCGTCGCCCTGGCCGAAATGGCGCTGGCCGCGAATTGCGGCATGAACATCGAGGCCCCGCCCCCCGGCATCCCCGCCCACGCCTTCTGGTACGGCGAGGATCAGGCCCGTTATGTCTGCGCCACCCCCGACGCCCCGGCCCTCCTGGCAGCCGCGAAGCAGGCCGGCATCCCCGCCATGCGCATTGCCCAGCTCGCCGGCACGACCAAGGCCTTGGCGCTGCCCGGCCATCCCGCCATATCCTTGGACGAGCTGCGCACCGCGCATGAGGGCACCCTTCCCGCCCTCATGGCCGAGCGCTGAGGAGACCCACGATGGCGATGCCCGCCGCCGAGATCGAAGCCCTGATCCGCGCCGCCCTTCCCGACGCCCAGGTCACGATCGAGGATTTGGCCGGGGACGGCGATCACTACGCCGCCACCGTCATCTCCTCGGCGTTCAAGGGGCTTCCCCGCGTCCGCCAGCACCAACTCGTCTATGCGGCCCTGCAGGGGCGCATGGGCGGCGAGTTGCACGCCCTTGCCCTGCAGACCTCGGCACCCGAGTGACAGGAATCCCCGCCATGTCCGACAATCCCGTCTTCCAGCAGATCCAGTCCGAGATCGACGCCAGCCCCGTCACCCTCTTCATGAAGGGCACGCCGGTCTTCCCCCAATGCGGCTTCTCCGCCCGCGTGGTGCAGATCCTCTCCCACATGGGCGTCCCTTTCCGGGGCGTGAACGTGCTGGAGAACATGGAGATCCGCGAGGGGATCAAGGCCTTCTCCAACTGGCCGACGATCCCCCAGCTCTATGTGAAGGGCGAGTTCGTCGGCGGCTGCGACATCGTGACCGAGATGTTCCAGTCCGGCGAACTGGCCACGCTGCTCTCCGAAAAGGGCGTGCCGCACACCCAGGCGGCCTGATCCCGGTCCAGCCTTGAGTCCGAAGGACATCCCGGGCGGCGGCCCGCCGCCTGGGAGCCTCGCGGACGCCTCCTGGAAGCTCGCGCTGTCCGTCACCCTGCTGATGCAGACGGTGGCGGCCTTCCTGAACCAGTGCGTGCCCGTGCTCGCCCCGCTGCTCACCGGCAGCGCCGGCCTGCCGCCCGAGGCGGCCGGCCACCTGGCGGCGCTCGGCATGCTCGGATCGCTGGTATTCCTCATCATGGGCGGGCCGATCCTGGCCCGGCTCGGCCCTGTGCGGACCCTCCAGGGCGGCGCCCTGGTCGCGGCTGCCGGCATGGCCGTGGCCGCGCTCGGTGGCATGGTCGCACTGGGCACGGCGGCTTTCCTGATCGGTGTCGGCTACGGCCCCACCCCGCCGGCCGGCAGCCGCATCCTGGCCGCCACCGCCCCACCGCGCCACCGCTCCCTCATCTTCTCCGTCAAGCAGGCCGGGGCACCGCTGGGCGGCGTGCTGGCGGGCCTGCTGATCGCGCCCGCCGCCACCGCCTTTGGCTGGCCCGCCGCGCTGGCCCTGGCCATCGGCATCGCGCTCGCCTGCGCAGCATTGATCCAGCCCAGCCGCGCCTCGCTGGACGTGGAGCGGGAGCCCGGGCGGGATATCGGACTGCGGGCCCTGCTGGGACGGGGCAACATCATCGGCCCGTTCGCGGCGCTCCGCCTGCATCCGCTGCTTCCACCCCTGACCCTGCTCGCCTGCTCCCTTGCAACCGTGCAGGGCTGCTTCTTCGCCTTTGCGGTGACCTGGCTGACCGAGACACGGGGGATGAGCCTCGTGCAGGCGGGCGTTGTCTTCGCGGCCATGCAGCTGGGCGGGGTGCTGGCGCGCATCGTGCTGGGCTGGATGGCGGACCGCAGCGGCCATGCGGCGATGAACCTGGTAGGCCAGGGCCTGGGCGGAGCGGCGGCCGTGACGCTCTTCGTCCTGCTGCCGCCACTGGGCTTCGGCTGGACAGCGCTGCTGGGCCTGGTGGCGGGGTCACTGGTCGCAAGCTGGAACGGGATCTATCAGGCGGAGGTGTCGCGGCTCTCGCCGCCTGGGCGGATCGCAGAGGCGACCGCAGGCTCCACGACGCTGTGCTTCCTAGGATACTTGATCCCGCCGGGGATCTTCGCAGTGCTGGTGACACTAACGGGAAGCTGGCTGCTTCCACAGTTGCTGGCGGCGGGGCAGCTGGTGGTGGTGGCGCTGGCCGTGCTGCCACGGCTCAGGCGAGCGGATTAGAGCCGCCACTAGCGCGGAACCGCCCGGCAGCGTGGCGGTGCAGCGCAAAGCGAGATACTTCGGTCAGGCCCGAAACATCACTCCGTTGGATCACGGGAGACTACGCAGGAACAGCGTAGCGGATCGCCCCATGATCACCTCGGCCCCAGCCCTCCCCGGCTTCGCTTCAATGGAACATCCTGCATCTGCGCATTGCGGACGCCGCGTCGGTCCGGCGCAAGAGGGCGCCTTTGCGCGGGCGCTGCGCTGGATCGAGGACCACCGGCGTCTGGCGGCGATGGACGACCGCCTGCTGCGCGACATTGGGCTGACGCGCGAAGACCTGTGCCGCGGGCGGCCATTCGGCTCACCTGGGCCATCCTGCCCGGCTACGCCGGCAACAGCTTCGGCCGGTCTCTCCGATCGCCGCAGCGGCCTGGTCCGCCTCGGGCTCTTCCAGGCACGCGGCTGGCAGCTCAAGCTCTACGCCCCGGCCGCCGGAGCCGCTGGCCTTTGCCGCGAGGACCTCGCTGCTGCGATGCGTGCATTTCGTGCCGTCCTTGCCGAGCCGCGGCCCGAGCCCGCTGCGGGCTTTGCCATGCTCGATTCTGCGCCGGACATGGCGAGCGGCAGTGGCTCCCTTGTGCTGACAGCGTCTTGGTGGGAGGGCGCGGTGCTTCAGCGGGCCAGTCTGCTGCTGCCGGGGAATGAGCCACCGCGGCGCTTGCCTGACCACGCGAGCAGTGCCGCTGAAGTCCTGCTCGCGGCCCGTGAGTGCCGTGCCTGGCATCATCATGTCCTGCAGGCGTCGCATCCCTCTTTCGCCGCCTATCTTGCGGAAGACTGCGCGTGATCGCCGTCAGGTGCCGCTGCTCTCGGCCGCCATCACCGCAGCCTTTCACCTGCGGCGCCTTCACCGCGGGACGTCTTGACGCCCGGAGCACCCGCCTGCCTGCCTGATCCGAGCCCTGCGCTGATTCCTTTCCTTCTGTGGAAATGTTGCCGATACTGACGGGGAGGAAACAGTCCGGGAAAAATCCCATGTTCGTCACCCGCCGCCATGCGCTCGGCCTGGGCGCTGCCGCGCTGGCCATGCCTGCTCTTGCCCAACGGGCCTTCCCCGACAAGGCCATCCGCATGCTGGTACCCTGGGCTCCGGGCGGCACCACGGATGTGCAGATGCGGGCCTTCTGCGAGCAGGCCGGGAAACGGCTTGGCCAGCCCGTGGTGGTCGAGAACAAGCCGGGCGCCGGAGGCATCCTCGGCGCACAGGCGCTGCTGAACGAACGGCCGGACGGCTACACGCTGGCGCAGATGCCGATCAGCGTGTTCCGCGTGCCCTATATGAGCCAGCGCCCGCCTTTCGATCCGCTGACCGACTTCACCTATGTCTCCCACCTGACCGGCTATTTGTTCGGCGTGGTGGTGAGGGCGGATGCGCCCTGGCCCGATTTCAGGTCTTTCCTGGCGGATGCCAAGGCAAATCCGGGCAAGTTCAATTACGGCACGCCGGGTGTCGGTACATCCCTGCACATCACCATGGAGCAGATCGCCGGCAAGCAGGAGATCAGCTGGGTGCATGTGCCCTTCCGCGGCGTGGCGGAGAACATGCAGGCGCTGCTGGGCGGCCAAATCCACGCCACGGCCGACAGTTCCGGCTGGGGGCCACTGGTGGAGGAAGGGCGGCTGCGTCTGCTGGTAACCTGGGGGCCGGAGCGGGCCAAGCGCTATCCGCAGGTGCCGACGCTGAAGGAGCTGGGGATCGATATCGTCTCCACCTCTCCCTATGGCGTGGCCGGGCCGAAGGGGATGGATCCCGGCGTGGTGGGGACGTTGGACACGGCCTTCAAGGCGGCGGTGGCCGATCCCGCCCATATGGCCGTGCTGGATAAGTTCGACATGCCCCCGATGCATATGGGGCCGGAGGAGTACACCAACTTCGTCCGCAGGACGGTGGAGGATGAATCCGCGATGGTCCGGCGGATGGGGCTGAGGATTTAGGTGCCCCCAGCCCGAAGACAGAGATGAGAGAAGCCAGGGGGAGGATGCCTTCTCCCCCGGCCTTTTCCTCTCAGCGCATCGGCAGGGCGTAGAGCAGCCCGCCATGGGTCCAGAGATTGTTCGGGCCGCGGGCGAGGCCGACCTGGGTCTTGGGCCCCATATGGCGCTCATACAACTCGCCGTAATTGCCGACGGCCTTGATGATATTCACCACCCAGCTCGGGTCCAGCTTCAGCGAAGCGCCGAGTTCCGGCGTGACGCCGAGCAGGCGGCGCGTGTCGGGATTGGTGGTGGTGCGCTTCACCTCGTCCACATTGGCCTGGGTGACGCCGCTCTCCTCCGCCTGGATCACGGCGTTCACGTACCAGCGCACCACGTCGTACCACTCGTCATCGCCGCGGCGGACATAGGGGCCGTAGGGCTCCTTGGAGAAGCGCTCGTCCAGGATCTTCCATTCGGACGGGTTAGGCATGGTGGAGCGGACGGCGGCGAGCTGGGAGGCGTCGGTGCCGAAGGCATCGCAGCGATTGGCCTGGAGCGCGTCGGAAGCCTGGTCGTTGCGCTGGAAGAGGACGGGGGTGAATTGCAGGTTCTGGCTGCGGAAGTAATCGGCCGTCACCTGCTCGTTCGTGGTGCCCTGGATCAGGCAGATGGTGGCGCCGCCCATCTCGGACGCCTTGTTGATGTTGGCGTTGGCACGGACCATGAAGCCGTGGCCATCATAGAAATAGGGCGTGATAGCGCGTAGGCCGAGGGTGACGTCGCGCAGCATCGTCTCCGTGCTGGTGCGGAAGAGCACATCGATCTCGCCGGAGCTGAGCGCAGTGAAGCGCGTGGAGGAGCTGAGTGGGGTGAAGCGCACCTTGCTCGGGTCGTTGAAGAGCGCGACGGCGAGGCCACGGCAAAGATCGGCGTCGAGGCCTTGCCACACGCCCCGGGAGTCCGGGATGGCGAAGCCGGCAACGCCGGTGTGGATGCCGCAATAGAGCTGCCCGCGGGCGCGGATGGCGTCGAGGGTGGCGCCGGCTTGGGCCGGGCGGGTGCCCGCGCTGAACAGGGCCGCCGCCACCGCGACGGTAGCCAGGATTGCACGCTTGAGCATGTTGTCTGCCTTCCCTGATTGGTGGGGGCAAGCGTGCGGAGGGCCCAGGGGACCGTCAACGAGGTGTGCGGGCCGGATTGCGGCCGCGAAACAGGCTGGCGCGCAAGGGAGAGGCATCCGGGCGCCGATTGCACAAGATCAGGTCGCTTCGCGGAGGCCCAGGGCCGCTGCCTCTCCTCTCTGGCGCAGTGGCAGGCCTGGCGCGCGGGAGGAGATTCGCCCGGCGCTCAGGCGGGCATGGGCAGGTCGCGCCGGCGCTGCCAGGTGACGGCGACGATCAGGGCGAACATCACGGCGGCGGAGAGGGCGGCCGGGATGTTCACCCCGTTCACCCCGAGATTGGCCGCGACCACGCCGATGAAGGCCCAGGCGACGGCGACGGAGAACCAGAGGGCATCCTGGCGGAGCAGCCAGGCGATGGCCGCGGCCGCGCCGCCGGCGGCGAGCAGGATCACCACGGCGGCGAGCGTCGCGGCGAAGCCGTTTTCCGGCAGGATGTTGGCAGCGCGGGCGGCGCTGGAGAGGTTCACGAAGCTGGCCGCCGTCAGCCAGCCCGCCAGCAGGCCGGTGAGCGGGGCAACGATCCAGTGCGGGCCGAGGCCGGGCTCCCGCGCGCTGCGGGCGAGGAAGAGGGCCGTGATGGCACAGGCGGTGCCGATGAGGATGATCACCAGCAGGCCGAAGCCAACCTGGCCGGAAAGCTGGGAGACAAGTTGCCAGAGGGTGTTGGCGGCGAAGGCGCCGGCCAGCGGCCACCCCGTGCGGCGGGCCAGGGTGCTGTCCCGGTTGGCCGGAAGGAATTGCCAGATCCCGTAGGCGACGCTGAGCACGAAGATCAGGGCCCAGATGGAAAAAGCATAGCCTGCGGGCACGACCGGGGTGCGGGAAGCCGCGGAAACGGCAGCCATGGAGGAGCCGAGACCGAGGAATGGAAGAAAGGCCACCAGGATCTGCGCCCAGGGCAGGAGCAGACAGAGGAGGCGGCGGAGATGGTCCTGCGGCACGTTCGGCGTCTCCCGGAAACAGGAACGGCCGGAGGGTGGTCCCCTCCGGCCGTCCGGGCAACGCCTTGGATCAGGCTGGGTTTATCAGCGCGAATAGAACTCGACGACCAGGTTCGGTTCCATCTGCACGGGATAGGGCACATCCGACAGCTTGGGGGCGCGCACGAAGCTGCCCTTCATCTGGCGATGGTCAACCTGGATGTACTCGGGGACGTCGCGCTCACCGGACTGCGCGGCGTCGAGCACGGCGGTCAGGCCCTTCGACTTCTCCTTCACCTCGATGATGTCGCCATCCTTGACGAGGTAGGAGGGGATGTTCACGCGGCGGCCATTCACGGTGACATGGCCGTGATTGACGAACTGGCGCGCGGCGAAGGGGGTGATCGCGAACTTCATGCGGTAGATGACCGCATCCAGCCGGCGCTCCAGCAGCTCGATCAGGTTCTCGGAGGTGTCGCCCTTCCGGCGCACGGCCTCGTCGTAATACTTGCGGAACTGCTTCTCGCCGATATTGCCGTAGTAGCCCTTGAGCTTCTGCTTGGCCATCAGCTGGATGCCGAAGTCGGTGGGCTTGTTCTTGCGGCGCTGGCCGTGCTGGCCGGGGCCGTATTCACGCTTGGCGATCGGGGACTTGGCACGGCCCCACAGGTTCACGCCAAGGCGGCGGTTGATCTTGTACTTGCTTTCCGCGCGCTTCGTCATGCGGCGGGTCCTTTCGTCATCTGTCCGGGCTGGCGCCGTTCCGGCTGTTGCCCGTGGTGTTGTCCCGGTAGTCCTCGGCCAGAAGGCTGAAGCGGGCGCGCGCCTCGGATGGGGCTTTCGCCCCTGGGCACGTCCACGTTCCCGGGAAGAGGGGCGGCGGATAGGGGATGTGGCGCGTCTTGTCAAACCTCGCGGGGACCCGTAACGGGCGCGGCATGGGATTGCGCGCGGATATCCTCGTTCTCGGGCTGACGGCCGGGGTGATCGGAGCCCTGGTGGGCGGGCTGATGCTCGCCGTGGGGCTGGGCATGGTGACGCAGAAGGTCCATCTGGGCTGGGTGCTGGTGCTTCCGGCGGCGCCGGTGGCGGGCTGGATCGGCAAGGGGCTGGGGCAGCGGCTGGTGAAGAGGCTGGAGCGCGAGGGGCGGATCTAGGGCAGATCGCCGGAGGGCGGCCCCGTCCGGAAGCGTAAATCTACCCTGGCGATCTTCCTTCCCTCTCTCACCGGCACTCCAGGGTGAGATGGGCCAGTTCGTGCACGGGCTGCAGGCGCGCGCGGAGCTTGTCGGGCTCGGACGCGCCCGGGCCGGTGACGCTGATGATCGCGGCATGGGCCTCGGGGCCGATGCGCCAGACATGCAGGTCGGTGATCCGGACATCCCCGGGCCGTTCCATATACTGCCGCAACTCGGCCTCCAGCGCGGGGTCGGCGGTGTCGAGCAGGATGGCGGCCGTGTCGCGCATCAGGCTCCAGGACCAGCGGGCGATGACGAGGGCGCCGAGGATACCCATAGCGGGATCGAGCCAGACCCATCCGGTGTAGCGGCCGCCGAACAGGGCGGCGATGGCGAGGATGGAGGTCAGCGCATCGGCCAGGACATGCACATAGGCGGAGCGGAGATTGTTGTCCCAGCGCGTGCCGTGATGGGCATGGTCATGCCCGTGGTGATCGTGATGACCGTGACCGTGACCGTGGTGATGGTGGTGGTGGCCGCCTGAGAGCAGCAGCGCGCTGACGAGGTTCACGACGAGGCCGAGCACGGCGACGAGCGCGGCCTGGCCGAAGGCGACCTCCGTAGGGGCCAGGAGGCGGCCGACGGATTCGACTGCGATGCCGAGGGCGACGAGGCCAAGGACCAGGGCGGAGGCGAAGCCGGCGAGGTCGCCGATCTTTCCCGTGCCGAAGGTGAAGCGGCGGTCCGCGACGTGGCGGCGGGCATAGGCATAGGCCGCGGCGGCAATGGCCAGGGCGCCAGCATGGGTGGCCATGTGGAAGCCATCCGCGAGCAGCGCCATGGAGCCGAAGATGGAGCCGGCGGCGATTTCGCCGACCATCATCACAGCGGTGAGGGCGACGACCCAGCGGGTGCGGCGGGCATTTTCGTCATGCGCGGTGCCGAGGAAGTCGTGATCGTGATGCAGGGCGTCGTGATGCGCGTGCGGGGTCATGGGCCGGCCTATACGATCTGGAGTAGCGGCGGATGAAGGCGAGCAGTTGCCGGTCACCTCCGCCCCCCCCGGCGTCCGACGGGCCAGGATGGGCGACGTGCTCACGGAGAAGGTCCTCCGCGATCTCGTCCAACGGGCCGTGCAGCGCGCCATGCACGGCCGCCACGTGGTGGCGCAGGGCAGGTTCAGCTCGCCCGGGGCGCCTTCCGGCCGCAGGTGGGCCCGGCCTGCCGATGCAGGTCAGGCTGTTCGCTTCTGCGGGGCCGGCTCCGGCTGAAGGCCGCCGGCGGCGCCGAGGCATTGCATGGCGAATTCCGCAATGGCGGCGTCGTATTGCTCGCTCCTCTCCAGGAAGCCGGGATGGCCGGCCGGCGCGACCTGGACGAGCCGCGCGTCGGGGATGGCCGCTTCCATGGTGCGGCTCGCTTCGGGAAGGGTGAGCTTGTCGGAATCGCTGGTGATGATGAGCGTCGGGAGGTTGATGCGCGGCAGCGTCGCCGTCTCGTCCCAGCGCAGCATGGCCAGCATACCCTTGGCGATGACTGCCGGGGACATCTTGGCCGTGAAGCGCGTCGCGAAATCAAGCTGGCCGCGGCTTTCCCGGCCGCTGAAGGAGGTCCAGTTCGTCGTCCGGTGCGAGGATCCGCTGAGATAGCTCTGCCAGTTCATCAGCCAGACCAGGGGCGAGAGCCAGATGGTCAGATGCATCAGTGGCTCGATGACCGGCTTCTGGAGCGCACGCAGCAGGGCGCCGGCCATGACCGTGTTCAGCGGCTGGGTGTGGGTGGTGTTGACGAGCACGATGCCCGCCACCTCGCGGCCCAGCATCTCCGGAAAGAGGCGACAGAAGGTCAGAATCGTCATGCCGCCGATACTGTGCCCGACCAGCACCACGGGGCGCCCCTCCCCCGTGCGCTCCAGCACGGCGCGGAGGTCCTGCGCCATGCGCTCAAGGCTGTATTTTCCATCTGCGGGCTGGGTGGAGAGGCCGAGGCCGGGCAGGTCCCAGAGCACCAGGCGGAAGCGGTCCGCGAGGTGCTTCTTCTCGTAATACCAGGCGGTGGCGTCGAGGTCCCAGCCATGGGTCATCAGCAGGGTCGGCTGGCCGGGGCTGCCGTACAGCTCGACCTGGAGGGCGCTGCCATGCGGGCCGTTGACGCGGAGCTGCTGGCCGGTGCGCTCTGATTTCGGCTCATCCTCAGCCCCATGCCGGAACAGGAGGACGAGGTAGCGGCCGGCGACGGAGTAGAGGAGCATCGCAAGGCCGAGCACGAGCCATGCCGTCGCAACCAGCTCCCCGACATACCAGGCCCAGACGACATAGGCCCCGCCGCCAAGAAGGGCGAGCGACACCAGACCGGTGAGCCAAAGCAGGAGGAAAGGCAGCGGCAGAAACATGTCTGGATGTCTTCCTCCCGGCAGATCGGCGCGACCCGGCGCGGGTCGCGGTCGCGCCTCTGCAACGAGGTATGTAGGGGAAAGTTCCTCCTTTCTCGGGCCCGGCCGGAGGTTTGGCGCAGGAGCACCGGTCGGCGGGGCGGGAGAGGGTTGCTGATGCCATCCGCGGTTGCGGCCGCCCCTCGGGCAAGCGGCCAGTTGGGGCCAGGATATTCCTGGCCCCGTGCCTGCTGTCCCCGCGCCTCAGAACAGGGCGGAGGGCGCCACTGTGGAGCCCGTGCCGCCCTGGATCTTGAGCGGCTGCACCGCGAAGGCGAATTCATGCTGGCCACGCCGCGCCAGCAGGTCGAGCTTCATGTTCTCCAGCAGATGGACGCCATGGACCGCGAGCGCGAGCTGGTGCACGGGCAGGCTGGCATCGGGCATGGTTTTGGAGGGCGCGCACTCGACCGGCCAGTTGTCGGAGCCCATCAGCATCGGATTCTGCCGCAGTATCCACTCGGCGGCCGCGACGCCCAGGCCGGGGCAGGACGCGACGTAGCGCGCATTCTCCCTTCCCCAGAGCAGGCCCCAGCCGGTGTGGATGATCACCGCGTCGCCTTCCTCGATCCGCGTGTTCTGGCGGCTGAGCGCGGCCTGGAGGTCGTCGGGGGTGATTTCGTAGCTGTCGGGCAGCGTGGGCACGCCCTTGAGGGCGGCGACATCGATCAGGATGCCGCGGGTGAGGATCGTGCCGACGGTGTCGACCCCCATCTCGGTAAAGCCGCCCCGGCTCATGATCCGGGGGATGTTGACGCAGTTATAGCCTTCATCGCCGATGGTTTGGTGCGGGAAGGCGTCTAGCTGCGTGCCGACCTGGCCGATTTCGGCCACCACCAGCTCCTCGTTGGAACCGCGGCGATTGGCCTCCGGGTTCATGAAGGTCTGCTTCAGGTGGACGTCGAAGCGGCGGGTGCCGAAGAAGGGCATGCGCTGGTTCAGCGTCTGGCCGCATTCCACGATCTCGCCGGTGCGGATCAGGCTGGCGGCGCGCTTGGCCCGTTCCGGCGTCATGAGGTTCATCGAGCCACGCCGGTCGGCGGCGCCCCAGCGGGAGGGGCAGCGGTCGGCGCTGGCTGGCGGGCTCCATCTCTGGGGCGTCTGGCCCTGGGGCGTTTGGGCGACGGCGGTGGCAAGCAGGCCATGCCCGCCGATGCAGGCGCAGGCTGCGCCGAACAGGGCGCGTCGGCGTGAAAGGAAATTCATCGGACTGGACCTCCTGCGGCACGCTCTCCGGCCGCGGGGCGCGACTTCGGACGGGCCTGCCGGGAGAATGGACTTCAGCCGAACAGGGTGGCCACCAGATTCTGTCGGCGATGCAATTTCCGTATGTCCCTGCGGGCCCCGCCATCATGCGCCGGATCCATCGCAGGCCCCGTTCCCCGAAGGCTGCCATGCCCGGGGCGGGCCTGTTCCCCGCGATCCGCTCTAGCCGTCGATCTGCGGGTCCACTGCGGCCGGCCCGCCACGCGCGACGCGGCCGCGGGAGAGTTCCGTCACCACGCCATGCAGGGTGCGGAGTTCCTGCTCCGTCACCTCGCCGCGTTGGAAGAGGTGGCGGAGATTGCGGACCATGCCCGGGCGCTTGGGCAGGTTATCGAGGAAGCCGCAGGCGTCGAGCTCCTTCACCAGCCGGCCCAGGAAGCCCTCCAGCTCGCCCTTGGTGGCGACGCGGGTTTCGTTGGTCATGAGGGCGCGGGGTGGGGTGGGCTCCTCGGCCATCCACCACTCATAGGACAGGATCATCACGGCCTGGGCGAGATTCAGGCTCATATGGGCGGGGTTGAGCGGGTAGCGGACCAGCGTGTCGGCGCGCGCCATATCCTCGTTATCCAGCCCGGCGCGTTCGGGGCCGAAGAGGATGGCGGCGCGGAGGCCCCGGGAGTTGATCTCGCGCAGGTCCTCGGCGGCAGCCCGGGCCGTGCGGACAGGGATAATGACGTGCCGCGGGCGCGGGCAGGTGGCGAAGACGCGCTGGCAGTCGGCCAAGGCGTCATCGACCGTATCGTGGATGGTGGCGGCATCCAGGATGCGGTCGGCGCCAGAGGCGGCGCGGTAGGCGACCTCCTGCGGCCAGCCATCGCGCGGGGCGACGATGCGCAGGTGGAAAAGGCCGCCATTCGCCATGGCGCGGGCCACTGTGCCGATGTTCTGCGCCATTTGCGGCCGGACGAGGACCACGATGGGGCTCTCGCCGGGCGGGGGTTCCAGGGCGGCGCCGCCCTCTTTGCCGGTCATGCGCGGGGGATGCTCCCTGGCGGCTTCTTGGACAAGGGCTGAGTGCGGGCCCCTGCCCTGCCCGCGCAGCAGGCGGGCGTCAGGCGCCCGGACTGGGCGGCACCGCACCCGGGCCGGGGAGTGACCGGCCCGGCCAAGCGGCGCAACCCAGATACCCAGCGGTTGCCGGACGGCCCAGGCAGGCTCCGCCTTTGAATAGGCTCCGTGCGGCACCATGTTGCAGTGCAGCATAGCAACCCGGCACACGCCGTCGGGCAAGGAACGCATTCATGAAGCCCAAGCTTGATCTTTCGGCACTCCTCCGGGCCCAGCGGCACTGGCGCAAGGCGGCGCAGCAGGCCGGCCGCGAATCCCAAAGCGACGGGCAGCTGGCGGAGGTGACGGGCTTCGGATCCAACCCCGGAAACCTGCGGATGCTGGCCCATGTCCCGCCTGGCCTGCCGAAGGGTGCGCCGCTGGTCGTGGCGCTGCACGGATGCACCCAGACCGCCTCGGGATATGACCGGGGATGCGGCTGGTCCGACATGGCGGATCGGAGCGGCTTCGCGCTGCTGATGCCGGAGCAACAGCGGGCGAACAACGCGCATCTCTGCTTCAACTGGTTCGAGCCCGGCGACACCGCGCGCGATGCGGGCGAGGCGCTCTCAATCCGCCAGATGGTCGCGCATATGGTGCGAGAGCACGGGCTGGATCCGGCCCGCGTCTTTATCAGCGGGCTTTCGGCTGGCGGGGCCATGACCTCGGTGATGCTGGCAACCTATCCCGAGGTCTTCGCCGCCGGGGCGGTCGTGGCGGGCCTACCCTACGGAGCTGGGCATGGGGTGGCTGATGCGCTGCGGGTGATGGGCCGGCCTGACTCCCTGCCGGCGCGGGTTCGCGGGGATGCGGTGCGGGCGGCGAGCGCGCATCGGGGCCCCTGGCCTCGTGTCGCGGTCTGGCATGGTGATGCCGACCACACGGTCCAGATCGCCAATGCCGAGGAAACCGTGAAGCAGTGGCTGGACCTGCACGGGCTGGACGGCGTGATGCCTGTCGAGGGATCGGGGCGCGCGGGCCATATGCATCGGCGCTGGAAGGGCGCGGATGGCGTGGCGCGGGTGGAGAGCCATCGCATCGCGGGCATGGGCCATGGCGTTCCGCTGCATCCGGGACGGGATGCGGGGCAGTGCGGCGAGGCCGCCGCCTATCTGCTGGATGTGGGTGTCTCCTCCACCCATGGGATCCTGGCCTTCTGGGGGCTGGAGACAGCGGGTGCCGCCGAGCCGGAGGTGGAGATCATCTCCCCGGCGGCCGCCAGGGCCTCCGACCAGAACAAGGCAAGGGCTCAGGCATCCGACACGGCTTCGCCTGGGGGAGCTGCTCCGGGCATGGGAATGGGACCGGAGGGGGGGCCGGGCGCGGTGATCGCCAGGGCGCTCCGGGCGGCCGGACTGATGGGGCGCTGAACGGCCGCTGTGGAAACGGGCGTGGCGGGAGACCGCTCAGCGCCCGATCCACAGTGTCGTTTCCACGGTGCCCCAGACGGCCACGGCCATGACGGCGGCAAGCGCCAGGGATGCCACCATGGCCAGGAGCAGGAGCACCCCGTCCTCCTCCAGATAGGCGATGGCCATCAGTACGACGAGCAGCGCTGGCGGGACGTTGCTCAGCGGGAGGGGTACCAGGAGGCAGGCGCCGAGGACCATGACAGCGAGGCCCACCGCGCGCTTCGTGAGCCGGAAGGGCGTCTGCCATCGGGGCCGGACGAAGCGCTCGATGAAGCGGAGCACCGGAATGGCCCGCCTGATCAGGGCGTTGAACCGGGCCGTGGCTATCGGGCGGCCAGCGATGCGCCGAGGAAAGCTTGGGGTTGGGCGGCCCAAGGCCATCTGGAAGGCTGGGATCGCCAGAAGAAGGCCGGCAACCGCGGACACGCCAGGAAGCAGGCCGGCCGTTCCGAGAAGCAGTAGGACGATCCCGAAGGAACGCTCCTTCAGGCTCTCCAGAAGCCAGCCCAGCGTCACGCCGTCGGCCAGAGCCTCGCTCCTCAGGCGTTGCAGCACCGCGGAGGTGGCTTCATGCGGGAGCGGCGCGTCTCGCCCCAGGTCCATCGCAAGGCGCGGCGGCTACGGGCTGTCCTCGTGGGATGCGGCCAGCGCGATCTCCATCGCCTCCATCTCGGGCAAGGTTTTCAGTTCACCGCTGGCGACCATGGCATGCATGCGCCCCAGAAGGTTAGCAGCAGCCTCTGCGATCCGCTCATAGTCGCGCCGGGCCCCATCGCGTTCGCGGCGCAGCCGCTCTACATCATTCGGCTGGTTCGTGATCACGGTGGTGCATTCCCCTGCTGCATGGTGCCGGACGCTGGCCGGGACCTTCCATGCCCCGGCCCACATCAACGCGAAAGATCAGTTTCCGACGGGGGAGCGGCAATGCCGCGCCTGCCATTCTGGGCGTAGCATAGACATGGTGACGAGAGCGACGCGCGTGCCGTCCGTCCGCAGGCGGGCTTCGCGGAGCTGGCCTTCCTCGGTGAAGCCCTGCGCGGCATAGACGTGGCGAGCGCGGGGGTTGTCGGCAAAGACGTAAAGCCAGACGCGGTGGGCATGCGGGCAGCCGAAGGCCTGGTCGATGACCGCGCTGAAGAAGGGCGCGCCGAGGCCCCTGCCCGGCTCCGCCATGGCAATGCGCTTGAGGCAGTGATTGCCATGGGCGTCGTCGCGCTCCGACAGCATCGCGAAGCCGGCGGGGGCGCCGCCGGGGCCGAGCGCGATGAAATAGGCATAGGACGGGTTCGGCAGGGCCGCGGCGTGCTGCTCCTCCGACCAGCGCTGGATGAAGGCGTCGTGGCCGGGGATGCGCTCCACCGAGAGGATGAAGGGAATGTCGGCGGCCGTCGCGGGGCGCAGGGTGGTGGTCACGCCCTGCGCCAGGTGGTCGTCCCCTTGCCGTCCTCGAGCACGACTCCCCGGGCGGCGAGATCGGCGCGGATGCGGTCGGCCTCGGCCCAGTCCTTCGCGGCGCGGGCGGCGAGGCGGGCCTGGATGGCGGCCTCGATCTCCGCGTCGTCATCCCCAGCCCCACCCTGGCGCCACGCCTTCGGGTCGGACGGCAGGAGGCCGATGGCGGCGGCGGCCTGTCGCAGCGCGGCGCCGGCCTGGCCGGGCTTCGGGTTCCAACCGCGATCGGCGCGGGACAGCACGGCGGTCATGGAACCGCCGACCTGCATGACATTCTCCAGCGCGCGCAGGTCGCGCAGGCGAGCGATGACGAGCGGCGTGTTCAGATCGTCGGCGAGCGGTTCCAGCGCCCATTCGACCATGTTGGCGACGGTCTCATCATCCGCCTCGGGTTCCGGGAGGTCGCGCACGAGAAGGGCGTAGTGGTCGTCCAGCTCAGCGCGCGCCTCGTCCAGCCGCTCGGCGGTGTAGTCGAGGGCGGCGCGGTAATGGGTCTTGAGCAGGAGCAGGCGGAAGGCCTCGCCGGCCCAGGGGCCACGCTGGAGGATGTCGCGCACAGTCATGAAGTTGCCGAGGGATTTCGACATCTTCTCGCCATTCACCAGCAGCATGCCGTTATGCATCCAGAGATGCGCGAAGCGGCTGCCGGGGAAGGCGCAGCAGGACTGCGCCACCTCGTTCTCATGGTGCGGGAAGAGAAGGTCGGCGCCGCCGCCGTGAATGTCGAACTCCTCGCCTAGATGCTTCCAGGACATGGCGGAGCATTCGATGTGCCAGCCCGGGCGGCCACGGCCCCAGGGGGAATCCCAGCCAGGCGTGTCGGCGTCGCTGGGCTTCCAGAGGACGAAGTCGCCGGGGTCGCGCTTATAGGGCGCGACCTCCACGCGTGCGCCGGCCAGCAGCTCGTCCGGCGCACGGCCGGAGAGGTGGCCGTAATCGGGATAGGAGGCGACGGAGAAGAGGACGTGGCCTTCGGCGGCATAGGCGTTGCCGTTGGCGATCAGCCGCTCGATCAGCGCGATCATCTCGGGGATGCTGCCGGTGGCGCGCGGTTCCACATCGGGCGGCAGGCAGTTCAGCGCGGCCATATCCGCGTGGAAATCGGCCGTGGTGCGCGCGGTGATCGCGGAGATCGGCTCGCCGCTCTCGCGGGAGCGCGCGTTGATCTTGTCGTCCACGTCGGTGATGTTGCGGACATAGGTGACGCGCGGGAATTCGCGGCGCAGCAGGCGCGCTAGCACGTCGAAGACGACGACGGGGCGCGCATTGCCGAGATGGGCGAGGTCATAGACCGTCGGGCCGCAGACATAGAGGCGCACATGGTCCGGGTCGATCGGCTTGAACTCGACCTTGTGGTGATGTGCGCTGTCGTGGAACTGGAGTTGCATGGTCATCCGCCGAAGGAGCGTTGCAGGCGCGTCGCGGCGCGGGTGCGGCCGATCAGCGGCAGGAAGGTCTTGAGGTCCGGGCCGTGCTCCTCGCCCGTCAGGGCGCGGCGCAGCGGAAGGAAAAGGGCCTTGCCCTTCTTGTCCGTCGCCGCGCTGACGGCGCCGGTCCAGGCGGACCAGGTGGTGCTGTCCCAGGGGTCAGGGGGCAGGGCTTCGAGCGCGGCCTTGAGGAGCCCGGATTCCTCGGGCTGCTCCGGTACAGTAATGTCGCCGCGCACCACCTCGAACCAGTCGCGCGCCTCGGCCAGCAGGTCGAGATTGCCGCGAATGGCCAGCCAGAATTCCTCGTCTGCGCCTTCGGGCAGGCGGTCCTTCACCTGATCGAAGCTCAGCCCGTGCAGGTACTTCCTGTTGAGGGCGAGAAGCTGCTTCGTGTCGAAGCGCGCGGGGGAGTGGGAGACGCGAGTGATGTCCCAATCCGCGATCAGGTCCCGCGGCGTGGCGGCGACAGGATCGCGCGAGCTGCCGAGGGCGGCGAGATAGCCGGTGATGGCGGCGGGCTCGATGCCGTCGCGCCGGAACTGGCGGAGCGAGATGCTGCCGAGGCGCTTGGAGAGCTGGCCGCCCTCCGCATCCATCAGCAGTGGCATATGCGCGAAGTGGATCCGGTTTGGCCGGCCGCTCAGCGCCTCGATGATGTCGATCTGGATGCCGGTGTTGGTGACGTGGTCCTCACCCCGGATGATGTGGGTGATCCCCGTCTCCAGGTCATCGACGACGCTGGTGAAGGTATAGAGGAAGGAGCCGTCGGCGCGGATCAGCACAGGATCCGAGAGGCTGGGCAGCTTCACATTGCGCTCGCCCAGCACGCCGTCGCGCCAAGTGACGGTGCGGGTGTTGAGCTTGAAGCGGTAATAGGGCGTCTTGCCATTGGCCAGGGCGCGTTCGAGCTGCTCCTGCGTCATCTTCAGCGAGCCGCGGTCGTAGATGGGCGCGCGGCCCTGCTTGCGGCGCTGCTCGCGCTTGAAGTTCAGCTCCTCCTCGCTCTCGAAGCAGGGGTAGAGCAGACCCTTCTTCTTCAGCACTTCGGCAGCGGCCGCGTAGCGGTCCAGGCGGTCGGACTGGCGGAAGAACTCGTCCCAGTCCAGGCCGAGCCAGCGGAGGTCCTCCTCAATGCCCTGGGCATATTCAGGCTTGCTGCGCTCCGTGTCCGTGTCGTCCAGGCGCAGGATGAAGGTGCCGCCGCGCTTGCGGGCCTCCAGCCAGTTGGCCAGGGCCGGGCGCGCGTTGCCGACATGCAGCCAGCCCGTGGGGCTGGGGGCGAAGCGGACCTTCATTCGCCCTCTCCCTCCCCTTCCCCGGCCGTATCGTCATCCTCATTGGCGAGGTGCTTGCGGGGATCGAGGGCGCGCCAGTCGCGCTCGGATTTGGTGCGGGTGGGCTTGGCGGCGAAATTCCGGATCTCGGCGGCGCTGGTCCAATGCTCGCCATCCAGATCCAGGGCCTCGGCGTCCTCGCCGAAGGCGAACCAGGCGGCAAGGACGGCATCGGCGTCCATGCCGGGGGCGCGGCAGCGCTCGACGCTGTCGCGCACATAGCGGCGGGCGAAGGTGGCGGCGTCGGCGACGGTGGCGAAGCCGCGGATCTCCTCCACGGGCTCGTCACCATTGCCGCCGGAGAGATCCCTGATCCGGACGAAGGGGCCGGTCGGGGCTGGGTGCGGGGATGTCGTCGTCATGGCGCCGGAATTCCGTCGGGGTTGAGGGGCGCCGGTCAGGTCCTGAAAGCGCGGGGGGCGATGTTCAGACCGGGCGGTGAGTGGCGGCGCTTGTAATCCGCGCGGGCGAGACTTTGCCAGAGGGCGGGGCCATGTCCGGCGGGGGTGGCTTTGTTCATCTGGGGCGTCCCGGCCGGCTGGTCGAGTGGGAGGGCGACCTGTTCGGGTCCAAGAAGGCCGGGCGGCCGATGGGCATTGCGCCAAACCGCAAGGGCGCGGTGCTGCGCCGGGGAGAGGTGGCGCAGGGGGGCGAAGGCGGTGGGGGTGGTGCCCGGCCCGGTGAGGATCGGAAGGGCTTTGGTTGCTTCCGCGAGGGCCTGGATCACAGCCTGGGAGAGCGCGGCCACGAGGCAGGACGCAGCCTGCGGGACGGCGGCGGCCAGGGCATCTCCGGCGGGAGCGAGGTCGAGGGACTCCGTGGCGAGGGCCAGTTCGCGGGCGGCCTCGGCGGCGGAGGTATCGTGCTGGTGATGGAGGGCGCGCAGGGCCGCGGGGCCGAAGGCATCGGCGGCGAGTGTCGCGGCCAGGAGGCTTTCGGGCGTGGCGGCGAGCGGGAGGAGGAAGGCCCCTGCCCCATGGCGCGCGGCGTGGTCGCGCAGGGCGAGGAGGAGGGCGCGCCAGAGCTGCTCCTCTGACGGCATGGCGGGCGGGGTGGGACGGGGCACGCAGCGCCAGGTGGCGCCGTCCTGCGTCCATTCGGTGAGGGTAAGGGACTCGGCGAAGGGTGGAAGCTGGAGGGCCGGGCTGCGGTCGGCGTTGAGGATCAGGGCGGCGCCGTCATGGACGTCCTCCTCCTCGGCGCCCAGGCGGTTGAGGAGGAGGAGGGGAAGGTCATTCTCCACGACGCGGGACAGGGCGGCCTGCAGGCGGCGTTCCTCGCCGCCTGTCTCGAACGGAAGGGAGTCGAGGGCGATCAGGATCTCGGCGCCGGTTTCGGCGAGGGTTTCGGCCGTGGCGGGGCCGCGCCAGTCGCGCCCGGCCATCAGGCCGAGGCGGATGCCTCGGAACGCGACGGGGCCTGGAACGGGGCCGGGGTCAAAGCCCGGGCGGGGTTCATGAGCGGCGCGGCGGGCGCGGATGGAGCCGCCCTCCAGCAGGGCCAGGGCGTCGTGCAGGTGGAGGCCGTCGCGCCAGGGGGCACCCAGGATAAGGGCGGGGCCGATGCCCGAAGTCTCAGCGGCAAGGTCCATGAGGGCGGCATCGCAGGCCGCGGCAAAGTCAGGATCGGCCGCCAGGGTGGCGGGGACGGCACCGGAGAGAGAATGCTCGGGGGTGAGCAGGAGGTCGGCGCCGTGGGAGGCCGCCTGGGCGCGTAGGGCGCGCAGGCGGGCGGCATTGGCCTCGATATCGGCCATGCGCGGGTTCGTCTGGGCGAGGGCGATGCGCAGGGCGGACATGGGGCGCGAAACTTAGACGACGCGCGCGGCACGGCAAGCCGCGCGCGGCCTGCGGTTCAGCCGGACCGCTTCGCCGCGTCGCGCAGGAGGAACTCGCGACCGATCTTCACGCGCGGCACGCCGTCATAGGAGACGATGTCGGCGGTGGCGTAGGTCTCGCTCCAGCTGTCCGGGATGAAGCTGCCTGTGCCGATGACGTCGATCGGGGCCTTGGCTTCGGCCATGACCCGGCACTTCGCCACGCCGAAGCCGGAGGAGGCGATGATGCGAACCTTGGGGAAGCCGGCTTCGTCCAGCGCCTCGCGCATGCGCCAGATCGCGGCGGCGGAGACGCCGGTCCCGACGAGGTGGCGCAACTCGGACTCGCTGCGGTAGCGACGGATGGCGCCGGGAACATGGCGTTCCAGCACCGCATAGGATTCGGCGGGGTCGAGGCCTTCCAGGAAGCGGCCGCCATGCGTGTCCAGCCGGACGCTCAGGCGGCCCTGGGCGGCGAGATCGGGGAAGCGGCGGCAGACTTCCAGCCCGTCCGTCACCTCACGCCCGAAATAGTCGGTGAGAACGGTGAGGTTCTCCTCCGGAAAGGTCTCGTGGAACATCTCGGCGGCACGCAGGGTAGAGCCGGCATAGCCGATCAGGGCATGGGGCATGGTGCCGCCGCCCTGCTTCGCGCCGTAGTAATGGGCCGTGGCGTCGTTGGCGTTGCCGATAAATCCCCGGGCGCCCTCTTCCTTCGCGGCCTTGCCGCCGACGGCCGAGGCATAGGCCATCATCTCCTGCATCTCGGCACCGGCGCAGTGGCGGGCTTCCATGGCCAGGAAGGTCACATGCGGCAGTTCCAGGCACATCTGGTAGGCGTTGTGCGCGGCGACGCAGGCGGCGCCAAGCTTCTGCAGGAGCAGGGTTTCGAGATCGGCGAGATGGATAAAGGAACCGGTGACGTAGAGAATGGGGTCACCGGCGCCGACCCAGGTGCCCTCGGGATGCATGAGCTGAATCTCGATCTCCGCGCCGCGCTCCGCAGCGACGGTGCGGAGCCAGTCGGTCATCAGTCGCGGGGCGGAGACGACGGGGCGGCGCAGGAAGATGGCATAGGTGACGCGCGCGTCGCCGAAGCGCTGCACGATCATCTTGGTGCGCTTGAAGTAGACGTCGGTGCGCGCTGCGATGTCGGCTTCGAGCGACTTGTCCATCGTCATGTCCTGCCCCGCGCCTACTGGGCGGCCTGGAGGTGGATCGAGGCGGCGCGGCGGGCCTTCAGCTCCTCCGCGACGAGGAAGGCCAGTTCCAGCGATTGCTCCGCGTTCAGGCGGGGGTCACAGAAGGTGGCGTAGTTCTCGGCCAGGTCGGCCTCCGTCAAGCGATGCGCGCCGCCCAGGCATTCGGTGACGTCGCGTCCCGTCATCTCCACATGCACGCCGCCCGGATTGGTGCCCTCGGCATGGTGGATGTCGAAGAAGCCGCGCACCTCTTGCAGGATCGCGTCGAAGGAGCGGGTCTTGTAGCCACCTGCGCTGTGCGTGTTGCCATGCATGGGATCCGACAGCCAGGTGACCTTGCGGCCGTGCTCCTGAATGGCGCGGATCAGGGGCGGCAGGTGCTTTTCCAGCTTCGCCGCACCCATGCGGGTGATGAGGGTGAGGCGCCCGGGGGTGTTGTTCGGGTTCAGGCGGTCCGTCAGGCGGAGAAGATCGTCCACCTCCGTGGTCGGGCCGACCTTCAGGCCGATGGGGTTCGCGACGCCGGAGAGGAATTCGACATGCGCGCCATCCGGCTGCCGCGTGCGGTCGCCGATCCAGAGGAAATGGGCGGAGCAGGCGTAGTGGCGGCGCGGATGCGTCATCGGCTCGCGCGTCAGAGCCTCCTCGAAGGGCAGGAGGAGGGCTTCGTGGGAGGTGTAGAACTCCGTCTCCCGGATCTGCGGCGCCGTGAGGCTGTTCATGCCGCAGGCGGCCATGAAGCGCAGCGTCTCATCGATCCGCTGGGCGATGTCGGCATAGCGGTCGGCCAGCGGGGAACGGGCGACGAAGCCCAGATTCCAGCGATGGACCTCATGCAGGTCGGCGAAGCCGCCGGTCGCGAAGGCGCGCAGCAGGTTCAGCGTGGCCGCCGATTGCAGATAGGCGAATTCCATCCGCTGCGGATCGGGGATGCGAGCCTCGGCGGTGAATTCGGCGCCGTTGATGATGTCGCCGCGATAGGAGGGAAGCGTCTGGCCGCCCTGGCTTTCCGTGTCGCTGCTGCGGGGCTTGGCAAACTGGCCGGCCATGCGGCCGAGCTTCACCACGGGCAGCCCGCCGCCGAAGGTGAGGACCACAGCCATTTGCAGCAGGACGCGGAAGGTGTCGCGAATGTTGTTGGCGCTGAAATCGGCGAAGCTTTCGGCGCAGTCGCCGCCCTGGAGCACGAAGGCGCGGCCCTCGCCGGCCTCGGCCAGCAGCTTCGTCAGGCGGTCGCACTCACCCGCGAAGACGAGCGGGGGAAATCGGGCAAGCTTCTCCTCCATGGCCCGCAGGCGGGCCTGGTCCGGGTATTCGGGAACCTGGCGGATCGGCATGTCGCGCCAGGAGGCGGGGTGCCAGGAGGAGGTGGGCATTGCTGTGACGTGTCCAGTGTGGGCAGGCGCGCCCTCTCTCGGGGCGGTCGGGCACCATAGCGAGGGGGACCGGGGGGGCAAGGGTTGATGCGGCCTGCCTGCCCCGCGTGGACCGCTACCCCCTTGCCGGCCCGGCTGCTCAGGCCGTTTCCAGCTGCCCGGTCGGTCCTGGCGGAAGGGGCGAGGGCTCCATGCCGATCTGCCCCTGTGCCACCAGGGCCTCAACTGGCACGGGGTGGCCGGTCAGATAGCCCTGGACCTCGTCGCAGCCTTCGGTCCGGAGGATGGCGAGCTGGCCCTCCGTCTCGATACCCTCGGCGAGCACCAGCATGCCGAGGCTGCGGCCCATGGCGAGAACGGCGCGGATGATGGCAACGGCCTGGGGGCGGTCCTCCACCTCCCGCATGAAGGAGCGGTCCAGCTTGATCTTGCTGAATCGGAAGGCGCGCAGCGTCTCGAGCGAGGAGTAGCCGGTACCGAAATCGTCCAGCGCGACCTGGACGCCGAGGGCCCCGATGCGATGGAGCGTCTCCACCGCGTGCTCCCCGCTGCCGAGGATCATGGTCTCGGTCAGCTCCAGTTCCAGCCGGTCCGCCGGGAGGCCTGTTTTCTGCAGGATGTCTTGGACGAGTTGGGGCAGGTTGGGATTAGCCAGCTGGGCGGGGGAGAGGTTGACAGCGACCTTGCAGGCCGGCTGCCAGCGGGCGGCATCGGCACAGGCGCGGCGAAGCACCCATTCGCCGATGGCCTCGATCAGGCCGTTCTCCTCCGCCAGGGGGATGAACTCGGCGGGGTGGACAGGGCCGCGGCTGGGATGCGTCCAGCGCAGCAGCGCCTCGAAGCCGCGCAGCTCACTGTTCCAGACGGCGAACTGGGGCTGGTAGTGCAGGGTGAGTTGATCCGTACCGATCGCGGCGCGCAGATCCGCCACGAGCTGGCGACGGGTCCGGGCGGCTTCCTCCATGGAGCGCTGGTAGAGATGGAGCTGCCCTCTTCCCTCGACCCTGGCGCGGGCAAGAGCGAGGGCGGCGCTGCCGACAAGGCCCCCCGCTGCCTCGGCATCCTCGGGGAAGAAGGCGACGCCGATGCTCGTGCTGAGAGTGACGGCCTGGCCGCGCAGCTGGACCGGCACGGCGACGGCGGCGTGAAGGCGTTGAACGAAGCCGTCTATCTGCATTCCCTGGTTCAGGCGCTTGACCGCCACGAACTCGTCCGCCCCGATCCGGGCGACGAACTCGCCTTCCCGCAACAGGCTGGTGAGGCGGGCGGCGAGCTGGCGCAGCGCCTCGTCTCCGGCCGAGTGGTCATGGGCGTCGTTGATCTCGCGGAAGCCGTCCAGGTCCAGGTTAAGCAGCGCGATGCGCTGGCCGCCCCGGGCGGCCGCCGCGACCTCCTGCTCCAGCCTTTGGCGGAAGGCCTCCCGGTTCGGCAGGCCGGTCAGGCTGTCCGTCAAGGCAAGGTGGTGAAGCTGGCGGGTGGTCTCGGCGCGGGAGCGGTCGTCGATCAGGTAGCTGGCGATGCCCGCACCGACCACGATGAGCGCGACGACCGAGACCGCGAGGGCCAGGGCGGCCTGCGCAGCCGGGTCGGCAAAGTCACCCTCGATCTGCATCGGTGTGATGGTAAGGGCGGCCATCCCACTGAAATGCAGGATGAGGACGGAAAGCATCAGGCAGGAGGCAGCAATGGCCATATTGGGCCAGCGGGGCTTCCGTGGGGTGAAATGCAGCGACAGGGCCGCGAAGACCACGGCGCCCGCCACGGAGGCGGCCACCATCGCGGGATTCCAGGTGATGAGCCCTTGAACGCGGTAGGCCATGATTCCGGCATAATGCATGGCGGACAAGGTGATGCCGAGAATGGCGCCGCCGATCATGGGTGCCGCGTGCCCCCGGCCACCAGCCGAAACGCTGAACCCCAGATAGGCGCCAACGAGAGCGATCAGCAGGGAGACGATGGTGGCCACCGCGTCGAAGGCGATGGGAACGCCTGGGTCAAAGCCCAGCATTGCCACGAAATGGGTGCACCAGATCGAGATGCCGGCGGCGACGGCGCTAAGGAAGTGCCAGCCGACGCGCTGAAGGCCGCCGACGCGGAAGGCGCGGCGGTGCAGGCGGATGATCGACCAGGAGCCGATGGCGCAGACAACCATCGCGACCAGAACGAGGGCCAGGTTGTGCCGATCCGTGACACAGGCGAGGACGGCAATCATGAATGCCAAGCTGCGGAGCAGCCCGCTGACGCGACGGGATGAGGCCTCCGCAGCATTGGGTTCCCGTTGGGGTCAGTGAGGCAACTGGGCCCAGCTTACAATTAAGCCGACAACTCACAATCACGATCATGGAATATTCGTTAGATTCGTTCCTCAGCGCAGAACGCACCAGAGGGCAGATGCCTTCTGAGGAGGGCGGAATCACCGCCGAACGAGGAACCTGCCGGATGGGCGGAGCCCTTCGGCCCTGAGGAGAGGAGAATGAGCGCGGCCGCTTTAGGCAGCCTTCGCGGCCCCCTCCCCCACGCGCCGCGTGGCGACGCGCATGGTCACGAATTCCTCCGCCGCCGTCGGGTGGATGCCGATGGTGGCATCCAGCTGCGCCTTGGTCAGGCGGTTCACCACGGCGACCGCAATGCCCTGCATGATCTCCGGGCTGTCCTCCCCCAGCATATGCGCGCCCAGCAGGACGCCCGTGCCGGCCTCCACCACCAGCTTCATCAGGGTCTTGCGGCCCTCCCGCCGGGTGATGGTGTGGCGCATGGGGGTGAAGCGGCTTGTGTAGATCTCGACAGGGCCGCGCAGGGCGGCCTCTTCCTCTGTCAGGCCGACACTGCCGATGGGGGGCGAGATGAAGACGGCCTTGGGGACGTTCTCGTAGGAGGCCTTCCGGGGCTTGGGGCCGAACAGCGTGTCAGCCAGGGCATGGCCCATGGCGGTGGCCACGGGGGTGAGGTTCACCCGGTCCGTCACATCGCCCAGGGCGTAAATATGAGGGACGTTCGTGGTGTGGTCGTCATCCACGGCAATGGCCGCGCCCTCCCGGCAGTTGATGCCGGCGGCGTCCAGGCCGAGGCCCTTGGTGGCGGGCTTGCGGCCGATCGCGAAGAACACGGCGTCAGCCTCGACCACCTTGCCGCTCGCCATGCGGACGAGGCGGGTCTCGCCCTTTAAGGTGATCTCGACCGGGGTTTCGCCGGCCAGGACGGTGATGCCATTCGCGGCCAGGGCTTCGGCCGCAGCCTCCCGGATCTCATGGTCAAAGCCGCGCAGGGGAAGCGATTGGCGATAGGCGAGCGTCACCTCGGCGCCCAGCCCATGGAGGAGGGAGGAGAACTCGCAGCCGATATAGCCGCCGCCGACGGCCAGGACGCGGCGGGGCATCTCCTTCAGGGCAAAGAGATCGTCGGAAATGAGGGCGTGCTCGGCGCCGGGAATGTCGGGGCGGATGGGGGTGCCGCCGGTCGCGATGACAATGCGGTTCGCGGTGACGGTCCTGCCGCCGCCGAGGCTCAACTCATGCGGGCCAGTGAAATGGGCATAGCACTCGAAGACCTCGACCCCGACGCCGGCCAGCATGCGGCCGTAAATGCCGGAAAGGCGGGCAACCTCGGTGTCGCGGGCGCGGGCCAGGGTCGCCCAGTCATGACGGGCCTCGCCCAGGGTCCAGCCGAAGGCTGCGGCGTCCTGCGCCCAGGCACCGTATTCGGCGGCCTGCACCATGATCTTCTTGGGCACGCAGCCAACATTGACGCAGGTGCCACCCCAGAAGCGGCCCTCCGCGATGCCGACCTTCGCACCGTGGCCGGCGGAGATTCGGGCCAATCGAACGCCGGCGCTGCCGCCGCCGATGACGAAAAGGTCGAAGTCGTAGGGGTGGGGCGCGCTCATAGGTCAGAAATTCGGGGCTGAGGCGCCCGGGCGCAAGATGTGGCGGGGCAGGATGCCCCGCTGCCGCTGGATATCAGCTCCGCTCAATGGTGTTGCGAAGTGCGTCGAACACCTTGTCGATGGCGGCCTGGAAGCCTGGGCCGTCGAGATAGCCGTCCATCGCCCCGGTGCGCTCAAGGAAGTTGCGCCAGGTCGGGGTCTGCATGCCGCGGCGGAAGCGGTCATGCAGCGCCGCATAGGCGTCGTCCGACAGGCCGGCGGGGGCGCAGAGGCCCTTCATGTTCTCGGCCACGACATCCCAGCCCAGTTCCCGCAGGGTCGGCACGTCCGGATAGCCGGGAATGCGCTCGGCGGAGGCGACCGCCAGAGGGCGTACCTCCCCCGCCTGCGCCAGGCCCGCCATCTCCTCCGGAGCCAGGACGGCGAGTTCCACCGTGTTGGCCATGAGCGCCTGCAGGGAGGGTGCGCCGCCGCTGAAGGGAACGTGCAGGAACTCGATCCTCGCGGCCTGGGAGAGCAGCACGAAGACGGCGTGGTAGATCGAGCCGATGCCGGAGGAGGCATGGGAGATGGTGCCGGGGCTACGGCGCGCGGCCTCCACCAAGGCCGGGAGGTCGCGATAGCGGCTGTTACGCCGGGCCACGATCAGCAGAGGCTGGCGCGTGAGCCGGATGATGGCGCGGAACGAGGCCTTGGGGTCGTAGGGCAGGTTGCGGAAGGCCGGGAGGGAGGTGCTCTCGCTGCCGCCGCCGACCAGCAGGTTCAGCCCGTCCGGTGGCAGGCCCGCCACATACTGCGCAGCGATGGCGCCGCCTGCGCCCGGACGGTTAATGACGACGAGCGGGGTGGGGAAGAAGGGCGAGGCCGCTTCCCCGATCGCACGGGCGGCCAGGTCGGCGCCGCCGCCGGGCGCGAAGCCGACGATGAGTTGGACGGGGCGGGCCGGTTCCCAGGCTGCCTGTGCCTGGCCGGCGACGCAGAGTGCCGCTGCAGCGCTGAGGAATTTCCGGCGTCCGGCCATGCTTGCCTCCCTGTCCTTGTCTTTTCCGCAAAGCTTAGGGGGATGCCGGGATGGTGGACAACCGGAATGGAGCGGGCTTGGCTGGCGCGAGGAGGAATCATGCCAGCCAGTCCAAGAAGTCCCGTGCCGCCCGGCGCGACCGATTGCCACATGCATATTTATGGGCCGCCTGAGCTGTATCCGGTAGCGCCGACCAATCCCTCACCGGTGCCTTTCGGCAGCGGCCTCGCGGCCTACCGGTCGGTGCAGGCGCGTCTTGGGCTGCAGCGGGTGGTGGTGGTGCAGCCCACGGCCTATGGCACCGACAATGCCTGCACCCTGGACGCGGTGGCGGCGCTGGGCCAGGCGCGCGCCGTGGTGGCGGTGACGCCGGAGACGCCCATTGCGGAGCTGGAGCGGCTGCATGCGGCCGGCGCGCGCGGCGCGCGGGCCTTCCTGCTCAAGGGCGGGGTGGTGCCATGGGAGCGGCTGCACGCGCTGGCGGAGCGGGTAGCGCCGCTGGGTTGGCATGTGCAGATGCAGTTTGACGGGGGCGAGTTGCCGGAGCGGGAGGCGCTGATCCGGGACCTCCCCTGCCCTGTGGTGATCGACCATGTCGGGCGCTTCCATGCGCCGGTGCCGCCCGATGCTGCGCCGGTGCGAGCGCTGCTGCGGCTGGTGGAGAGCGGGCGAGTTTGGGTGAAGCTGTCCTCGCCCTACGGCACCTCGCGCAGCGGGCCGCCGGGCTATGAGGATGTGTCGGCGATCGCACGAACACTGGTGGCAACGGCGCCGGAGCGGCTGGTCTGGGGATCCAACTGGCCGCATCCGAACGCGCCCGAGCCGAAGCCGGATGAGGCGCCCTTGCTGGACCTGCTGGACGAATGGGCGCCCGACGAGGCCGTGCGGCGGGCCATCCTCGTTGAGAATCCGGCGCGTCTCTACGATTTCTGAGCGTGGGCCTACTCAGGACAGGTGGTGCTGCGTGCTACTCATGGAGAGCAGCTGCCTGACGCCCTGGACCGCTACTGCCAGGGCTGGCTGACCCTGTTCATTATCTGCGCCGGCACGGTGCTGGAGGACGTCACTGGCTGCACGAGGTTTACGCCTGTTCGTCATGCGCAGCCTTCGGAGCAGAAATACTTTCAGGGGTAGTCGCTTGATCAGGCCCTAATGCGACCGGCGCTATTTCGTCGTTCTGCAGAGCTCGACCGGGCTCTCCATGGCGGAGGCCCGGGCGATGCTGGGCATGGCGGGCAGCCTAGGCCCGCCATGCCGCCGACATGTCAGACCCCGCCGATGAGGCAGTACTTGATCTCGAGATAGTCCTCGATCCCGTATTTGCTGCCCTCGCGACCCAGGCCGCTCTCCTTTACGCCACCGAAGGGCGCGACCTCGGTGGAGATGATGCCCTCGTTGATGCCGATGATGCCGCTTTCCAACCCCTCGGCGACGCGGAAGATGCGGCCGACATCGCGGGCATAGAAATAGGCGGCCAGACCGAACTCGGTGTCATTGGCCAGTCGGATGGCCTCTTCCTCAGTCTTGAAGCGGATGAGGGGCGCCATGGGGCCGAAGGTCTCCTCCTTCAGCACCTTCGCGGAAGTGGGCACGTCCGTGAGGATCGTCGGCTCGAAGAAATTGCCGCCGAGGGCGTGGCGCTTGCCGCCCGTCAGCACCTTGGCGCCCTTGGCGGTGGCGTCCTGGATGTGCTCCTCCACCTTGGCGACGGCGTCGGCATTGATGAGCGGCCCCTGGGAGACGCCCTGTTCCATGCCGTTGCCGACCTTCAGTCCCTCCACCGCCTTCTTCAGCTTCTCGGCAAAGGCGTCATAGACGCTGTCCTGCACGAGGATGCGGTTGGCGCAGACGCAGGTCTGCCCGGTGTTGCGGAACTTGGAAGCCATGGCGCCGGTGACGGCGGCGTCGAGGTCCGCATCGTCGAAGACGAGGAAGGCGGCGTTGCCGCCGAGTTCCATGCTGGTCTTCTTGATGGTGCCAGCGCATTGCGCGAGCAGCGTGCGGCCGACCTCCGTGCTGCCGGTGAAGGACAGCTTGCGGATCATGGGGTTGGTGGAGAGTTCCTCGCCCTGCTCACGCGCCGATCCCGTGACGACGTTGCAGACGCCCGGCGGCATGCCGGCGCGCTCGGCCAACACGGCGATGGCCAGGGCGGAGAAGGGCGTCTGCGAGGCCGGGCGGATGACGCCGGTGCAGCCCGCGGCCCAGCCGGGGCCGGCCTTGCGCGTGATCATGGCGGCCGGGAAGTTCCAGGGCGTGATGGCCGCGAAGACTCCGATCGGCTCCTTCATCACGAGGATGCGGCTGCCCTGCTTGAAGGTCGGGATCATATCGCCATAGACGCGCTTCCCCTCCTCCGCGAACCACTCGATGAAGGAGGCGGCATAGGCGATCTCGCCCTTGGATTCCGCGAGGGGCTTGCCCTGCTCGGCCGTCATGATGGCGGCGAGGTCGTCCACATTCTCCATCATCAGGGTGAAGAGGCGGCGCAGGATGGTGGCACGCTCCTTGGCCAGCAGCGCGCGCCAGGCGGGCTGGGCGGCCTGGGCGGCCTCGATGGCCTTGCGGACCTCTTCGCGGGAGAGGGAGGGAACCTCGCCGATCACCTCCCCGGTGGCGGGGTTCTTCACGGCGATGGTCTTGCCGGAGGCGGCCTGGACCCATTCGGCCCCGACGCGGTTGGCCTGGCGGAAGAGGTCGGGGTCCTTCAGGACGAGCTTGGCGGCGGTGTCGAGCATGGCTGGCTCCCCTTATGCGGCCTCGGCTGGCCGCGTTCCGGCGCAGGATGGGACGGAGCGGCGCGCCTGTCACGCGTCGGCGGGGATCTCCGGGGCGCGATCGCGGAGAGGTGCCGGTCAGGCGCCCGGAGGGGCCTCGCCGAGAAGGGCCAGCACCATTTCCGCCGTTGTGCCGATATGGGCGGCCAGCAGCGGCGGGGCGTCCGGGCTGCGGGCGAGCACGGCCCCCGCCAGGGTCTCATGCACGTCCAGCATACGGGTCCAGTCCTGATGGGCGGTCTCCATCAGGCGGCGATAGCGGGTCTTCTGGAGGTAGAGGTCGTCGCAGAAGCGCAGCAGCGAGGGCAGCGGG
Organism: Roseomonas chloroacetimidivorans; assembly: GCF_049629625.1. Lineage (NCBI taxonomy): Bacteria > Pseudomonadati > Pseudomonadota > Alphaproteobacteria > Acetobacterales > Roseomonadaceae > Roseomonas > Roseomonas chloroacetimidivorans. Next base: position 274,245 of record NZ_JBNBZS010000003.1, on the reverse strand, counting down.
CAGGCTGCGATCAGGGCGCGGTGGAAGCGGTGGTGCCGGGCCTCATAGGCGTCCAGCCATTCCTCGCTGGCGGGGTCGCGTCGGGTGATTTCATGGCGCAGCAAGGAAAGGCTGGCGACGATGTCGTCCTCCCAGGCAGCGCGGCCGTGTTCCATGGCAAGGCGAAGGGCCTCGGGTTCCACGACCTGTCGGGAGCGGGTGATGTCCAGCAGATGGGCACGGGTGACGGGAGGGACGGAAAAGCCCTTCTGGCCCTCCAGCAGCACGAAGCCCTCGGCGGCGAGGCGGGCCAGGGCTTCCCGCAGGGGCGTGGCGCCGACGCCGTAGCGGGCTGAGAGGTCGCGCAGGCGCAGGCGCGTGGCCGGGGGCAGGCCGCCTCCGACGATGTCGTGCCGCAGGCGCCGGGCCGCCGCCTCGGAGAGGGTGGGCGCCTCCGGCGGGTTAGGATGATCGATCAGCACCAGGAAAATATATTTCCTCTTTCCAGGCTGCGTCCAGCGGGACATGCTGCCCGTTATGAACGTCCTTGATTCGACCCATGACCCGAAACGTCGGGCCTGGGTGGCCTCGGCCAATGCGCCGGAGGCCGATTTCCCGATCCAGAACCTGCCCCTAGGGGTGTTCTCCCGCGATGGCGGCACGCCGCGCGGGGGTGTCGCGATCGGCGACCAGGTGCTGGATCTGCGCGCGGCGTTGGAAGCCGGGTTGCTTCGCGGAGCGGCCGCGGAGGCGGCAGCGGAGCCGACGCTGAACCGCCTGATGGCGATGGGGCGGCCAGCCTCCCGCGAATTGCGCGCGGCCGTGTCGGAGCTTCTGGCGGAGGGAAGCGATGCCTCGACACGCGGCGACGCGATCCTGGCGCCGATGAGCGCGGTGCAGATGCACCTGCCCGTCGCGGTCGCAAACTTTTCCGACTTCATGGTCTCGCGCGATCATTCCTGGCGGCTGGGCGCGCTGAAGGACGCGCTGGCGCCGCTGCCGCCAGCCTTCGACAGCCTGCCGGTCGCTTATCATTCCCGTGCCAGCTCCGTGCGCGTGAGCGGCGAGCCGGTGGTGCGGCCGAACGGGCAGTGGAAGAAGAAGGACGGCGTCTATTTCGGGCCAACCGAGGCGCTGGATTACGAGCTGGAGCTGGCCGTCTGGCTGGCGGGTGAGAATGCGCTGGGCACGCCGGTGCCGATGTCGCGCGCACCGGAAAGGCTGTTCGGCTACGGGCTGCTGAATGACTGGTCGGCGCGCGACATCCAGCGCTGGGAGATGCCGCCGCTGGGGCCGTTCCTGGCGAAGAGTCTTTCGACCAGCGTGTCGCCCTGGGTGGTGACGGCGGAGGCCATGCTGCCTTTCGCGATCCCGGCCGCGCGCCGCGCGGAGGGCGTGCCCCCTCCCCTGCCCCATCTGGATTCTGCGGAGAACCGCGAGCGCGGCGGGCTGTCCATCGCGCTGGAGGTGTGGCTGCTGACACCACGCATGAAGCGGGAGGGCAGCGGGCCGGCCCGACTGACGGCAACGGATTTCGCGACGATGGCCTGGACGCCGGCGCAGATGGTGACGCATCACGCGAGCAACGGGTGCAACCTGCTGCCGGGCGATCTTCTGGGCAGCGGCACCTGTTCCGGCCCCGAGGCGGGATCGGAAGCCTGCATGGCGGAGATCATCCTGCGCGGGCCGATCAACCTGCCGAATGGCGAGGTGCGGCGCTTCCTGGAAGACGGGGACGAGGTGATCTTCCGCGGGCGAGCCCATGCGGAGGGCGCGGTGCCCATCGGTTTCGGCGAGTGCCGGGCGGTGATCCTGCCCGCGCCGCCCTGGCCCGCCGAGTGACGCGGCGACGGAGGAAGCGAGAGACAATGCCAAGGAAGATTATCGACATCTCGGTCGCGCTGACGGCGGGAATCGCGAGCGATCCGCCGCATATGCTGCCGAAGATCGACTACCGTGATCACCACATGACCGCGCCGGCCATGGCGGAATATATGGGCGTGCCCGTGGATGCGCTGCCGGAAGGCGAGTACGCAGCGGTGGAGCAGGTGAATATCTCCACCCATAACGGCACGCATCTGGACGCGCCCTACCACTACTTCTCCCGCATGGACGAGGCGCTGGTGCCGGGCGGACGGCCTTCGCTGCGGATTGACGAGGTGCCGCTGGACTGGTGCTTCCAACCCGGGGTGAAACTGGATTTCCGCCACCTGCCGGACGGGCATGTCGTGCAGCCGGAGGAGGTGGAGGCCGAGCTTCGCCGCATCGGCCACGAGATCAAGCCGCTGGAGATCGTGGTGGTGAACACGCGCGCTGCAAGCCGCTATGGCCAGGACGATTTCATCGATACGGGCTGCGGCATGGGCAAGGCCGCGACGATGTGGCTGCTGGAGCGCGGCGTGCGCGTGGTGGGCACGGATGCCTGGAGCTGGGATGCGCCCTTCAGCCACACGCGGCGCAAGGTGCAGGAAAGCGGCGATGCGTCGCTGATCTGGGAAGGGCACCGGGCCGGGCGCGAGATCGGCTACTGCCACATGGAGAAGCTCTCCAATCTCGAAGCGCTGCCGGCGGACGGGTTCATGGTGGCCTGCTTCCCCGTGAAGATCCACCGCGCCTCGGCCGGCTGGACGCGGGCCGTCGCGATCCTGGAGGAATGAGCGTGATGCGGCGTTCCCTCGGTGTCGCGCTCGCCGCCGCGCTGCTCGCGGCCGGCCCGGCCATGGCCTTTCCGGACCGGCCCATCACCATCGTGCTGCCCTATGCCCCGGGCAGCGCGGCCGATTCCTATGGCCGTGCGCTGGGCGAGCACTTCACCCGCGTAATGGGTCAGAGCGTGGTCGTCGTGAACCGGGACGGCGGTTCCGGCGTGGTGGGCATGCGCTACGTGGCGACGCAGCCAGCCGATGGCTACACGCTGGGGCTGACGCCGATGACGGCGATCGTTGTGCAGCCGCATTTGGTGCGCGGTACCGGCACCTCGCCCGAGAACTTCGCACCGATCTGCGGCACAAATGAGAATGTGCTGGGGGTACTGGTTCGCGCGGACAGCCAAATCCGTGACCTGACCGGGCTGGTTGCGGAAGGGAAGAAGCGGGCGATGAGCTTCGGCAGCCCCGGTCCGAACTCCCTGCCACAGCTTGCCGTGTGGCGCGTGCAGCGGGCGAGCGGGGTAGAGTTCACCCACCTGCCCTTCCGTGGCGATCCACCGCATCTGAACGAGGTGATGGCGGGGCGGCTGGATTTCTCCGCGGCCGTCGTCTCCTCGGCGGCAGGGCTGATCGATTCAGGACGGTTGCGGTTGATCGCCGTGTTCTCGGAGAGGCGGCACCCGGATTACCCGGATGTGCCGACGGCGCGGGAACAGGGAATCGACGCGCTGCAATACAGCCCGGTTGGGCTCTATGCGCCAGCGGGCACGCCGGAGCCGGTGATGGCGAAGCTGGAGGATGCCTGCCGGACGGGAGTCCAGGACGAAGGCTTCCTACGGGTCGCCAGGCAGGTGCGGCTGGTCGTCAATCATATCGGCCGGGCGGATTTCACGCGCCTGATCCAGCGGGAATATGAGGCCCATGGCCAGATCCTGCGGGAGTTGGGCGTGAAGCCCGACTGAGCGGCCCGAGCGGCACGGCGAAGCGCGGCCCCACAGTCGATGAATGCACCGGCACGGGGCCGACCCGGCGGTGCCTCTCCGGGAGAACAGAGCGTCATGCGTCATTTTCTGCTGTCCGCCGCGTTGGCGCTGGCTGTTGCCCTGCCCGCGCGGGCAGAATATCCGGACAAGCCGATCACGATGATCATGCCCTATTCGCCGGGCACGGCCGATGTGCTGATGCGGGCGATGAGCGAGCACTTCCAGCGGGTGCTCGGACAACCGCTGGTGCTGATGACGAAGGACGGCGCCTCGGGCGTGGTAGGAATGCGCTATGTCGCGGCCAGCGCGCCGGATGGCTACACCATCGGGCAGACGCCGATGACGGCGATCGTGGTGCAGCCGCACATGGTCCGCAATGCCGGCACCAATCCCGAGAATTTCGAGGCGGTGTGCGGGACGAACGAGAACATCCTGGGCATCGCCGTGCGGGCGGACAGCCCGATCCGCTCATTGCAGGATCTGGTGGCTGAGGGAAGGCGCCGGCCAATGAGCTTCGGCAGCCCTGGGCCGAACTCCCTGCCGCAACTCGGCGTGTGGCGCGTGCAGAAGGCCACGGGGGTGGATTTCAACCATATCCCCTATCGCGGCGAGGCGGCGCATCTGAACGACACGTTGGCGGGGCGGCTGGATTTCTCGGCGGCCGTGGTCAGTTCCGCGGCGGAATTGGTGGAGGCCGGGAAGCTGCGGCTGATCACCGTCTTCTCCAACCGGCGGCATCCGGACTTCCCGAATGTGCCGACGGCAGTGGAACAGGGGGTCAACGCCGTACAGCTCAGCCAGGTCGGCATCTACGCACCGCGCGGCACGCCGGCGGCGGTGCTGGACCGGCTGGAGGAGGCCTGCCGCACCGGGCTGGAGACGCCGGCGGTGAGGCAGGTGCTGGCAACCACGCGCGCCCCAGGATCTTTCATGGCACGGGCAGCGCTGAACACGATGCTTCGCGAGGAATACGCGACCTATGGGCGCATCCTGCGGGAGCTGGGGGTGCAGCCGGAGTAGCGGCGCCGGCCTTACCCCGTGGGGCGGAAGGCCCAGCGCAGGGTGCGGGCGATGCCGAGAGTGCCGGCCCGCACCAGCGGCCGGCCGAGTGCCGGGTTTGACAGCCCGTGCATACGGATCGCCCAGGGTGGCAGCAGGTCCACGGCGGCCTGCATCGTGAGGTTTTGGACCGGCTCCGCCACGCGGTGCGGCGCGGGCTGGCGCAGGACGAACCGCGCGACCTCCTTCGTGCGCGCGTCGTAGCGAAGTTGCGGGCGCATGCTGCGGATCAGCTCCTGTGCCTCGGCCCGGCTGCGGGGGATGGGATCGGCACCCAGACCGGCGGCGATCTGGGCCATCTCGGCGAAGTAGCGGTCCTGATCGGCCCCTGTCATGCGCGGCTCGGCGTAGCGGATCCAGGCATCGAGGAAGCTGGTCGTCTCCGTCACATGCACCCAGGCCAGCAGGGCGGGGTCATTCGCGGCATAGGGGGTACCGTCCGGCAGGGTGCCATGGACCCTGTCGTGAATACCGCGCACGCGCGCGATCACCGCCTCCGCATCCAAGCGGCTGCCATAGGTGGTGAGGGCTATGAAGCGCGCAGTACGGCGCAGGCGGCCATGCATGTCGGCGCGGAAGTTCGAATGGTCCCAGACCCCGGCAAGGACGGCGGGGTGAAGCATCTGGAGCAACAGGCCCGCAATGCCGCCGACCATCATCGAGGTGACGTCGCCATGGACGCGCCAGGCGACGGATTGCGGGCCGAAGATGCCGTCGGCGCGGCGCATGACGGGCGCTTCGCCGCGGGAGCGGTCGTTGAAGAGGGCGGCGACCTGGGAGCGGATCGCTGTCCGGATCGTGCGGGAGAGGTCCGCGGTGGGCGAGCGGTTCACGGATGGCGGGCCGGGACAAGCATCATGCCTCTGAAACGACAGCCGGGGGCGCGGCGTTGCTGCCGCCCTCGCGAACAGCAGTTCAGCGGCCCCGGTCCAGCTTCGGCAGAAGGGCGGTGCACAGGCCGAGAAGCGGGAGGAAGGCGCAAAGACGATAGACCGCGTCGATCCCGATGCTGTCGGCCAATTCCCCGAGTGCCGCGGCGCCCAGACCGCCGAGGCCGAAGGAGAAGCCGAAGAACAGCCCCGCCACCATCCCGACCTTCCCGGGCATCAGGTCCTGCGCATAAACGAGGATGGCCGAGAAGGCGGAGGACATGATCAGCCCGATCACCACCGTCAGCACCACCGTCGCGGGCAGGCCGACATAGGGTAGTGCGAGGGTAAAGGGCAGCACGCCGAGGATCGAGAACCAGATCACGGGCAGCCGGCCCACCCGATCCCCCACCGCGCCGCCTACCAGCGCGCCGACGACCACCGAGGCCAGGAAGATGAAAAGGAGGACCTGCGCGGCCTGCACGGATAGGTCGAAGCGGTGGATGAGGTAGAAGGTGTAATAGGAGTTGAGGCTGGCCGTGTAGACGTTCTTCGAGAAGAGCAGCACCACGAGCACGCCGACGGCGAAGAGAACCTGGCCGCGGGACAGGGCATGGCCCCCTTCCCCGCCGGCCGCACGGCGACGAGGCTTGGTGGCCTGGCGGTGGCGGGCATACCAGGTACCGACCTGGAACAGCACGACCATGCCGAGCAGGGCCGCGCCGGAGAACCAGGCCAGGCTTCCCTGGCCTTCGGGCACGACAACGAAAGCGGCGAGCAGCGGGCCGATGGCCTGGCCGAAATTGCCGCCGACCTGGAAGAGCGACTGCGCCAGCCCGTAGCGCCCGCCCGAGGCTTGGCGCGCGACCCGGGAGGATTCCGGGTGGAAGACGGAGGAGCCGATCCCGATCAGCGCCGCCGCCATCAGAATCACCGGGTAGCTCGACGCCTGGGAGAGCACGAGCAGCCCGACCAGGGTGGAACCCATGCCCACCGGCAGGGAGTAGGGCATGGGGTGGCGGTCCGTATAGGCACCGACCAGGGGCTGCAGCAGGGAGGCTGTGAACTGGAAGGCCAGGGTGATGAGCCCGATCTGGCCGAAATCCAGCGCGTAGTTTTCCTTCAGGATCGGATAGAGGGCCGGCACCAGCGACTGCATCATGTCGTTCAGCAGATGGCAAAAGCTAAGCGAGAGCAGGACGGCGAAGGCGGTTCCGCCGGTTCCCTCCGCCGCACCGCCGGGGGGGGCCGGAGCGGGGGTTTGCTGGGGGGCGAGGGCCGTCTGGCTCATGGGTGACCCGTTCTCCTGGGCAGGCGTCATGCCCTGCCTCTTGTTTCTCCGCCGCCGTGACAGCCGCGCCATGGCGCCGATAGTCCTGCGGGGGAAGCGGGACAACGGCGGAATGGGGATGGCCGGCCTGCGCCGACCGGGGTCACTCCACCGTCACGGCCTTGGCGAGGTTGCGGGGCTGGTCCACATCGGTGCCCTTCAACACGGCCACGTGATAGGCGAGCATCTGCACGGGGATGGCGTGCAGGATGGGGGCGACGAAGGGATCGACCTTCGGCAGCACCATCACCCGGGAGGCAAAGCGACGCAGGGCGGGGGCGCCTTCCTCATCAGTGAAGGCGATGATGCGGCCGCCGCGCGCCGCGGCCTCCTGCAGGTTGGAGGCGGTCTTCTCGAAGAGCGGGCCGCTGGGGCAGAGGGCGATCACGGGCACGCTGGAATCGATCAGGGCAATGGGGCCGTGCTTCATCTCGCCGGCGGCATAGCCTTCGGCGTGGATGTAGGAGATTTCCTTGAGCTTGAGGGCGCCTTCCATGGCGATGGGGAACAGGCTGCCACGGGCAAGGAAGAGGACGTCGCGGGCATCCTTGATGTCGGCGGCGAGCGCCTCGATCTCAGCGCCGGCCTCCAGCAGCTTCGCGGCGTGTTCGGGCACCTCCAGCAGGGCGGCGGTCAGGCGGGCTTCCTCCGCCGCGTCGATGGCGCCGCGGCTACGGGCGAAGTTGAGCGCGAGGCAGGCCATCACCGAGAGCTGCGCGGTGAAGGCCTTGGTGGAGGCGACACTGATCTCGGGGCCGGCCACCGTCATCAGCGTCGCGTCGCTCTCGCGCGACATGCTGCTCTCCGGCACGTTCACGACGGAGACGAGGGACTGGCCGCCCTCCCGGAGCAGCCTCATGGCGGCCAGATTGTCGGCGGTCTCGCCGGACTGGGAGACGAACATGGCGGCGCCGCCCTGCGTCATCGGCGGGTCGCGGTAGCGGAGTTCACTGGCCACATCGGCGTCGCAGGGAAGGCGCGCGATGGTCTCGAACCAGTAGCGCGCGGTCTGGCAGACCAGGAAGGCGGAGCCGCAGCCCGAAAGCCAGAGACGCGGAAGGGTGGCGGGGTCGAAGGGAAGCGCGGGGCGTGCGACGGAGCGGGTGGCGGGGTCCACATACTGGTGGAGCGTGTCGCCGATCACCGCGGGGTGCTCGTGCAGCTCCTTCTCCATGAAGTGGCGGTAATTGCCCTTGCCGATGGCGGCACCGGAGAAGGCGGTGGTCTTGACGGCGCGCTGCACGGGCGCGTCGGACGCATCGAAAATGCTGGCGTCATGGTCGCTGACGATGGCCCAGTCGCCTTCGTTCAGATAGGCGATCTTGCGCGTCAGGGGGGCGAGGGCGAGGGCGTCGGAGCCGATGAACATCTCCCCTTCCCCATAGCCGATGGCGAGCGGGGCGCCCTGGCGTGCGGCGAGGAGCTTGCGGGGATGACCGGCGAAGATAGCGGCCAGGGCGAAAGCGCCGTGGACGCGCTTCAGGGCGCCGCTGAACGCCTTCTCCGGGCTGTCGCCGCGGGCGAGGTGATGATCCACCAGGCGGGCGAAGGTCTCGGTATCGGTTTCCGTCTCGAATTCGGCGCCCTGGGATTCGAGTTCGGCGCGAAGTTCGGCGTGATTCTCGATGATGCCGTTATGGACGACGGAAACGCGCGCGGTGCCGTGCGGATGGGCGTTGCGCGTGGTGGGGGCGCCATGTGTGGCCCAGCGCGTATGGCCGATACCGGTGGTGCCGGGCAGCGGATCGTGTTCCAGCACTTCGGCTAGGTTGTTCAGCTTGCCCTCGGCACGGCGGCGGTCGACATGGCCATTCACGAGGGTGGCGATGCCGGCGCTGTCATAGCCGCGGTATTCCAGGCGGCGCAGGGCTTCCAGGAGACGGGGCGCGGCCTGTTCCTTGCCGACGACGCCAACGATTCCGCACATGGCTTACTTCTCCTTCCGGCGGGAGGCGCGGAAGGCGGCGGCGCGGCCTTCCTTCTGGCTCTGGCGGGCGCGTCCGAAGGCCATGGCATCGGACGGAACCGGATCGGTGATGGTGGAGCCAGCGGCGACGAAGGCGCCGTCCCCGAGATCGACGGGGGCGACCAGGGTGGCGTTGGAGCCGATGAAGACCCCCTCCCCCACTGTCGTCCTGTGCTTCGCGAAGCCGTCGTAATTGCAGGTGATGGTGCCGGCGCCGATATTCGTGCGGGCGCCGATGGTCGCGTCGCCGATATAGGACAGGTGGTTGGCCTTCGCGCCCTCACCGAGCATGGCGGCCTTGAGTTCCACGAAATTACCGACATGGGCCTTGGGGCCGATCTCGGTGCCCGGGCGCAGGCGGGCGAAGGGGCCGATGACGGCGCCGCGGCGGATGATGCAGGCTTCGAGGTGGGAGAAGGCGCGGATTTCCACCTCGTCCTCGATGGTCACGCCAGGGGCGATGACGACGTCGGGGCCGATGGTGACGTCCTGGCCGATTGTCGTGTCGTAGCTTAGGGTGACGCTCTCTGGGCGGATCAGGGTGGCGCCGCCAGCCATCGCGGCCTCGCGCAGCCTGGCCTGCACGGCGGCCTCGGCGGCGGCGAGCTCGATCCGGGAATTGATGCCGCGGCATTCGGCCTCGGGCGCCTCGACGGCGACGGGGCGGAAGCCTTCCATGCGGGCGGCGGCGACGGTGTCGGTCAGATAGTACTCGCCCGCCGCATTGTCGTTCTTCAGCGCGCGCAGCCAGGCGAAGAGGCGCGGTGCGGCGGCGCAGATCACGCCGACATTGCAGAGGGTGATCGCGCGCTCCTCCTCCGTCGCGTCCTTCCACTCGGTCACGCGGGCGATGCCACCATCCTCATGCGGGATGACGCGGCCGTAGCGGGCGGGGTCGGCGGGGCGCATGGCCAGAAGGGCGAGGTCGGCCGTGTTCCGCGCGGATACCAGGCGACGCATGGTGGCGGCGGTGATCAGGGGGTTGTCGGCATAGAGGACGGCGACATCGCCCTCGAAGTCCTGGAGCAGCGGGGCGGCCTGGAGGGCGGCGTGGCCTGTGCCCAGGCGGTCCTGCTGGACGACCGTCGCATGCGGGGCGGCGGCTTTTTCCAGCATGGGCATGTCGGGGCCGGTGACCACGACGATGCGGTCGAAGACCTCTTCGCAGGAGGCGATCAGGTGGTTGAGCATCGGCCGGCCGGCGATCGGGTGCATCGCCTTTGGCAGCGATGAGCGCATCCGGGTGCCAAGACCGGCGGCGAGGAGAATGGCAGCCCTTTGCATGGGCTGGATAAGCCCTATCTGGCCGGGCTTCCGCAAGGGAGGGCGGCGTCAACTCGCATTGCGGGCTGTAATGCGGGGTGGCATGGGGTGCGGATGGACCGGATCGCCCTTTTCGACCTCGACGGCACGCTGCTGGACAGCGCGCCCGACATCCATTCGGCGTTGGACCGGCTGATGGCCGCGCATGACCGGCCCGGCTTTAGCCGGAAGGAGGTGCGGAAGATGATCGGGGACGGGGTTCCCGTGCTGGTTCAGCGGGCCTGCGAGGCGCGGACCCTGGTGAACTCGCCGGAGCTGGTGGCGGAGTTCCTGGTGGATTACGAGGCCCATGCCGCGGACGAGACCCGGCCCTTCGAGGGGATCCCGGCGGCCCTGGCGGCGCTGAAATCGGCGGGGTGGCGGCTGGCGGTCTGCACCAACAAGCCTGAAAAGGCGGCGCGGATCATCCTGGATGACCAGGGGCTTTCGCCGCTGCTGGAGCAGGTTGGGGGTGGCGATAGCTTCCCCGTTCGCAAGCCGCATCCCGGGCATCCGCTGGGCATCCTGGCGCGGATGGGGGCGGAGCCGTCCCAGGCCGTGCTGATCGGGGATCACCACAACGACACGCGGGCGGCGAAGGCGGCCGGAATGAGAGCGGTTTTCGCGGCCTGGGGCTATGGCGGGCCGGAGATGGCGGAGGATGCACCGGTTGCCGAGGCGCCGGGCGACCTACCGGATCTGCTGGCCGGGCTGGGGATCGGGTAAAGCGGATCGCCCGAGTCAAAGGGACGGGCCATCCCACAGGCGGAGAGGACGAAGCCTCCGGAAAGATCGGAAGAAGGGACCGCCCCGCTTCCCTCATCCTGCTCTGGCTTGGTGCATGCCAGCGCCACTCGCGCGCTGATGCGACTGCTGGTTTTCTTCAGTTGCTGACGGCGCGGAGCTGGCCCGGCCGCCCATAGCTGACGAGGCGGGCGGTGACGGTACCGAACCAGCGATTGGCCGAATCCACGCGCACGGGCAGCGGCGGCAGGCCCGGCACCACCTCCGCCAGCCAGGCGATGCCGGTCTGGGGGCGGCGGGCGGCCTCAATATCCTCACCCTTGCGGTAGCCCGCGAGGAAGCGGCCCTCGAAAGCACATTTCAGGGCGACGCCGGACCATGCATCGCGGGCGGGAGGGAAGCGCTCATGGCCCTGGGTGCTGGCTGACAACGCGCTCAGGCGGCGGCCGTCATAAACCCTGGCAGCGGCGTCGCAATTGCCGGTGCGCCGGACCTGGCGGATGAGTTGGGCGATGGCGGAAAGGCTGTCGATGGTGTTGCGCTGCTCGGCCTCGGGCACCGGCTCGCGCTCCTCCTCCTCGACGGGGGGAACCATGGCGCGGACGACAGGCTGGCCGCTGCGCCATTCAACGATCACACGGCGGGGATCACCGCGCCAGGTGCCCTCGGAGACGTAGCGGCGCGGGCGGGCGCGCTCGCCCTCCCAGACGCCTTCGACGCGGCTGGTCATCTGGCCGCTGGAAATGGCAGCGACCACGCCGCGCGTGCGGTTGCGGAACTCCACGGCATAGCCCTGGTCGGTGAGATCCAGGGTGACGCTCAGTTCCATCACCGTCAGGCCCGCGACCTGGACGAGATAGGTAGCAGCGATGGCTTCGGCCCGGGCGGAAGCGGCCGGGGCCAGAAGGGCGAGGAGGAGGGCGAGGAGAGCGGACCGGCGGTGCCGTGAGGGGGTCATGCCATGCCTTGTCGCGGATACCCGGGATAGTCGGGGTAACGCGATGGTTGCGCCAGAGGTTCGTTCAGCCTCGATCCCTGGGGGCCGCTTGACAGGGCCGGGCTGGCGGGGGATATCCGCGCCACCTTCGGGCGCGTAGCTCAGCGGGAGAGCATTCGCTTCACACGCGAAGGGTCACAGGTTCAATCCCTGTCGCGCCCACCACCACCCTTCCCCGGGTTGGTTCCGCCGAAGATCACCAATCCGGATATCAGACGCCGCGCGACGCGTGGCCGGCGCTATCCTTGAATTCGCAGATCCATGAGAAGGCCGGGGAGAATTCCTTCTCCCCGGGTTTCTTGGTTACTGCTGCTGCGTCGGAGCCTGCTCCTGCGCCGGGGCTTGCTGCGGCCTGGCCGGGCGCGCGGCTCGCGCACGATGCGGCCGCACCTCATCGCGGGTCAGGACATTGTCCGCATTCGCATCACGGGCGCGGAACATGGCATCGGCGAAGGGGCGCAACTCCACCAGCGTGACACGGCCGTCGCGGTCGGCGTCGAGGGCGCGGAAGAAGCCTTGGCCGCGCTGCTCCATGCGCGCCTGGGCAGCGGCGGGCGGGGCTGGACGCTTGCCGCGGTGGGCCTCCATCTGCGCCTGGACGTAGCTCCGGAATTCGTCCCAGGTCACGCCGCCATCCTTGTTCGCGTCCGCCTCGCCGAAGCGCGCGGACAGCGTGCTCCAGGCTTCCTCCGCGGTCACGCGGCCGTCGTGGTTGGTATCGGCGTGACGGAAGAGTTGCTGGCCGCCGCGAGGCATGGCTGGCTGGGCCATGGCGGGGACGCCAAGGGCGCCGAGCCCAAGGGTGGCGGTCAGGGCAGCGAGGGTGAGTTTGCGGGGAGTCATGGGGGATGTCCTTCTGAAGACCTCACCGAACATGGCACTGGGAATGTAACAGGCCGAGCCAAGCTGGGTGAGGAAGCGTGACGGACACCGGCGTGGCCCCTTAACCCCGCAAGCCAGGGGCTATGAGGAAACCGGCAGATCGATCTCGCAGCGCACGCCATCAGGGCCGATCTCGTATGAGGTCCTGGCGCGAAGCTGATAGGGCAGCGCCTGCTCGATGAGCTCACGGCCATAGCCGCGGCGGGGCGAGCAGTCCGCCGGCGGTGGCACGCCGCTCTCCTGCCAGACGACCCGCAGGCGGCGTTCGCCCGCCTCCCCCCGCACGCTGCCCCAGCGCAGGTAGAGCCGGCCTCCGGGAACGGAGAGGGCGCCGTATTTGAGAGCATTGGTGGCCAGTTCATGCAGGGCAAGGGCCAGGGTCTGGACGGTCGCGGAGCGCAGGCGGATGCCGGTGGGACCCTCGAGCACCACGCGCGCTTCCTGCTCTCCATCGCCGAGCACGCCATGGGCTGAGAGCTCCGCCCGGATCAGTTCATCGAAGGTGATCCGGCTTCCCTCCTCCAGCCGCGACAGCATGCCGTTCACGCGCCCCAGGGCTTCAAGCCGCGCGTCGAAGCGTGCCCCAAAATCCGCCAGTGAGAAGCTGCCCGCCAGCGTCTTGCCAGCGATGGAGCGCACGACGGCGATCAGGTTGCGCGTTCTGTGCTGCAGTTCCGCCACCAGCACCGCCTGGCGTTCCTGCAGATGCTTGAGATCCTCAATGTCACTGCTGGTACCCAGCCATTCCAGGATCGCGCCCTCGGGCTCGTCCGGCGCCGGGGCGCCGCGGACCGGGCGGGAGCGGGTCTGGTGCCAGCGCCAGGTACCATCCGCGGCCCGTCTTACCCTGAACTGCACGTCAAGCTGCCCGTGCGACCGCGCCGCGTGCCAGGCCTGGAGCGTCTCCGCGTGGTCATCGGGGTGGACAGCGTCGAGCCAGCCCCAGCCGTGGCTCTCTTCCTCGCCCTGTCCGGTGTAGTCCGCCCATTGCGGCGAGGCCCAGGTCCATTGCCCGTCATCGGCGGAGCGCCAGACAAGCTGCGGGATTCCTTCGGCCAGGGTACGGAAGCGCTCCTTCTCCTCCCGCAGCGCCGCCTCATTGCGCTTCTGCTGCGTGACATCGAAGCTGACGCCGTTGATCACATAACTATCGGACGGGCTCGAACGCCCGCGCCAGGCTACCCACCGGTTCTGGCCGGGGCGGAGATGGAGAAGCACCTCGCCGGCGAATTCCTGATCCGGCGGTATGCCGGACAGGGCAATCTCCTGCATCTTCGCCGCTGACTCAGGGGCCAGACGATCCAGGAAGCGCCGCATTGGAAGCCATTCATCCGAGGGCGGCATGTCGAACAGGGCCAGGAAGACGGGATCGCCCCGGACCAGGCCTTCCCGCATCCTCCACTGCCATGCCCCCATCTTGCCGCTGGCCAGGGCGATGCGCCGGATCTCGTCGCTCTCGCGCAGCACTTCCAGCTTCCGATGCTCGGCGGTGACCTCGCGGCAGATGCCGAGCACGCCACCCACGCCGTTGGGGGCTGCCTCGTCCTCGATCTCGCTGAGGCTGTAGGTCCAGTAGACCTCCTCGCGATGGCCGTGCCGCGTATGCACGAGGAGTTGGTCCACGTGGCAGCTTGCGCCCTGGCCGGTCATCACCTGCTCGATCGCCGGGCCGATGATGGGCCAGGTCTCGGCCCAGGCCTCCGGCCCGCTCCGGCCGAGGGAGGAGGGGTGGTACTCGGGCCCCAGGCTCTCCGCGAAGGCATCGTTGTAGAACAGGATCAGCTCCGGCCCCCACAGGACACAGATGGGGTGACGGGCGTTCAGCATCAGCCGGACGGCCATGCGCAGGCTCGCCGGCCAGCGCGCGGGAGGCCCGAGCGGAGTCGACGCCCAGTCATGGGCGCGGATCAGGGCACCTGCCTCACCTCCACCGGCAGGCCACTGGCGGGTGGGTTCGATAGTGTCCGGCATGACCATGTAACGCGTTCCGCGCGACCGAATGTACCGATGCCGCGACATTTTCCGTGCCCCGCCCGCTGCCCCCCACCGGACGGCAGCGGAGCCCGGGGCACGGACCGGGCCGGTTCAGCGCGGCGGCGTGCCTGCCTCGCCCAAATCCCACCAGATGCCGGCGAAGGCAGTCAGCCCCTCGCGCATCATGGCGGGGATGACGTGCTCATCCGGGCCATGCTGCTTGCAGCCGTTGTAGGAATGCGGAACCCAGACGAGAGGGGTGCCCAGCAGGTCCACGAAGACATCGCCGGGCAGGCCGCCGGACGCGTTGGGGGTGACCTGGACGCGAGTGTTCAGGGATTTCTCCATGCTCGCCTTGGTCCAGAGCACCCAGGGATTATCGGGCGGGGTGCGGCTGGCGGGCATACGGATGCCGGCCTTCTCGATGGCGACCATCTGGAAGCCGTGCGCGTCCAGATGGGCGCGCAGCGCGGGGACGAATTTTTCCGGGTTGGAATCGCCGGTGTAGCGGATCTGGCAAGCGGCGCGGGCATCGGGGGCGACGGCGTTCACCGGAGCCTCGGGGCGGCCGCTGTGCATGGCGAGCACGATGAAGGAGGCCCAGCCATAGATCTTCTCCGCCGGGGTGAGGCCGGGTTCGCCCCAGCCCTCGTCGATGGTGGCGGCCCCTTCCCCTCCCCCGACCGGGCAACCCTCCAGCGCGGCGCGGATATTGGCGGGCACGGTTTCGCCGGGCAGCCAGTCGCGGACGAGGATCTTGCCGTTGCGGTCAGCGATGCTGGCGATGGCGTGGGAGAGAAGGATGGCGGGATCGGTGGTCAGCCCACCCCAATGGCCGGAATGGACGCCGCCCTGGCGCAGCTTCACCACGAGGTCGAACATGAAGCTGCCGCGCGAGCCTGCGGCGATAGTAGGCAGCGTGGGCTCCACGCGCGGCCCGTCCGAGGCAATCAGGGCATCGGCGGCCAGGTAATCCTTATGCGCCTCGACGAAGGGACGAAGGCCCTTGGAGCCCAGCTCCTCCGACATCTCCAGCACCAGCTTCACATTGGCGCCAAGCTTGCCGCCACGCTCGGCCAGCACGGCCTCCATCGCGGCCAGGTTGATGATGTGCTGGCCCTTGTTGTCGGCGGTGCCGCGCCCGTACCAAAGGCCGTCCTTCTCCGTCACCGCCCAGGGCTTGATGCCATCGGACCACTGGTCATCCAGGCCGCGGACAGTGTCGCCATGGCCATAGAGCAGGACGGTGGGGCGGGATGGATCCTCGATGCGGTGGGCGATGAGGATGGGGCCGCAGGACGGGTCCGGGTTCGGATGGATGCTGGATTCGAAGCCGAGGCGCGCGAGCCAGGGCTGGATGCCCTCCTCCAGATAGCGGCGGCACTCGGCGGCGAAGGCCGGGTCCTGGGAGGTGGAGGGAATGGCGATCAGGGCGGCCAGGCGGTCACGGAAGGCACCGCTGTCGAACTCGGCCTGGGCACGGGCGATGGCGGCTTCGCGGCCGGGCCTTTTCTGGTCGGACATGTGGGGCGGCCTCCTGCTGATGTGGCATGAGGGGAATAGGGCGGATCGGGGCGTGGTGCAGCCCCTGGGCTGCGAGGCCCGCGTCGTCTGGCGCCCGGATCATTACTATCCCGGATCGGCCCGGCATGGCGCCCGCCAGCAACTCTGGATGAACCAGCAGCCTTTTGGTAGGAGCCGGCCGTTATTGCGGGCTGACGCCGGCATACCAGATACCTGCCCTTGGCCTTGGGGACCGGCGTGAACGAAGACGAAGGACTGAAGTCCGGCAGGGATAATGTTCCCGCTGAGCCGCTCCTGGAGCGTGACGTGCAGGGAAGCGGCGAGCAGCAGAGCATCGGCACCCCGGCAGCCGGCCAGCATGAGGGCGCCTCCTACTCGCCGACCGGCGGGCCAGGCATCCGGCACTGGCAGGAGGCAACGGTCACGAGGCCCGGCTTGGATGATCGCGGGGATGTGTTCTTCGCGGCCGTCGAGATGACGCGGATGCCCATGGTCCTCACGGACCCGAACCTGCCGGATAACCCGATCGTCTTCGCCAACCGGGCCTTCCAGGATCTGACGGGCTATGCGCAGGAGGAGATCGTCGGTCGCAACTGCCGCTTCCTCCAGGGCGCGCAGACGGATCGCGAAACCGTCGCCGAACTCCGCCGGGCCGTCGCGGAGGAGCGTGCGACGTCAGTTGAGTTGCTGAACTACAAGCGCGACGGCACGCCTTTCTGGAACGGAGTCTTCATCGCACCCGTCCATGACCAGGCGGGCAAGCTGATCTACTTCTTCGCCTCGCAACTCGATGTGACGCGCCGGCGCACCTCGGAGCAGGCCTTCCGGCAGGCGCAGAAGATGGAGGCGGTGGGGCAGCTCACGGCTGGGCTGGCGCATGACTTCAACAACCTGCTCCAGGTGATCGCGGGGAATCTGGAGTTCCTGCGGGCGGAGGTGACGGATGAGCGCCTGCGCCGCTACCTGGCCCGGGCCACTGACGCGGCCGAGCGTGGGACGAAGCTGACGCGGCAGCTTCTCGCCTTCGCGCGCAAGACGCGACTTGAGCCCAGGGCGGTGGACATCAACGCGCTGATCAATGATTTCGGCGCGATGCTGGAAAGCACGGTGGGCAGCCGCATCGAGCTGCAGCTCAACCTGCGCCGACGGCTTCCGCCGATCCTGGTCGACCCCGTGCATCTCGAGATGGCGCTGTTGAACGTGGTGATCAATGCGCGGGACGCCATGCCGTCTGGCGGGACGGTGACGATCGCGACCACGGCAGTCATCCTGGATGCCGACGGCCTGCCGGGGGGCGCCTATGTCGCCCTGTCCATCACCGATGAGGGCGAGGGCATGCCCGCCAATGTGCTGGAGCGGGCCGTCGAGCCTTTCTTTACGACCAAGGGCACGGGCAAGGGAACCGGGCTCGGGCTGGCCATGGTGCAGGGCTTCGTCCAGCAGTCCCTGGGCAAGCTGGAGATCGAGAGCGAACCGGGGCGCGGCACGACGGTGCGGATGCTCTTCCCCGCCAGCCGCGAGACGGCCAGGGCCGTGGAGGTCGCGCCGGCGGCAGAGCCGCGCCCGGATACGAAGGCTCCGGCCGAGACGATCCTGATCGTCGAGGATAGTGAGGACGTGCTCACAATCGCGCAGGAGCATCTGGAGGTGCGCGGCTATCGGGTGCTCGCCGCGCGCAGCGCGGACGAGGCACTCGCAATACTCGACGAGCAGGGCGGCCAGGGGATCGACCTGCTGTTCTCCGACATCCTCATGCCCGGCAGCATGAATGGCCTGGTCCTCGCGGAGCGTGTACGCGAGCGCTTTCCCGGCATGGCCGTGCTACTGACGACCGGCTACAATGAGGACCTGGTCGCGGAGGGACCGCGGGCCCACTCGATGGACGTGCTGGGCAAGCCTTATCGCCGCTCGGAGTTGATCGACCGCGTGCGGACGGCGCTGGACCGCCGGGCAGGTCCCCCGGCCGGCGAGCGCAAGCGCCGGGAGACCGGAGGACCTGCACACGAGGCGTGAGGCCAGAGCCTATTCCGTCATGATGCCGCGGCTCTGGATGATCTCGCGCCAGGTCTTCGTGTCCCGCTCCATCAACGCCGCCAGTTCTTCCGGTGATCCGGTGGAGACCTCCGCGCCCTGGGTCGTGAGGCGTGCGCGCAAGGCCGGGTTGTCCAGCGCGGCGCGCAGGAGGGTGTTCAGCTCCCGGACCAGCGGTGCTGGCGTGGCGGTGGGGGCATAGAGCGCGTACCAGGTGCTGTAGCGGAAACCGGGAAGGCCCTGCTCCTCCAGTACCGGGAACTGGGAGAGTTCCGGCACCTTCGTTGGAGCCGTGACGCCCAGAGCGCGGATCCGGCCATCTTCCAGCACCGGCTTCAGCCCACCAGCGGTCATGAAGACGGCATGGACGCGGCCCGTCATTAGGTCAGTCAGAAGACTCGATCCGTCACGATAAGGCACATGCACGCCCTCAACGCCTGCGACAGACTGGAACAGCTCCGCGCCGAGATGCGAGACGCCGCCGGCACCAGGGGAGGCGAAGTTGATCTCGCCCGGACGCGCCTTCGCATAGGCGACGAATTCCCGCACATCCTTCACCGGAAGACCGCCATGAATGAGCATGACATGCGGGTTGTCGCTGAACTGCCCAATGGGGGCGACCAGCTTTTCGGTGCCGCGCGCAGCGGCACTGACCAGCGGATTGATGACGACATTGCCCATGGCCGCGAGAAAAAGCGTGTGTCCGTCCGGCGCCGCGCGGGCCATGGTCCGCAGGGCAACAACGCCGGTGCCGCCTGTGACATTCTCCACCACGACTGGCTGGCCGATCTCCGCGGTGAGCTGATTGGCGAATTCGCGCGCCAGCACATCGGCGCCGGTGCCCGCCCCGAAGGCGATGAGCAGGCGCACGGGCCGAGTGGCGAAGGAGGTGCCGCCCGCCGCGAAGGCGGGCCGCTGCAGCAGCGGAAGCGCGGCGGCAGCGGCGATGAGAGAACGGCGGGTCGGTTGCATCCTGGTCAATTCCTCTCCGGGCGCGTCTGGGCGCGCGGCCGCCCATAGCACCCGGGGAAGCAGGGATCGACCCGGCCCGCCAGCGCCTCAGCCGAGGAAGCGGCGTGCGCCCTCGGCCAGCACCTTCATGCCGAGCACGAGGTCATCCCGGTCCGTGTCCTCGGTCCAGTGATGGCTCACTCCGCCCTTGGAGGGAACGAAGAGCATGGCGACCGGCAGCTTGCGGGCAAGGTGCTGGCTGTCATGGATGGCGCCGCTGGGCATAGGCTGGAAGGCGCCGGGAGCGAGGTCCTGCGCGGCCTCCGTCAGGGCGTGCTGCATGGCAGGATCGCAGGGGGCGGGCTCCGCGCGGCTGAGCTGGGTCAGGGTCGCGGGGCAGCGGTCGCGGCGGTTGCTCTCCCGCACCAAGGCGCGAAGGGTGGCTTCCAGCCGGTCCATCGTCTCGATATCGATGTCGCGGAACTGGAAGGTGACCTCGGCGCGGCCGGGGATGATGTGCGGCGCGTTGGGCTCCAGCACGATGCGGCCGGTGGTCCAGGTGGTGCGCTCACCGCATTGGCGCGGGAATTCGGTGTCGATGGCATGGAGCAGGCGCATGGCGGCGACGCCGGCATCGCGGCGCTCGGCCATCGTGGTGCCGCCCGTGTGGTCCTGCTTTCCTTCGAAGCTGATCAGCCATTGGCGGACGCCGACAATGCCGGTGACGACGCCGATACGCAGGCCGGCCTTCTCGAGCTGCGTCCCCTGCTCGATATGCATTTCGAAGGCGCCCTTGTAGCGGCCTTCCTCGAGTTGAAGACGCGGTAAACCGGCGAGGCCGGCATTGGCGAGTGCATCGCGCAGCGGCGTGCCGTCGAAGCGGTTGCGACTGGCGTCGATCTCCTCCTCCGACAGCGCGCCGATCAGCGAGCGGCTGCTGAGGAAGCCGCTGCCGAAATGCGCCTCCTCATCGGCATAGGCGCAGACATCGACGGGCAGGCCGGCGCGGGCGAGCGCGAGGGCGGAGATGACACCGAGCGCACCATCAAGCCAGCCCGCATAATTCTGGGTTTCCAGATGGCTGCCGGCGAGGATGTGCGGGCCTTCGCCCTTATGGCGTCCGAAGACATTGCCGATGCCGTCGATCATGGGGTCGAGGCCGACCTCCGCCATGCGCTGCATGAGCCAGCGGCGGCTTTCCATGTCATCCGGGGAGTAGGTCGGGCGGTGGACGCCGGTCTTGTAGGCGCCGATGCGGCGAAGGGTGTCGAGATCCTGAAGGAAGCGGTCGGTGTCGAGATTCATGTTCCCGACCGTGCCGCCGTGACGGGCGCGTGACAAGCAGTCCGTGTCACTCCGCCAGGCGGGCGCGGACCAGGGTGGAGAAGGCGCGGGAGGCGGCAGTCTGGTAGCGGCCTGGATTCCAGAGCAGGGCGGCGCTGCGGATCGGCGGTGGATCGGCGATGGCGCGGCAGTCCAGCCCCTCCCCCACCACGGACCGCGCGGAAAGAATCGTGCCCACGGCGCCACTGCGGACGAGAGCGAGGATGGAGCCGATGGCGTCCACCTCGGCGACGACCCTCGGTGCCCAGCGGCCGGCCAATGCCCCGTCGATCATGCGCCGGGTCGCGAAACGGGGCGGCAGCAGCGCGAGCGGGATGGCTTCGGGCGCGGCGCCCACCCAGGGGCTGCCAAGCGCGGTGACGAGCACGAGAGCCTCGTCGAACAGCGGCGCGCAGCCCAGGCCGGGCTGGCCGGCTGGGGCGAAGGCAAGGCCGAGATCCAGTTCGCCGTCCAGCAGGCCTGTCTCGATGGCGCTGGCGATCATCTCCCGCGCTTCAACCCGGATGCCGGGATGGGTGCCCAGGAACTCCGCCACCAAGCCTGGCATGAGGTTGGCGTGGAAGGAGTGGATGACGCCGAGGCGCAGCGTGCCGCTTTCCGCCCGTTCCTGCTCGGCGATGGCGGCGCGGGCGGCCCCGGCTTCATTGACGATGCGGGTCGCGAAGCCGCGGAGCAGATGGCCGGTCTCGGTCAGGCGCAGGCCGCGGCCCAGGCGATCGAACAGCACAGTGCCCAGGCTGCGCTCCAGCGCCGCCAAGTGGTGGGACAGGGTGGCGGGCGCCAGTCCGGCAGCGGCGGCGGCGCGGCCGAGATGCTCGGTTTCGGCAAGGGCCAGGAAGAGACGGAGCTGGTTCAGGTCCATTCGATCTCCTCGAACGATCCATTCGAAGTACAAGTATTGATCGAAAGTAGTCCTCTGGCCAGTTTCCCCGCCAATGCAAGGAGGAACGGCCATGCCGCGCATTCGCCTGCCCATCGAGCGCATCGAGGCCATTCCCGCCCGCGTTCCGACGATCCGCCCCCATCACCTGGCCTTCGCGACCGTGGACGCGATGGATGTGGTGATCGTGCGCGTCACGGCCGGAGGGGTAGTGGGCTATGGCGAGGCCAGCACCATCGGCGGACCTCGCTGGGGTGAGGAGAGCCCGGAGGGCATTGCGACCATCGTCGCGCAGTATCTGGCCGAGCCGATGCTCGGGCAGGACGCAGCCGGGTTGAATGCGGCGGAGGCACGGATCGCGAAGGCGGTGCGGGGCAATGGTTTCGCCAAGGCCGCGCTGTCCATGGCGATCCACGACGCCGTGGCGCGCGCACAGGGCATGGGCCTTGCGGATCTTCTGGGCGGCGCACAATCGACGAAGCTGGCCCTCGCCTGGACATTGGCGAGCGGCGACACGGTGCGCGACATCGAGGAGGGCGAACGCATGCTCGCCACCCGCCGGCACCGCGACTTCAAGCTGAAGATTGGCGCGCATGCGCCGGAGGATGACACGGCGCATGTCGCGGCGATCGCATGTGCCTTCGAAGGCCGCGCCTCCGTGCGCGTGGACGTGAACCAGGCCTGGGATGAGGCAACCGCCGCGCGCTTCCTGCCGGCGCTTGCCGAGGCGGGCGTGGTGATGGCGGAACAGCCGGTGGCCGGCTGGAATGTGCCGGCCATGGCGCGTCTGCAGCGCGCCAATCCGCGCATTTCCATTATGGGCGATGAAGGCGTCGCGTCGCCGCAGGACGCGCTGCGGCACGCGACCGAGGTGGCCTGCAATGCGGTGGCACTGAAGCCCGCGAAACATGGTGGCGTGGCGGGCACGCGCGCCGTGGCCGCGATCGCGCGCGCCGCCGGGCTGGGCCTTTATGGCGGCACCATGCTGGAGGGCACGATCGGCACGCTGGGCGCGCTGCACCTCTACAGCACGCTGGGCGACTTCGCCTGGGGGACGGAGTTGTTCGGCCCGTTGCTGCTGCGCGACAGCCTGGCCACGCGCGAGCCCGAATTCCGCGACTTTGCCATCCACCTGCCGGATGGCCCGGGCATCGGCACGGAGCTCGATGCCGACAAGCTCGAACACTATCGCACGGACCGGAGCCGCAGCGTGCTGCCGGCCTGAGTCGTCACACGGCTCTCAGAGGAAACGAAAATCATGCTGTTCCACGTCACCATGGAAGTGAATCTTCCGCCCGACATGCCGGAGGCGGAAGCGAACGACATCAAGGCGCGCGAGAAGGCTTATGCGCAGGATCTCATGCGCAAGGGCAAGTGGCCGCATATCTGGCGAGTGGCCGGGCGCTACGCCAATGTTTCGATCTTCGACGTGGCGGATAATGACGAGTTGCACGCGCTGCTCTCCGGCCTGCCGCTCTTTCCCTATATGGACATCCAGGTGACCGCGCTGGCGCGGCATCCCTCGGCGATCTGAGGGAGGACGCAGCATGCAGCGACGCTCCGTCCTGCTCGGCCTCGCGGCCGCGCCGCTCGCCCGGCCTGCCCTGGCGCAGTCCTGGCCGACGCGCCCCGTGCGCATCATCGTCCCCTTCCCGCCCGGTGGCGCCATCGATGCGATGACGCGGCTGCTGGCGCCGGTCCTGAGTGACACACTGGGCCAGCCCTTCGTGGTGGAAAACCGCGGCGGTGCCGGCGGCACGATCGGTACGGAGGCCGCGGCACGTTCCGGCGATCAGGCGACCCTGCTAATGGTCTCCATGGCGCAGGCGGTGAACCCCGCGCTCTATCCGCGCATTCCCTATGACAATGCGGATCTGGTCGCGGTGGCGCCGGTGGCGGTGGTGCCGAATATCCTCGTCGTGCCCGGCGCCTCCCCCATCAAGGACGTGCCCGGGCTGATCAAGGCCGCCAGGGTGAAGCCGGGCGAGATCACCTACGCCTCGGCGGGCAATGGTACCTCGATCCATCTGGCCGGGGCGCTGTTCTGCTCCATGGCCAAGGTGGAGATGACGCATATCCCCTATCGCGGCTCCGGTCCGGCGATCGCGGACCTGCTGGGCAACCGCGTGGACTGCATGTTCGACAGCGTCACCTCCTCCGCGCCGCATATCGCCTCGGGCAGGCTGCGGGCACTTGCAGCCACAACCTCCAAGCGCGCCCAGGCCTATCCGGACCTGCCGACCGTGGCCGAGGCGGGGCTGCCGGGCTACGCGGTGGACCCGTGGTTCGCCATGATGGCGCCGCGCGACCTGCCGGAAGCAGCGCGCAAGCGCGTGGAGACGGCGGTGCTGGCCGCGATCCGGGACGGCGGCCTGCGCGAGAAGCTGGCGGGCATCGGCGCCGAGCCGATGGACGGCGACGGCGCCAGCCTGCAGCGGCTGATCGAGGCCGAGACGGTGAAATGGGGCGGGGTGGTGCGCGAGGCGGGCATCCGCGCGGACTGACACCGGCCCGTCAGCTATCGGCCAGGGTGCCTGAAGGCGGGGACGGTCCGGATTTCCGGGCCGGCCCTTACTGTGTGCGAGCAGGCCCTGAGGTGCCGCCTCCCTTGGAGCCCGCAAGGCTGCCACCCAGCAGCGCGCCCGCGAGGGCCGGCAGGACGAAGCCGAGCACGGGGGCGGCGAGGCCCGTGCCGGTCTCCGGCAGGATCACCGGACCGCGCGAAGGCGCGGCGGGGCGAGTGGCGCCGTTGCCGGCGGGACGGGCAGTCAGGCGCGGCGCGCTGCGGGGCGGGATGATGACCCCACCCTCGGCCGGAATGATGACGGTGCGAACCCGCTCCTGGGCCATGGCCGGCGCCGTGAGTAGGGTGAGGACCGCGAAAGTGGAGGCCAGGACGGGCCGACGCGGCATGGCGACTCCCTGCGCCGTCCTGGCGCGTTGTACTGACGGTGCGAAATGCAACCATTCGTTGCAGGAAGGTGCCGACCACTCACGATTTTGTCAACCAATTCCCCCGGCTGCCGGAAGCGTCAGCGGCGTCCCGAGGCTTAGCGACGCCCAAGGATGTGGCGGGCGATGATGACGCGCATGATCTCGTTCGTGCCCTCAAGGATCCGGTGGACACGGAGGTCGCGGACCAGCTTCTCCACGCCGTAGTCGTGCAGGTAGCCATATCCCCCCAGCAGTTGCAGTGCCTCATCAGCGACGCGGTGGCCGGTGTCGGAGGCGAAGCGCTTGGCCATGGCACAGAAGGCACCGGCATCGGGGGCTTTGGCGTCCAGCTTGGCGCAGGCGCGCCAGAGCAGGGCTCGGGCGGCCTCCAGTTCCGTGGCCATGTCGGCCAGGCGGAACTGGGTGGCCTGGAAATCGGCGACGGGCTTGCCGAAGGCGCGGCGCTCGCGCGTGTAGTCCAGGGCGATGTCGAGGGCGCGCTGGGCACCGCCGAGGGAGCAGGCGGCAATGTTCAGCCGGCCGCCATCCAGGCCTGCCATGGCCATGCGGAAGCCCCGGCCTTCCTCGCCCAGCAGGGCGTCGGCGGTGACGCGGGCATCCTGGAATTCCATCGTGCGGGTGGGCTGGGCGTTCCAGCCCATCTTTCTCTCATTGGCGCCGAAGGAAAGGCCGGGCGTCTCTCTAGGGATGAGGAGGGCGGAAATGCCATCCGGCCCCTCCCCGCCTGTACGGACCATGGTGAGATAGAGATCCGACGCTCCCGCGCCGGAGATGAACTGCTTCGAGCCGTTGAGGACATAGCCCTCATTGTCGCGGGCGGCGCGGGTACGGAGCGCGGCGGCGTCGCTGCCGGAGCCCGGCTCGGTGAGGCAATAAGACGCTAGGCGCTCCATGGTGACGAGGGATGGCAGGTGCTCGGCGCGCTGGGCCTCGGTGCCCCAGCGGTCAATCATCCACGCCACCATGTTGTGGATGGAAAGAAAGGCGGAGGTGGCCGGGCAGCCGGTGGCCAGCGCCTCGAAGACCACCGCGGCATCGAGGCGGGTGAGACCGGCACCGCCGGATTCCTCGCGGACATAGAGCGCGGCCATGCCGAGCGAGGCGGCCTGGCGCATCTCCTCCACCGGGAAATGCTTCGTGGCGTCCCATTCCAGGGCCTTGGGCGCCAGGACGTCACGTGCGAAATCCAGGGCGGTGTCGCGCAGGGCCTTGGTGTCTTCCGGCAGGTCGAAGGCGCTGGGCGTGTCGAGCGGCATGGGCGGTTTCCTCGGTGCGTTTCCTGATGGGGCCTTCAGGCGCCTGTGTTGTTCGGAGGCTATCCGGCCTTAGGTTGGAAGGCATGCCCCTTCTCGCCCGCCTCCCAATCCTCCTTCTCCTGCTCGGCCTCGCGATGCCGGCACGGGCCGCGGCACCGCTGACGGAGGAGACGGCGGGCGCCGTGGGCAGCTTCCTGCAAATTTGCTCGCGTGTGCTGACGGGCGGGGATAGCGCGGCCGCGGCGCGGGAAGCCGGGTTCAGCGAAATCCCCGCCGATCGCGCGGCGCCGCTGCTGCGTGGCGCGCAGGGGCAGGTTATGGTCGCGCGCGGGGCCTCGGTGCAGGGCATCGTGCTGGTACTGACCACCCGGCCCCTCGCCTGCTCCATGCGGTTGCAGCGCATGGATGTGGAGACGGCAGAGGCGCTGTTCGTGCGGCTGGCCGAAAACACGGCGCGGCCGGGGCTGACGGTGACGCGCGCGTTCGACGGCACAGTGCCCGTGCCGGGCGCCGGAGCGGCGCGGCAGATCACCTACCGGCTTTCCACCGGCGTGGCAGGACGGCCGGATTTCGCCCTGGCCTTCACGGGGAGTTCGGATCCCGCGGCCGGGACGCAGGGCGTCCTGACCTTCGGGACGACGGCGCCGCTCGACGGTGCACCGAGGCCGCAGGCCTCCCCTACGCGGTGACGAGCACGGCGGTTTCTCCCGCCACCATCTCCGGCAAGTCATAGGCCATGTCGCCAAGGCGCTCCCGCATGATGGCCAGCACCGCGTCATGGGTTCGCAGCGCGTCCTCGCGCGTGTCGAAAAGGGTAACGGAGATGGCCCGGTCCGGCACCTCCTCGTCCCGGAAGGCGTAGAAGCCGCGGAAGCCTTGCGCGTTCTCGATGGCCGGCAGTGTCTTCTCGCTGACGATGGAATGCATCGTCTCGGTCTGGCCGGGCAGGCCGTGATAGGTGCGGATCACCACGAAAAGGGCGCGGTGGCGGTCCTTGCTCTGCTCGCGCGGGTTCTCGACCTCGTGGAACACCGCCTCGCCACCCACGCATTCGGCCGAGGCCATAAGGTCGCTCAGGTGAGCCTCGGCTACTTCCTGCAGGCGCTCGCGGGTTTCCGCCGCGCTTTCCTTCCTTTCGAAAAGACTGATGGCATGGAGGGTGTCGCCTGACTCGGCGGCGAAGGCGCAATACCCCTGGAGGCCCGGGCGGCCCTGGAGGAGCGGCACGACATGGTCGCGCAAGCGCTGCACCATCTCCTCGGCAGGAGCTTTCAGCCGGGTTGTCTCGATCTCGACATACATGCGGGCCGCCTCCGACGTGCGTGATGGAAACGCAGACGGGGTGCCGGCCCCGCTCGCGCGGGGAAGCAACGCGCGGGAAGGCCGATCGTCGGGCCACGGGCCTCATTCGGCCGCCAGGGCGGGCACCGGCGCGGGAAGGTCGAGCCGGGCGGCAATGGCGGCCAGGCGCGGGCGGGTCTTCGCAATGTTGGCCGCCTTGATCGGGCCGAAGCCGCGGATACCGGCCCAGGCCTCCACCCATTCCTGGATGGTGGCGTGAGTGCTGGCATCGAGGCGCGGAAGCAGCGCATCCAGCCCGTCGCGGAACTCCCGGATCAGGGCGCGTTCAGTGCGGCGCTCCTCGGTATGGCCGAAGGGGTCGAGGGCAGTACTGCGCAGGACCTTGCCATGACGCAGCAGCGACATGGCGTGGAGCATCCAGGGGCCAAAGGCGCGCTTCACCGGGCGGCCCGTATCGGGGTCGGTGCGGGAGAGCATGG
This sequence comes from Roseomonas chloroacetimidivorans, assembly GCF_049629625.1. Lineage (NCBI taxonomy): Bacteria > Pseudomonadati > Pseudomonadota > Alphaproteobacteria > Acetobacterales > Roseomonadaceae > Roseomonas > Roseomonas chloroacetimidivorans. The sequence goes on along the minus strand of NZ_JBNBZS010000003.1, from coordinate 246,790 downwards.
GCGGCGCCAGATGCAGCACCTTGCGCCGCGTGCCCGTGAAGTGACGGTCCAGCGAGGCCTGCCAGCCGGCATCGGCCTGCAGGCGGGCAACCTCGTATTCGTCCTTATAGGCCATCAGGCGATGGAGTTGCACGGCGACGGCGCGGGCGAGGCCTTCATCCGCGCCGGGCGTCGCACGGATGCGGGCGACATAGTCAGCGTAGTCCCTCGCATAGGCGGCACTCTGATAGGCTGTGAGGTCGGCCATGCGACGGGCGACCAGCGCCTCCAGCGTTTCGGGCGCGCGCGGTGCGGCCGGAGCTTCGAGGGCAGCGGCGCGGCCGAGGGCGAAGGCCTGCTTGTTGCGCTCCACAGCCGTGCCGTTCAGCTCAAGCGCGCGCTCGATGGCAATGCGGGAAATCGGAAGCAGGCCGCGCTGGAAGGCCGTGCCGAGCAGGAAGACGTTGAGGAAGATGGCGTCGCCCAGCGTCTCCTCCACGCGATGCGCGGCGGGGAGCGCGGTGAGGTCGCGCGACACGGCGCGGAGATTATCGAGGATGGCGCCGGCATCCGCGCGGGACGCACCGAGGAGGAAGCCCGCGGTCGCTGCGACATCGGCATTCACCACGGCGGCCGTGCGGTCGGGCGAAAGCAGCGGGCGGACGGCCGGGCCATGAGCGCCGATGGCATCGGCGGCGATCAGCAGATCGGCCTGCCCGGCACCGATGCGCGGGCCGGCCAGGGTTTCGGGCGGCGCGCCTTCCGCCCCAATGCGAAGCTGGGCCTGCACGCCACCTCCCTTCTGGGCCAGACCGAGCTGATCCATGCTGCGGACGGGGCGGCCATCGATATGCGCGGCCATGGCGAGGATGGCGGAAAGGGCCGTGACGCCCTGGCCGCCAATGCCTGCGAGGACGATGTTCCAGGCCTCGTCGCGCAGGGCCGGTGGGGTTGGATCGGGAAGGCCTTCGGCCGGCGCGGCGGCTTCGGGATGGGCTGCAACCTCGGCGCCCTCGAGTGTCACGAAGGACGGGCAGAAGCCCTTCAGGCAGGAGAAGTCCTGATTGCAGGCGCTCTGGTCGATGGCGCGCTTCTGGCCGAACTCGGTCTGCACGGGCTGCACGGCCAGGCAGTTGGATTGCGTCCCGCAATCGCCGCAATCCTCGCAGACGCGGGGGTTGATGACGACGCGCTTCGTGGCCTGCGGCGCGGTACCGCGCTTGCGGTGGCGGCGGCGCTCGGTGGCGCATTCCTGGTCGTAGATCAGGATTGTCACGCCCTTCGTCTCGCGCAGTTCCTTCTGCACGGCGTCGAGGTGGTCCCGGTGGTGGTAGGCGATGCCCTTCGGCATCAGCGGATCGCCCTGGTGCCGCGTGGGATCGTCGGAGACGACGGCAATGGCGGCAACCCCCTCGGCCGCCATCTGGGCGGCGATGCGGGGCACGGTCATCTCGGCCTCCGGCGTCTGGCCGCCGGTCATGGCCACGGCGCCGTTCACCAGGATCTTGTAGGTGATGTTCGCCTTGGCAGCGATGGCGGCGCGAATGGCCAGGCTGCCGGAATGCGAATAGGTGCCGTCGCCGATATTCGCGAAAACATGGGGCGCTTCCACGAAACTCATCTGGCCGAGCCAGGGAGCCCCCTCCCCGCCCATCTGGGTGAAGACCTCGGTGGAGCGGTCCATCCAGGTGGCCATGTAGTGGCAGCCGATGCCGGCCATGGCGCGGGAGCCCTCGGGCACCTTTGTGGAGCTGTTGTGCGGGCAGCCCGGGCAGAACCAGGGCTGGCGCAGGGTGATGGGCGCCCGCGCGGCCTCGGCCAGGGCCGTGAGCGCCGTGAGGCGGGCGGCCATGCGTTCGGGCCGCCCTTCACGCGGCAGGCGGGCATCGAGGGCGCGGGCGACGGCGGCGGCGTCGAGTTCCGTCAGTTCCGAGAGAAGCGGTGTGCCGTCGGCATTGCGTTTGCCGGTGATGCGCGGGGCGCCCGGCAGGCCGTAGAGGGCGTCGCGGAGCTGGGCTTCAAGGAAGGAGCGGCGATCCTCGACGACGAGGATTTCCTCCAGCCCGCTGGCAAAGGCCCGGGCCGCTTCGGCGTCCAGCGGCCAAGCGAGGCCAACTTTCCAGATGCGCAGGCCGAGCAACCGGGCGGCGGTGTCATCCAGGCCGAGATCGAGCATGGCCTGGCGGAGGGTTGCATAGGCCTTGCCACGCGCGGCGATGCCGAAGCGGGCACGTGGAGAGTCCAGCACGACGCGGTCCAGCCCGTTCGCCCGTGCGAAGGCAATGGCGGCGGGCAGGCGCGTCAGGCGCAGGCGGCGTTCCTGGGCGAGCACGATGTCGCGCAAGCGGATATGGCGGCCGTCCTCGCCCTCAAAATTTCCTTCGGGGATGACGGGGGTCCAGGCCGGGTTGATTCTGAAGGTGGCGCTGGCGTCCATGGTATCGGCCACGCATTTCATCGCGGCCCAGGTGCCGGCAAAGCGGGACAGGGCGATGCCCTTCAAGCCAAATTCCAGGATCTCGCCCACGCCCGACGGGTCGAGAAAGGGAATTTCCAGATCCATGAAGGCGTGATCGGAAGCATTGGCGACGGTGGAGGACTTGGCGGAGGGGTCATCGCCCGCCAGCGCCAGCACGCCGCCGAGCGGCGATGTGCCGGCCATGTTGGCGTGGCGCAACGCATCGCCGCTGCGGTCCACGCCCGGGCCCTTGCCGTACCAGATGGCGAAGACGCCATCCTTCTTCCCGTCGTTGAACAACCGGGATTGCTGGCTACCCCAGGCGGCCGTGGCGGCAAGGTCCTCATTCAGGCCGGGCTGGAAGACGATCCCGGCCTCGGCCAGGCGCTTCGCCTGCTTCTGCAGCTCCTTGTCGTAGCCGCCGAGGGGGCTGCCGCGATATCCGGTGATGAAGCCGGCGGTGTCGTGGCCGGCGGCACGGTCCAGGGCGCGCTGTTCCAGCGGCAGGCGGACCAGGGCCTGGATGCCGGTCATCAGGACAGGGTCAGTGCTGGATTCCCAGCGGTCCTCCAGCCTGAGGGCGGTCCGTTGCACGCTTCCCATAGACGGCTCCTTGGTTGGCCCTCTTCCGGGGCTCGTTCTCTTTTCCGATATGGGAGAGCATGGGCCAGAAGTCGCGGCGCTTTTGTCCTGTTTTCTGTTGTGCGCCGCCGAAAAGACAGAAGAAGCTTCTGCGGGAGGGCGAGAACCATGGACGCGACGGACCGGCGTATCCTGCGCGCGCTTGTACGGCGCGGACGGCTCTCCAATGCCGAGCTGGCGGAGGAGGTGGGGCTCTCCCCTTCCCCCTGCTGGACACGGGTGCGACGGCTGGAGGCCGCGGGGATCATCAAGGGCTATGCGGCGCTGCTGGACCAGGCAGCGCTGGGCATGCCGGATACGGTGTTCCTGGAAGTAATGATGGAGAAGCATGACGAGACGGCGCTGCGCCGCTTCGAGGAGGCCGTGCAGGGAATTCCGGAGATCCTGGAATGCTATCTCGTCACCGGAGAGTACGACTACATCATCAAGGCAGCGGTGGGCGGCACGGCGGGTTATGAGAGCCTACTTCGCGAGAAGATTTACCGCCTGCCGGGGGTGCGGCACACGCGCAGCGCCTTCACCCTGCGCTGCCTGAAACGAGAGGTTTCCCCTACTCCGTGAGCATGGGTCAGAACAGGTCGATGCTGCTCGTGGTCACGCGGTGGAGTTCGGGCAGCGGCTGCAATTCGCCGATCGCGACCGCCATGGCGAGATAGGAGACGGCGCCGCTCGCGACCAGGCCCGTGGAATGGGCGAGCTCCGCAGGCGTCGCATCCCGCTCGAGCGCGGCATGGTAATGGCCGGCAACCCAGGCCTCGGCGCTCAGGCCGGCATAGAGCGCGGCATGCATTTCCGTCCCCATGAGGGTTTCATAGAGCAGGGCCAGCGCCCCAGGCTCGCGGGCCACGGCGTCCCTCCAGATCAGCAGGCTTCCCGGGTCCGGCGCCATGTCCAGCATGGAGTCATAGGCCCGCACCACGGCGGCAGCCGCGAGATCGGGCACCCAGACACCGGCCGGATGGCTTGCCTCAAAGGCGGATGTGGCCTCGGGCAGGGTGGCGAGCCAGGCGGCGACATCCGCCAGCGGCACGCCCAGCTGCCGGATGCCCACCAGATAGGCCATTGCTTCGGCCGATGGGGCGAAGCCGAGCATGCTCGTGTAGATGGCGCGCACCTGCCCGGCCAGGTCCAGCCCTGCCAGGAAGGATTGCGACTCCGGGGTGGCCAGGAAGGTGGCCGCGACATTGGCGAGCGTCCAACCCGCATCGAGCCAGCTTTCGAAGAGCGCGCTGCGCGCCGCGGTCGGTGCGAAGCCGATGGTGGCTTCGTAAAGATTGGCGACGATGGCAGGCTGGGCTGCGCCATCCAGCGCCAGGCGGCCATCAGCCATCGTGAGATCCTCGACCGGGTCCATTCTCAGGGTCTCGCCGCCAAGCCAATGTAGCACGAGGCCGTCGGGCGCCAGGTCGATCCGGGAGATCTCCCCGGCGGCGCGGGTGGTCACCGCATGGCCCGTTGCCGAAAGCGCGGTGTCGGCCAGCGACTCCCCGCGATGCAGGATCGCACCCCCGGTCTGGTGGGTCGGGTACGTGATGCTCTGGGCCTGTGCTGCGCTGCCGGGCGCCTCACCGATGACGGGCTGGTCGAGGCCAAGGGAGAACATGATGTCGAACCGCGTCGCCTTTCCCTGATCCAGCAGGTCGGTCGACCATTTCAGCTCGGCGGCAGTGCCCGGGCGCTCCAGCGCCTGTTCATAGGCGCTTGCCACGAATTCGGCGTTGGATTGCCCGCCATGCCGGGCGTGGAACAGCTCCGTGGCGCTCAGATAATGGTAGATATCGCTGGGGGCGAGGCTTCCCGATTTGAGCAGCAGAGTCCAGCGCGCGAGTGACGCCGGGTCCGGCGCCATGTCGAGGACGGCGTCATAGGCCCGCACGACCTCACGCTCGGCCTGGTCCATCACCCACACGCCCTCGGGGTTTCGCTGTTCGCTGAACCGGGCCGCTTCCGGTGTGTCGATCAGCATCGCGGCCAGATCGTAAAGTGGTACGCCCACGCTGGATGCCCAGAGAAGATAGTTCAGGGCATCCGACGGAGCGGCGTAGCCGATGACGTCCTTGTAGATCAGCTCGATCTGCTGCCGGATGGACAGGCCGGCGCTGCGGGATAACCACTCCGCCGTACCCAGCAATGAAGCGGTGACGGCGATCATTGGCACGCCCTGCTCCAGCAGCGCCGCCGTATGGGCCACGGCATCGGCCGATGGTGTGGTACCCTGGATGGCCCGATAGGCACGAAGCGCCCGGGCACCGTTGGCGGTGCCGTCGAAGACGAGATGTCCTTCCTGGAAGACGAGCCTCGTGGCGCCCGACAACAAGGTGGCTGTTCCATCATACCAGGTCAGCAACAAATCATTGCCGACCTTGCTGACGCCGGCCACTTCGGCGGCTGGCTGCACGAGCACCGCATCGCCCTGTGGTGACATGACACCCCAGCTTTCCTTCCCACCTGGCACGAGGATCGGTGGTGGCGGTGGCGGCGGCGCGTCGTTGTCATGGACGGTGACGTCCAGGCCGGCGCCGATGATGGCCGCGAAGTCCGCGTCGGCGCTGGCGATGGTGATGGTAATCCCTGCCGTCTCCGTTCCCTCATGCAGGGCGTCGTCTACAGCTGAGACGATGACAGTGCGTGGCTTGTACCAGTCGTCCGGCGCAATGGCGAAGGTGACCGTCTTGCCGAAGCTGCTGCTGTAGCCACGGGCCAGCATGAGGTCAGCGCCGACGGTGAGCGTCACGCTCACCGTTGCGCTGGGCCTGTAGGAAAGATTGACGGTGAAGGCATCCGTCGCGCCGCCCTCCGCCACTGCGGTGTCGTTGCCCGTGTGGACGACCACGATCTCGGCAGGAGGCGGCGGCGGCGGCGGTGGCGGTGGCGGTGGCGGTGGCGGTGGCGGTGGCGGTGGAAGAGGTGGTGGTGGGGACGGCGGCAGGGGTGGAGGAGGAGGCGGTGGCGAGACTGGCGATGAAGCGGGCGGTGAAGCGGGCGGAGACGTCGGTGGAGAAGCGGGCGGCGAGGGCGGGCCGTCCTGGTCCGTCACGTTGACCACCGTCACGCCAATGGTGAAGGCCGCCTCGTTCAACCCGTCCGAGACGGCGATCATCACTTCTCGCACAGTGCCGCCCTGGCGAAGCAGGTCCACACCTTCCCGCAGCTTCAGCGTGGTGCCGACGATCTCGAACTCGGCCGAATCGGGCCAGAGGACGCGGTACTCGAGGCTGCCTCGGGAACTGTCGGGGTCGTCGGCCAGCAGGGAGCCGATGGTGCCGCCGATATCCGTCTCCAGCACGGCGCCGCCTGTCGAGAAGCGCAGGCCGGAGGGCGCGGTGTCGTCGAGGTCACGCAGGGTGACGGACCAGCCACCCTCCACCGCCTGCCAGATTCCATCCGCCCGAACGGAGAGGCCGAAGCTGAGAATCGGATCTGCGCCGGGGCCGTAAGCCTCACGGTCCAGCGCACCGATCGGGGTGATCGTGACCTGGCCGGCAGCGTCGAGCGCCGCCTCGAACAGTGCGGCATCCGGACCGGTCAGCGCGACATCGGTGATGCCGGCGCTGCCGGAAAGGGTGAAGCTGGCGGACCAGTCGCCGGCTCGCCCGTTCTCCAAAATCGTGGCGGGCATCATGCCCGCAGCCACGATGGACATTCGTGGTTCCGCTCGCGTCGTTCTGACGCGGCGGAGGATCCATCGGGGCGGTGAAAACCGGCTTAACGGGCCGGTGTGTTCTCAGAAGAAAGGGGGACGGATCAGGCCGCGGCGGCGCCCGGAAGCTGGCCGTCGATCCGGTCGCGCATCGCACGGGCCCAGCGCGGCGCGGCGCCGAGCAAGCCGTCCAGCACGCGGACGGGCAGCATCTCGGCATATTCCAGCGCCGTCACGGTGCGGGGATCCCACTCGGCGGCCAGATAGTCCACCAAGTGCTCGGATACCGGCTGATGCGCGTTGCCGCGCTCGGCGATCATGGCGCCGACATGGCGCGCGGCCACAAGAATGCGGGCCGCCGCACGGTGACGCAGCCGTTCGGCAAGATTGTCGTTGGCGATCTCCGCCAGAACTTCCAGCGCAGGGTCGCGCTTGGATTGGTCGGTCCCCGGCTGTGCGGGCATCGGCAGTCTTCCTTCTCTTGCCTGGCTTTTCCGGATGGGGCCGGAGATTCCGGCGGGGCGGACGCGGAACGACAGGCACTGGAACGCCTGTACCCCGTCCCCCGTTGCATTTGCTGCGCTATATGCCGGGCTATGACCCGCGCCCTTCGCATCGCCGCACTCCTGCTCATCCTGGCCCTTGGGGCAATCTGGGGCGGGGCCTTCCTCGCCCGGCGACCCGGAGAGGGGATAGGCGCCTCCTTCGCCCGGCTGCTGGGGAATGCGCCGGCGCCCAGCGCAGGGGGCGTGGCGGTGCCGGGCGGCGTGTCCATCGGCGGCCCCTTCACCCTGGTGGACGGGGATGGGAAGACGGTCACGCAGGAGGATCTTCGCGGCAAGCTGGCGCTGATCTTCTTCGGCTACACCTTCTGCCCCGATGTCTGCCCGACCGAGCTGCAGGCGGTGGCACAGGCCATGGACCTGCTCGGGCCGCAGGCGGACCAGGTACGGCCGGTCTTCATCACCGTGGACCCGGAGCGGGACACGCCGGCCAAGGTCAAGGACTACGTGGCCCTGTTCCACCCCTCCATTACCGGGCTGACGGGCACGCCGGAGCAGGTGGCCCGGGCGGCACGGGCCTGGCGGGTCTACTACAATAAAGCGAACCCGTCCGGCGCCTCGGACTACCTGATGGACCACTCGTCCTATACCTATCTGATGGGGCGGGACGGGTCGCTGCGGGCGTTGTTCCGGCCCGGCGTGCCGCCTGAGGAAATGGCGGCCACAATCCGCGCCAATCTCGGCTGATCATTACAGGAGGCGGCCCAGACCCGCGCCGGGCGGGGTTGTGCTTGCAAGGGCGGTTGCGGCATCCCATTGAACCGCCATGCCCGACGCCCTTCCCTCCCCCGCCCCCATTTCCCTATCCAAGGACAAGATCCGCGTCCTGCTGCTGGAAGGTATTTCCGACAGCGCGGTCGCGACCCTCAACGCCGCGGGCTATTCCAACATCCGGCGTGAGAAGAAGGCGCTGGACGAGGCCTCGCTGAAGGAAGCCATCAAGGGCGTCCACCTGCTTGGCATCCGGTCCCGCACCCAGGTGACCGAGGCAGTGCTGGCCGAGGCGGACCGGCTGATCGCCATCGGCTGCTTTTGCATCGGCACGGACCAGGTGAACCTGGCGGCTGCCCGGGCCCGCGGCATTCCCGTGTTCAACGCGCCCTTCTCCAACACGCGTTCCGTGGCCGAACTGGTGATGGGCGAGATCGTGATGCTGCTGCGCGGCATCCCCGTCCGCTCCAATGCCGCGCATATGGGTGTGTGGGACAAGTCGGCGGCGGATAGCCGGGAGGTGCGCGGCAAGACGCTGGGCATCGTCGGCTATGGTAATATCGGGGCGCAGATCTCGGTGCTGGCCGAAGCCTTCGGCATGCGCGTGATCTATTACGACGTGATCCCCAAGCTGCCGCATGGCAATGCGCAGTCCATGCCGTCGCTCCGCGCTCTGCTGGAGGTAGCGGATGTCGTGACACTGCATGTGCCGGATACGGCGGCGACGCAGAACCTGATTGGCGCCGAGGAGCTCGCGCTAATGAAGCCGGGCTCCGTGCTGATCAACAATGCCCGTGGGCGCGTGGTGGACCTGGATGCAGCCAAGGCGGCCGTGGAATCGGGCCATCTGCACGGCATGGCCGTGGACGTCTTCCCGGAAGAGCCGGAGAAGAACACCGATCCCTTCCATACGCCGCTGCAAGGCCTGCGCAACGTGATCCTGACGCCGCATATCGGCGGCAGCACGATCGAGGCGCAGTCGCGCATCGGCGAGGAGACCGGGCGGAAGCTGATCGATTACTCCGATACCGGCGCGACCCTGGGCGCGGTGAACTTCCCGGAGGCGGTGCTGCCCGCGCGGCCGCGCGGGGCGCGCTTCCTGCATGTGCATGGAAACAACCCGGGCACGCTGGTCGCAATCAACGAGGTATTCGCGCGGCACGGCGCGAACATCGCCGGCCAGTATCTGCAGACGGACCCGCAGATTGGCTATGTGGTGGTGGACGCGGAAGGGCTGCGGGATGCGCGGGCCGTGCTGGCAGAACTGCGTGCACTGCCGGGAACGGTCCGGGCGCGGCTGCTCTACGAGCGAAGCTGACGGCCCGCCGGCCGGATCGCCCACGGGGCTCCCGCCGGAATGGTGAAGTCTCGCGGGTTCAACCGAGGCAAAAGAAGACGGGGCGCCGGCCATGCCGGCGCCCCGTCCTGTTTCGGGCTGAAGCCGCCTTCAGGGCTGGCGCTGATTCCCCTCCTGACGGATCCGCAGCGGCACGAAACGCTGTCCCTGCTGACCCTCGACCAGCAGCAGGGCACTGGCACGGTTCTGCCGGCGCAGAGCCTCGATGCGGGCCTCCACCTCCTGCGGGGTATTCACGCGCTCCTGCTGCACCTCGACGATCACGTCGCCGGGGCGCAGGTCGCGTTCGGAAGCGTTGCTGCCCGGCTCCACCTCGGTGATGAGCACGCCGCGCTGCTCCGGGCGAAGGCTGAAACGCTCCCGGGCCTCCGGGGTGATCGGGCCGACCTTCAGGCCCAGGCCACTCAGCGTCACCACCTCACTGCGGGGTGCCGGGCCGCTGCGCGCATTCGCCTCCGCCTGCTCGGCGGGCAGCTCGGCGACGGTCACGTTCACCGTTGCCTCCTTGCCATCACGCCAGAGGACCACGGGAACCTCCGCACCGACGCGGGTTTCGGCGACGATGCGCGGAAGGTTACGCATCTCCCGCACCTCCTGGCCATTGAAGCGCAGGATCACGTCGCCGTTGCGGATGCCGCCCTTATAGGCCGGGCCGTCCTCCTGCGCGCGGGCGACGAGGGCGCCGCGGGTGGGCTTCAGGCCGAGGCTCTCCGCGATCTCATCCGTCACCTGCTGAATGTTCACGCCGAGCCAGCCGCGGCGGACACGCCCGGTCTCCTCAAGCTGCGTCACGATGCCCCGGGCGAGATTGGACGGGATCGCGAAGCCGATGCCAATCGATCCGCCGGAGGGCGAGTAGATCGCGGTGTTGATGCCCACGACCTTGCCGTTCATGTCGAAAAGCGGGCCACCGGAATTGCCGCGGTTGATGGCGGCGTCCGTCTGGATGAAGTCGTCATAGAGGCCCTGGCGGATATCGCGCGAGCGGGCGGAGACGATACCGGCCGAGACGGAGGAGGAGAGGCCGAAGGGGTTGCCGATGGCCAGCACCCAGTCACCCACCTGGGCCTCGTCGGAGTTTCCGAACTCGACCGCCGTGAGCTGGCGGTCGGTCTTGATCCGCAGCAGGGCAATGTCGGTGCGCGGGTCGGTGCCGACCAGCTCGGCCGGCAGGGTCGTGTTGTCGCTCAGAACGACATTGATCTCGCTGCCGCCCTCGACGACGTGGTTGTTGGTAACCACGAACTTCTTGTCGGCATCGATGATGAAGCCGGAGCCGAGCGACGTGCCGCGGCGCTGCTGCGGCGAGGGGCCGGGCCGGGCGCCGGGCGGGCGGTTACGCTCAAGGAAGTCGCGGAAGAATTCCTCGAAGGGGCTGCCGGGCGGGGCCTGGGGGGCGTCCGGCGCGTCGGGGCGCTGGGCGTTGCGGGCAGCGGGGCTGGTGCTGACCTGCACGCTGACCACGGCAGGCAGAAGCTGCTGCGCCAGCGGGCGGAAGGAGTTCGGGGCGCCCTGCATCGGAGTCTGTGCGAGGACGGGGGTCAGGGGCGCCGCCGCCAGCGCCCCGATCAGGGCAAGGGTGGCGGCGATCGGCATGCGGAGTCGCAAGGGCGGTTTCCCTTCGGGCTTCGTGTGGCCGGACGCGGAGCCTGGGGCTCGGGCCCAATGCTCAGCGCCGGGAGCGTGTGTCCGCAGATTGGACCAATCCGCGCGGCGCGAAAGGGCCTGCCTGTTACAAAGGGCGACCGGACCGATCACGGGTGGGTGCGAAGGCGACGGCCCGTCCCGATTTGGAACGGGCCGTCGGTCTGGCCAGAAAATCAGCCCCCGGTGCCGGGAGCCTGGGCGGGAGCCGGGACCGGGGCCGGAGCCGGAGCCGGAGCGGCTGGTGCAGTAGCCGGAGCTGCCAGGGATGGTCCTGTGGTGGGAAGCTCCCGGAAGAAGCTGAAGAAGTCACTCTCCGGAGAGAGGAGGAGGCGGGTTTCACCGCCCTCCGCAAACGCCTCGCGATAGGCCTGCATGGCCCGCCAGAAAGCGAAGAACTCCGGGTCGCGCTGGAAGGCATCGGCCGAGATGCGGATGGCTTCCTGCTCGCCCTGGCCGCGCAGGATGTCGGCCTGGGCCTGGGCCTCGGCAAACAGCACGGAGCGGTCGCGATCGGCCGCGGCGCGGATACGGGCCCCCTGCTCAGCACCCTCCGCGCGCTGCTCGCGGGCCACTCGCTCGCGCTCGGACTGCATGCGCGAGAGGATGGCCTGGGTATTCTCCTCCGGCAGGTCGGCGCGGCGGATGCGGACATCCTCCACCTCGATCCCGAAGCGCTGCGCCTCTCGATTCACCTGGTCCCGGATTTCGTTCATGATCTGCAGGCGGCGGGCCGAGAGGACGTTGAGCAGGGACTCGCTGCCGAGCACGCGGCGCAGCGAGGACGAGACAATGGAGGCGAGGCGGCCACGGATGCCGTTCTCGGCCACGCCCACTGTCTGGAAGAAGAGCAGCGGGTCGGTGATCCGGAAGCGGGTGAAGGTGTCGACGATAAGGCGGCGCTGGTCGCCAAGGATCAGCTCCTCGCCCGGCGCCTCGTAATCCAGAAGACGGCGATCAAGGGCGATCACGCTCTGGATGAAAGGAACCTTCACATGCAGGCCGGGCTCCTGGATCACGCGCTTCGGCTCGCCGAACTGCGTGATGAGCACCTGCTGCGTCTGCTGCACGGTGAAGAGCGAGGAGGCGGCGGTGGCGAGCACGACCGCGGCCGCGACGGCAGTGATGGTGAGGCGGTTCATCGGGCGATCCCCGGCTGCGCCGGGCGCGCCTGGGTGGCGGCGCCGTTGGCGGGCGGTGCGGCGTTGCGGGTCGGCGCAGGCTGCGACGGCCGGGCGGCATCAAGGTTCAGCAGGGGCACGAGGCCCTGCAGCCGGTCGTCCACGATGATCTTCGGGTTGCGGCGGAGGATCTCCTCCATCGTTTCCATATAGATGCGGCGCATCGTGACGTCCTTGGACGTCTGGTAGGAGGAGAGGACGGAGATGAAGCGCTGCGCCTCGCCCTTGGCTCGGGCAATCTGGCTGTCCTTCTGGCCCTGCGCCTCCTGCACCATCCGCTCCGCCTCGCCTCGCGCACGCGGGATGATGTCGTTGCGATAGGCCTCGGCCTCGTTGCGGGCGCGCTCCCGGTCTGCCGCCGCGCGCTGCACGTCGCGGAAGGCCTCGATCACCGCATTGGGCGGATCGACCTTCTGGAGCTGGATCTGGGTGACCTCAATTCCCGCCTTGTACTGGTCGAGGACTGCCTGGGTGCCCAGGCGGACCTGCTGCTCGATCTGCGCGCGCGCCTCAGTCAGCGCGGGCTGGATCGGGGTGCGGCCGATCACCTCGCGCATCATGCTTTCGGCAGCCGACTTCACGGTCACGTCGGGGTTGCGCGCGTTGAACAGGTACTCGCCGGCATCGCGGATGCGCCAGAAGACAGCGAAGTCGATGTCGATGATGTTCTCGTCCCCGGTCAGCATCATGCTTTCCTCGAGCACGTCGCGGGACGGGGTCGGGCGCTGCACGATAGCGCCGGAATCGACGGCACTGCGGAAGCCGATATCGATGCGGTTGATGCGGGTGACGCGCGGGGTCGTCACGCTCTCGACCGGCCAGGGAATGTGGTAATTCAGGCCAGGCGGCGTGGTGCGGGTGAAGGCGCCGAAGCGCATGACCACACCCTGCTCGTCCGGCTGGACACGGTAGAAGCCGGAGGCGCCCCAGGCGGCAATGGCCAGCACGGCAAAAATGGCAAGACCCCGGCCACCGCTCCGGCCGCCCCGCCCGAAGCCGGGCAGCCAGCGCCGTACGGCGTCCTGCGCCTGGCGGATGGCGTCATCCAGATCCGGGCCACGGCCGCTGCCTCCACCGGTCGGCGGGACGCCCCAGGGACCTTGCGGACGGTTGCCGCCGCCAGGCGACCCCCAGGGGCTCGGTCCGCCGCTGTTGTTCCACGGCATAGGCCGTTCACTCTCCCTCAATAACAGGACGGCCCCGTCCGCTTGCGCAGGGTGGGGGCCGCCCATATGGCATTCGCGGCCCTGATCCCCTTGAACCGGGGGCAGGCCGGGCAGATCGCCATGTTGGCCGGGTTCCAGGGGTTTTCAAGCGATGGTGAGCGGGTTGGAGGCGGCGGTGCGGGCGGCGCTGGCCACGGTGCGGGAGCCGGGGACGGGCCGGGACATCATCTCAGCCGGGATGATAGGCGGGGTCGCGGTGCGGGACGGCATGGTCCAGGTGGAGGTCGCGGTGCCGCGGGAGCGGGCGCGGGAGATGGAGCCGCTGCGGGCGGCGGTGGAGCGAACGGTGCGCGCCGTGCCGGGCGTGATCTCGGCCACGGTGGTGCTGACGGCGCACCGGCCGGCGGCCCCCTCCCCTCCCCCGGCCGCCCCACAGGGCCAGGGCGGGCCGCATGCCCATGGCGGGCGGCCGCAGGCGGCCATGCTGCTGGGGGATGTGGGCGCGGTGATCGCGGTCGCCTCTGGCAAGGGCGGGGTGGGAAAGTCCACCACGGCGGTGAACCTGGCCGTGGCCCTGGCCCAGAAGGGGCTTCGGGTGGGGCTGCTGGATGCGGATATCTACGGCCCCTCCCTGCCGCAGATGCTCGGCACCAATGAGCGGCCGCGCACGGACGGAAACCGGATTCATCCGATCGCCCGCTGGGGGCTGAAGGCCATGTCGATCGGCTTCCTGGTGGACCAGGAGACGGCGATGATCTGGCGCGGCCCCATGGTGATGGGCGCGCTGGAGCAGATGATGTCCCAGGTGGAATGGGGCGCGCTGGACGTGATGGTGGTGGACATGCCGCCGGGCACGGGTGACGCGCAGCTCACCCTTTCCCAGCGTGTCGCGCTGCGGGGCGCGGTGATCGTCTCCACCCCGCAGGATGTGGCGCTGCTGGACGCGAGGCGCGGGATCCGGATGTTCGAGAAGGTGAACGTTCCGGTGCTCGGGCTCGTGGAGAATATGAGCTATTTCTGCTGCCCAAACTGTAACCACCGTACCGATGTGTTCGGCCATGGCGGCGCGCGGGCCGAGGCGGCGCGGCTTGGCGTGGAGTTCCTGGGGGAACTGCCGCTGAAATTGGCGATCCGCGAGCATTCGGACCAGGGCCGCCCGGTGGTGCTGGCAGCGCCGGATTCCGAGGAGGCCGCGGCCTACCGCGCCATCGCGGACCGGGTCTGGGCCAAGGCGAGCGCGGCGGGTGGTGGAACCGGGCCGCGCATCGTCGTGGAGTGACGCGCCGGCCCGGCCGGTTCAGGCCGGGCCGTTCGCCTGCACCGAGGCGGGGACCAATCAGGGTTGCGGGATCGGGCCTTCCGGCGTGGTCGTGGAATGGCCTGGCGGCTCCAGCCGCTCCGAGACCGGGCCGGTCTCACTGGTGGTCCTGATCCGCACCGGCACCGACTTCGCCGCGGGGGTCTTGGACTGCTCGTCGTGGTGCCAAACCGGCATGAGGGGGTTCATCTCGGGGTAGTAGGCGCCGAGGCAGCCATCCGGCAGATCGAAGGGCTGCACCTTCAGGCCGAATACCTCCCGTTCCACGTCATCCTCGGCATCGCTGACCAGCGAGACCACCTGCCCCGCATGCAGCCCCGCGCGTTCCATCTCCGCGGGGTTGATCAGGAGTACGTCGCGGGTTCCCTCAATGCCGCGCAGCCGGTCGCTGTAGCCGTAAATCGTGGTGTTGAACTGGTCGTTGCTGCGCAGCGTGATCAGGCGGTAACGGCCCGGCGCGTCAGGGAAGCGCGCGCCCGACATCACCTTCGGCGTGGTGAAGATCGCCTTGCCGGCTTCCGTCTTCCAAATCCGCTCACGTGCTGAGTTGCCGCGATAGAAGCCGCCGGGCGTGAACATCCGGTCGTTGAAGTCGTGGAACTCCTCCGGATAGGTTTCCGCAATGAGGTCACGGATCAGGGCGTAGTTGCCGACCCATTCATCCCACTTCACCTTCGGATTCGGCGGCAGCGTCGCCTTGGCGATGCCGGCCACGATGGCAGGCTCGGATCGCAGATGTTCGCTGGCCGGCTTGCGGCGAGCGATGGAGCCATGGATGCAGCTGAAGGTGTCTTCCATGGTGACGGCCTGGGGACCGCTTGCCTGGATGTCCTCCTCCGTGCGGCTGAGGCAAGGCAGGAGATAGGCAACCTCGCCATTCACGAGATGGCTGCGGTTCAGCTTGGTGGCGATCTGCACGGTCAGGCGCAACTTCGTCCAGGCCTGCTCCATCTTGTCGCGCTCGGGGATGGCGCGCACGAAATTGCCGCCAAGGCCGATGAAGGAACTGACCTTGCCGGAGAGGATGCCCTTACAGGCCTCGACCGTGTTCATGCCCTTGTCGCGGGGCGGCTCAAAGCCGAACTGTTTTGCGATCCTGTCCAGCGGCACCAGCTCGGGTTTCTCGGAGATGCCGACCGTGCGCTGGCCCTGCACATTGGAATGGCCGCGTACTGGCGAGACGCCTGTGCCATCGCGGCCAATATTGCCTTTGAGCAGGAGCATGTTGACCAGCATCGCCACATTCTCGAAGCCATGAGCGTGCTGCGTCAGGCCCATGCCGTAGATGGCGATGGTCCGGTCGGATTCGACATAGACCTGGGCCGCGCTCTCGATGGCGTCCCGCGTCAGGCCTGATTCGCGCTCGATCTCCTCCCAGGAGGTCGCGCGGACCTTGGCCTCGAATTCCTCCAGCCCGGTGGTGTGCTGCTGGATGAAGTCCACGTCCAGCACTCGCCTGCCGTCCTTCTTCGCCGCGTCATCCGCCGCGAAGACATGCTTGCAGATGCCCAGCATGACGGCGATGTCCCCACCCGACCGGACCTGGTGGTACTGGCAGCTGATCCGGGTCTCCTTGCCCGTCAGCATCTCATAGGGACTCTGCGGGTTGGTGAAGAACTCCAGACCCTTCTCCCGCACGGGGTTGAAGGTGATGATCTTCACACCGCGCTTCGCGGCTTCCTGCAACGGGTGGAGGAAGCGCGGGCTGTTCGAGCCGGTGTTCTGGCCAAAGAAGAACATGCAATCGCAGTTCTGCAGGTCGTCGAAGACCACCGTGCCTACGCTGGCGCCGATCACCTTCTTCAGGGCCACCGAGGTCGTCTCGTGGCACATGTTCGAGCTGTCGGGCAGGTTGTTGTTGCCGTACATCCGCGCGAACAGCGCATACAAATAGGCGGTCTCCAGGCTCGCGCGGCCGGAGGAGTAGAAGATGACGGATTTCGGGTCGAGCGCGCGGAGTTCCCGCGCGATGCCCTGGAAGGCCTCATCCCAATCACAGGGCACGTAGCGATCCGTCTCGCGATCATAGCGCAGGGGATGGGTAAGACGGCCCTGCTGCTCGAGGTCGTAGTCCTTCCACTCGCGCAACTCGGTCAGCGAGTGCTTGGCGAAGAATTCCGGGGTGCAGCGACGGGTCGTCAGGTCCCACAGCGTGGCCTTCGCGCCGTTCTCGCAGAATTCGAAGGTGTGATAATCCGCCGGCTTGGTCCAGGAGCACGAGACGCACATGAAGCCGCGCGGCTTGTTCTGCCGCATCAGCGTTTCCATCGCGAGCGGCGTGTTCCACTCCTTGCCAAAGATGCGCGAGATGCCCCGCAGAGAGCCCCAGCCGCCGGAAGGGCCGTCGTAATGGGCCGTCTCGTTCTCGTCCGTCATGCTTTCGCCCCGCCGAATCCGTCGAAGATGCCGGTTGGCAGCAGCGGAACCACCTCGTCCGCCCGGCCCGGCATCCATGGGGCAGGCAGGCGGGTGGCCCCAGGACTGGAACCGGCAGGGGAACCGACCGGTGCTTTCGCGCCCGGCGGATCCCGTCCCGCACTTAAGTCCGCATCAGGCCCGGGCGATCCAGCGAACACGGAGAGTTGTCAGGCTGATTGCGACAGGAAGACGGCCAAGAGTGAACAGGGCCACGCGCTTCCGAAGCTGCTCAGAGCAGTCGGGCGCCGGCGGAAGCCAGCACCGCATCCGTCTCCGACGCGACTGGCATCGCATCCGCCGCCCCGGGCCGTGACACGGCAATGGAGGCGGCGACCGCGGCGCGGCGCATCGCCGCCTCCAGCGGGGCACCTCGCGAAGGTGGCGGCAAGCACGCCGCACCAGCAATCCCCCGCCCCGGTCGTATCCACCACACGGGGCGGCGGGACGGCGTTGGTGCGCCATCGCGCCTCCGCCGTCGCGGCCTCGGCGCCGCGCTCGCCTAGGGTGACGGCGACTGCAACGCCCAGCGCGGCATGCAGGGCACCGGCGGTGGCATCGCAGCCGAGCTGGCCGGCAAGCCAGGCCGCCTCATGCTCATTCGCGATCAGCAGGTCGAGGGCACGCAGAGCGTCCGGGTCCATCGGTGCGGCCGGCGCCAGGTTCAGGATCGGGCGCGCACCCTCCGCGCGGGCGCGGAGGATCAGGGAGGCGGTTTCCTCGGCTGGGGTTTCCATCTGCACCAGAAGGACGGCGCCTGCCCCCAGGGCCGGTACCTGGGCAGCGCGGGCCAGCGCATTGGCGCCGGGGGAGACGGCGATCTGGTTGCGTCCCTCCGCATCGACACAGATGGCGGCGGCGCCGGTCGGCTCCCCGGTTTCGGCCAGGGCGGAAAGGTCCACGCCGGCCCCGCGCAGGGCGGAAAGCGCAATGGCGGCCATCGGATCGCGGCCGACCGCGCCGACGAAGCGCACCGGGGCGCCGTCGCGCGCCGCCGCGACGGCCTGGTTCGCCCCCTTCCCGCCGGGCAGGGCGCGCCAGGCGCCGCCGAGAATGGTGTGGCCGGGTGCGGGCAGCGTCTCCACGGGGAAGACGAGGTCGGCGTTGACGGAACCGAAGACAGTGAGGGTCATGCGGCCGCGCATTCAGGCGGGAGCGGCCCCGCCTGGCAAGCGCGCCCGGGCCGGAGATCAGGCCTGGGGCGGCTGTCCATTGGAGGCGGAGAGCCCGCCATCGACAGGCAGGTTCACGCCATTGACGAAGCGCGCGTCATGGCTGGCCAGGAAGGCGATCACATCGGCGATTTCCTCCGGCTCCGCCGGGCGGCCGAGCGGAATGCGCTCGGCGAATTTCGCGAGCAGCTTCCGGTCACCCATCATGTCCTGCGTCATGTCCGTGCGGGTAAGGCTGGGGCAGACGGCGTTCACGCGCACGCCCTTGGGGCCCAGCTCCAGCGCGAGCGCGCGGGTGAGGTTGGTCACGGCGCCCTTGGCGGCGTTGTAGATGCTCATGTCCCAGTCTCCCCCCAGGCCGGAGACGGAAGAGACGTTCACGATGCTGCCCCGGGTCGTGAGCAGATGCGAAACAGCGGCACGGGTGCAGAAGAAGACGCCATCCAGGTCGGTGCCCATCACCCTGCGCCAGTCAGCCGTCTTTGCCTGCTCGACCGGACCGGTCGCATGGGTCCCGGCATTGTTCACCAGCACATCCAGCCGCCCGAAGCGCTCAATGGCGCGGTTGATGAGGAAAAGAGACTGCTCCTCATCGGAAACATCGGCGGCCACGGTCAGGGCGCGGTCGGCGGGCAGGTCTTTCGCGACCCCGGCCAGCTTCTCCTCGGTGCGGCCCGTCAGCACGACGGCGAAGCCGTCACGCGCGAACCGGCGGGCCGTGGCCTCGCCTATGCCGGAGCCAGCACCGGTGACGATCGCGACCCGGACTTCATTGGCTGCCATGGCGGCCTCCTCTCGTTCCGGGTCAGGTAACGCGGGCCGGGCAGATCGGGTCGCCGCCGCCCCTGGCAGAGCTGGCCTGCGGCCTCCGCACGTCTCTCAGCCTGCCCGGCTGGGCACCTCGGTCCGCGTGAGGATGTCTCCGACATACTGGACCAGCCGTTCCATCGGAAAGGGTTTGACGAGGACGAAGAAGCCTCGGCCGAGCGGCCCGTCGCCCAGCACCTCCTTCTCGGCATAGCCGGTGATGAACAGGACACTCAGCCCCGGCTGCTCCGCGCGCGCCGCATCGGCCACCTGGCGGCCGTTCGTCCCACCGGGCAGGCCGACATCCGTCACCAGCAGGTCCGGCCGTACCCCGCTGCGCAGCATGGCGACGCCGGCAGCGCCGTCGGGGGCTTCCAGCACGGTATAGCCGCGGTCTTGCAGGATCTCGGCCGCCAGGCTCCGCACCGCGTCCTCGTCCTCAACAAGGAGGATGGTCTGCCCTGCCCCATCCCGCGGGGTGCGCAGCCTGGCGGCGCCGGACTCCTCCATCGGCAGGGGGCCGAAATAGCGGGGCAGGTAGATCTCGACACGGGTGCCCCGCCCGGGCTCAGAGAGAATGCGCGCCTGCCCACCGGACTGGCGCGCGAAGCCATAGATCATGGACAGGCCGAGGCCCGTGCCCTGGCCTATCGGCTTGGTGGTGAAGAAGGGATCGAAGGCGCGGCTCGACACCTCCGGGCTCATGCCGACGCCAGTGTCAGCGACGGTCACCGTTACGTATTCGCCGGGAGCCAGGTCGCATTCCCGCGCCGCGCCCATATCGAGGATGCGGTTGGCCGTGCAGATGTGCAGGCGCCCGCCCCCCGGCATGGCGTCCCGCGCGTTGATGCAGAGATTCAGCACCGCGTTCTCGAGCTGGTTGGAATCGACCAACGTGGCCCAGATTCCGTCCGGCAGCGATGTCTCCACCGCGATGGCGGGGCCGACGGTGCGCCGCACCAACTCGATCATGCCTGTGACCAACCGGTTGATGTCGGTGGGCCGAGGATCGAGGGTCTGGCGGCGGGAGAAGGCGAGGAGGCGGTTTGTCAGGGCCGCAGCGCGCTCGCTGGCGCCTTCGGCAGTGGCGATATAGCGCTCCGCCGCCTCCGGCCGGCCCTGCCGTAACCGTGTCCGGAGCAGCCCGAGGCTGCCGGTAATGGCGGTCAGCAGGTTGTTGAAGTCATGGGCGATGCCGCCGGTGAGCTGCCCGACCGCCTCCATCTTCTGCGACTGCCGCAGCGCTTCCTCGGCCTGGCGCAGCGCCTCGGCCTGCTCGCGCTCGGTGGTCACGTCCCGGGCAACGCAATAGTAGAGACCATCAGCCGGAACGGCGGTCCAGGAGAACCAGCGCCAGGAGCCGTCCTTCGTGCGGAAGCGGTTTTCGAAGCGCAGGGTCATGGGGCCGGCCGCCCCGGTGTCCAGCACCCGCCAATCGGGCACCGGGTCGTCCGGATGCTCCATCCAGGCGGAGGTCCGGCCGAGCAGCTCGGCCTCGGACCAGCCAAGGAGCGTGGACCAGGCCGGGCTGACGCGAAGCCAGCGGCCTTCCACATCCGTGATGAGGAAGGCGTCCCGGGAAAGGATCCAGAGGCGGTCGCGCTCGCGGGTGCGCTCCTCGATCCGGCGCTCCAGCGTCTCGTTCAGGGCCTGGAGCTCGGCCTGGGCGCGGGCCAGGGCGGCGATGCTGGCCTCGCGGGCGGACAAAGTCCTGCTCAGGGCGGAACAGACGATCGCGATGACCACGTCGATCAGGGTGAAGGCGATAAGGGAAACCCACTGGTCGCTCGTCAGCGCGAAGCTGCCTGGCGGAGCCAGGAAGAAAACGGCCGCGACCACGGCGGACAGCAGGGTGGCGTAAAGACCAGCGCCAAGGCCCAGTGCGAAGCTGGCCCACATCAACCCGGGAATGAAGGGCAGGAAAGGCAGGCCACCGAGGTCGAGCAGCGCACGCAACAATGCCACGGCCGCGACGACGGCCGTCGCCATCGCGTAGCGCTTAGGCCAGGGCAGGTCGAGGCGGGGAAGCCAGTAGAGCAGGCGTTCTGGGAAGCTTGGATTGTTGCCCGGGGTGCGGCCTTCCGGCCGGTGGCGCGGCTGGAGCATCTTCCCCGGCCTAACGCGCGGTGGCCCGCCCGAGGGCGAAGCCACCGATCAGGGCGCCGAGGATGACGGCCCAGATGTCACCAAGCACGGCCGCGGCAATCGGAAGAACGACCAGCACCGAGACGACGATGACCAGGACGCCGATCCAGGAGGGGCCGCCGCTCCAGAGCCGCGTGACCAGCTTCTGGGAGATCCGGCCCTTTGCACGCGCGGCAGGCTTGCGGGTGGAAGCCTTGCGGGGCGCGGTATCCAACCTGCCCTTCGGCGACCTCGCGGGTGATCGGGTGCTGGGCGGCTTGCTCATTGGCGCTGGGTCGGGGCGAGGGCGCGGAATCCGTCAGGTCTCCCGGCCGAGGATCGCCATCAACTCGCGCCACTCGCGCTTGGAAAGGCCGCTGGCGGCCTGGTCCGGCGGCGCGCCGTCCAACATGCCTCGCACAACCGCGAGCATCTGGGAGGAAAGGGTGACCGCGCCCATGCGGTAGTCGCGGAAGGCCTCGTGGGCCAAGGGTACCCAGGCCTTCACCGTGTCCAGCATGGCTTCGGCATAGACGCGGATCTCGTACTGGGCATGGGCGTCGGCACGCAGCGAGAGGAAGTTCAGGAGGTTGTGGAGGTCCGTCTTCCAGTACCACTGGGTATAGGCGTTCAGCGTCAGGTTCATCCGCGCCAGCTCGCGCGCCAGGCCCCGGCGGGACTCGTCGATGACGCGGCCATCGGCGTCCTCGTTCAGCATTTCCAGGTAGTGATCGTAGTTGCGGGTGGCGTCCTCCCGCAACAGATCCAGCACGCGGGCGGCCTCATTCCCCTGCAATACGGAGCCTCGGCCCTGACGGTTCACGGCGGACTGGGCCGCAAGCTGCTCCGGGGCAGGAAGGTAGAACTCGCGGTCCAGGATCGAGTAGCGGGCGGAGTACTCGTTCACATTCGCCATGCGATGGCGGATCCACTGCCGCGCCACGAAAATGGGCAGCTTCACGTGATACTTAATCTCACACATCTCGAAAGGCGTGGAGTGGCGGTGACGCATGAGGTAGCGGATCAGGCCACGATCCTCATTGGCCGCCTTCGTGCCGCGGCCATAGGAGACACGCGCCGCCTGCACCACGGCCGCATCGTCGCCCATGTAGTCCACCACGCGGACGAAGCCATGGTCGAGCACGGGGATCGGGCGGAACAGAAGGGCCTCGAGACCCGGCGAGACAGGGCGGCGGGTTTCGTGACGCTGGGCTTCCGCCTCGGCCAGCTCCTGTCGCTGCGCATCCGTAAGTTCCATCAGCTGCCCCCTTCTCAGGCAAGGGGTTTACCGAGGCGATGACGCGGTCGCTAGGTGCCGGTCTTCGAGCACTACCCTGTTTGACGCGGATCACCCGGAGTGGGTGCGCCCGGTCACAGCATGTCATCCGCCGCGCCAAGCGGCCTTGCGGCGGACGTCCCGTGACGTCCGCCGCTCGATTTGGGTAGCCGATGGCGGTCTCCGGACCAGCCGTTTCTGTTCCGACCTGTTACGGCTGCGGCCCGCCCCGGGACGCCCGGGAGCCCGGATCACTCACCACGGCGGGGTTGTAGACGCCCGAAGTAGCGCTCCCCGAGGCGCTGGCTCCGCCCGTTGGCCCGCCCCGGGACGCCCGGGAGCCCGGATCACTCACCACGGCGGGGTTGTAGGCGCCCGAAGTAGCGCTCCCCGAGGCACTGGCGCCGCCCGTCGGCCCACCCCGGGACAGGCGGGAGCCCGGATCATTGGCGATGCTCGGCGTGGAGGCGCTCGTGCTGGCTGTACCGCGCCCGGAGTTTGTCTCGCCCGTGCAGGCGGATACCAGGACCAGGGAGGCCACTGCGGCCGATACGCGCAATAAAGAGGGCAACTGGATCACCGAAACGACTCCTTCCTGCTGTGAAAGGCGAGGCTGCTTCAACTTCGCAATGTTGCGCTTCGCTACATTGAGCAAGGTGGAAACGTGGACACGCCGTAAAGTTTCCGTCCGCTTCCCTGAGCCATCTCCGTCTCGGGTGCCTAGTAATCCTCGGGACAACAGCCTATATCGGGCATGCCGCCTTCGGGCGACTATGGCGATAAACGGCACGTGGAATAAGCGTTGTGGACCCGGGGGCAGTGCCCGGCGCCTCCACCATCCTGAACCGGGTTTATCGACCCGGAGTTCTCCACCAGGGGGAACGGGAGCATGGGGGCGAAACAGGCTCGACACGCGCGGTAAAGACGTGTCCTTTGCCCGGCATTGTACCGCCGTTATCGGGCTAATACACAAGTGCCAACGATAACAGCCGCGAGGCTGTGGCGCTCGCTGCCTAGGAATAGGTAAGCGCCGTCCGGGGGGAACGGGGCAACAGAATCCCCCCACTTGCTTGTTTCCCCATCCGAACAGGAACCGGTGTGCCAAGCGGCCGGGGATGAGGACGGCTGCGGCGCCAGCGATGTAGAGGCTGTCGGCGACCATGATCATCATGCGGCGATGTGATGCAATACGCCTCCGCCGGGCCTGCCCGACTGCGTATCCGACCACGACCAGCAGCATCAGCGCGAGCGCGTGCAGTGGCGATGGGCACGGCCAGCATCGCGAATGCCGGGAAGATTGGACGGACAAGCACGGGACTGGGCAGGACGGCTCCGGGCCTGGCGCATGGATCACCGATGTTGCTGCTCGACGGGGCCCTGACGGCGGAGGACCCGGCGGCGCTGGTGCGGGAGGTGCTGCGCGAATACGGCGCCGCTGCTTCCGCGGCCGGGCGCTAGGCCCCGTGCGGAACCTCCCCTATAGGGTTATCCCCAGAACCCGCCCGGCCTGGATATGCCCCCTATGAGCGAGCAAGCGCCACCTCCCGAAAGCCTGTTGCCCTATGATCGCTGGACCGAGGAGGCCATGAGGAACGTGGCTCTTCGTGCGCTGGAGTTCGCGGCGAAGAATGGACTGCCGGGGGAGCACCATTTCTACCTGACCTTCCGCACCGACCACCCGGAGACGAAGGTCCCCGGGCACCTGAAGGCCCGCTACCCGCAGGAAATGACCATCGTCCTGCAGCACCAGTTCTGGGACCTGAAGGTGGACCGTGGGGAGCAGAAGGTTTCGGTCGGACTGTCCTTCGGCGGCGCGGCGGCGACGCTGGTGATTCCGTTCGCAGCACTGGTGGCCTTCTGGGATCCGCATGTACGGGTGGGGCTGCGCTTCGGCGAGATGGCTGCCCCGGACGCGGAGGCGGAGGCGGCTCCCATGCCGGCGGAAGAGCCTCCGGCCGCTCCTTCCCCACCGCCCGAACCGGCCGGCGCCAAGTCCGAGACCCCCGCCCAGGTAGTGAGCCTGGACGCCTTCCGGCGGCGCCCCAACAAGGAATAAGGCTGGAATCCCGCACCCCAGGCCCTTTGCGGGGCTAGGGCGCGTTGCCATTTCTGTCCGGCTGCTGGCGCGCCAGACGGGGTCGCGCTAACAAACGACAGATTTCACCGCACGGCCCGGGCCGCGCGCCGCCTTCCGCGGCCGGGCCCCGCCCCCCTCGCCTGCCCTTTCTTCTTCCGGGCATGGCGGGGCCAAAACCGGGAGAGTGCTTCCGTGAGTTCCAATACCCTCGACGCCGTCCAGCCCCCGATCCCCACGGGGGTGACGCCGGCCGCGACCCATGCTGGCGCGGAGGCGGATGCCGGCACCCCCACCTCCCAGCGCGGCGCGGGCTTCCTGTTCAGCCCGATGTTCCCGCTGGCAGAGGACACCACCCCCTACCGCAAGCTGGACATCCAGGGTGTCTCCACCATCGAGGTGGAGGGCAAGACGGTCCTGAAGATCAAGCCGGAGGTGCTGGAGCAGCTCGCCTTCCAGGCCTGCAAGGACGTCTCCCACCTGCTGCGCCCCGGCCATCTGCAGCAGCTCGCGAACATCCTGAAGGACCCCGAGGCGTCGGCGAATGACCGCTTCGTGGCGCTCGACCTACTGAAGAATGCGAGCATCGCCGCCGGCGGCAAGCTGCCCATGTGCCAGGACACGGGCACGGCCATTGTCTTCGGCAAGAAGGGCCAGCGCGTCTGGGTCGAGGGCGACGAGGAGGAGGCACTCTCCTATGGCGTCCACCGCACCTATACCGAGACCAATCTGCGCTACTCGCAGATGGCGCCGCTCACGATGTATGACGAGGTGAACACCGGCAACAACCTGCCGGTGCAGTTCGACATCTACGCTTCCCCCGGCGACTACCATGCCGATGAGTTCAGCCTGCAGTTCATCCTCAAGGGCGGCGGATCGGCCAACAAGACCTTCCTCTTCCAGCAGACGCGCGCGGTGCTGAACAAGCCGAAGCTGCTCGCCTTCCTGGAGGAGAAGATCAAGACGCTGGGGACCAGCGCCTGCCCGCCCTACCACCTGTCGATCGTCATCGGCGGCACCTCTGCCGAGACGAACCTCAAGACGGTGAAGATGGCCTCCACCCGCTATTACGACACGCTGCCGGAGAAGGGCAGCAAGGCGGGGCATGCCTTCCGTGACCGGGAGCTGGAAGCCGAAATCCACAAGCTGACGCAGAATATCGGCATCGGCGCGCAGTTTGGCGGCAAGTATTTCTGCCACGACGTCCGCGTGATCCGCCTGCCGCGCCACGGCGCCTCCCTACCCATCGGCATCGGCGTGTCCTGCTCGGCCGACCGGCAGATCAAGGCGAAGATCACACCCGAAGGCGTGTTCCTGGAGCAGCTCGAGACCGACCCGGCGCGCTTCCTGCCCGACCAGACCGAGGGCCTGGAGGAGAGCGGCGAGGTCGTGAAGATCGACCTGAACCAGCCGATGGATGCCATCCGCGCGGAGCTGTCCAGGCACCCCGTGAAGACCCGCGTGTCGCTCACCGGCACCATCGTCGTGGCGCGTGACATCGCCCATGCGAAGCTGAAGGAGCGGCTGGATTCGGGCCAGGGCCTGCCGGACTACATCAAGAACCACCCGGTCTATTACGCCGGCCCGGCGAAGACGCCGGAGGGTATGCCCACCGGTTCCTTCGGCCCGACGACGGCGGGGCGCATGGACTCCTATGTGGCGGAGTTCCAGGCGGCCGGTGGTTCGCTGGTGATGCTGGCCAAGGGCAACCGCTCCAAGGCCGTGACCAATGCCTGCAAGCAGTATGGCGGCTTCTATCTCGGTTCCGTGGGCGGCCCGGCGGCGCGTCTGGCGCAGGACTGCATCAAGAAGGTCGAGGTGCTGGAATATCCGGAGCTCGGCATGGAGGCCGTGTGGCGGATCGAAGTGAAGGACTTCCCGGCCTTCATCGTGGTCGATGACAAGGGCAACGACTTCTACGATGGGCTTGAGTAAGCAGCGAATCAGCCCCCATTATCCGGGGCAAGGGCCGGGGTTTTCCCCGGCCCTTTTGTTTTAGGGCGGGGGGTTAGCGACGCCGGAACCAGACCATCAGGTCATGGACGACCCACTCGACCTCCTCCACGGCATCCATCACTCCCAGGATGACGCGGTTGGCTCGGTCCACCCACAGCTCGACGCGGTCACCCCAGACGCTGTCCAGGCCCGGCTCACGCGCCGCAGCTTCGAGTCCGAGCCACAGATCCGCCTCTTGCTGTTCCATACACCGCTTCCGGCCGCTATGCGCTCGGATGAAGACGCACCCGGGCCAGCAAAGGTTGCTCGAGTGGAAGTTGTCTTGTTCGTGAGCCCCCCCCCCCAGAGGTGGCTCTGATCTTGATCTGGGCAGAGCGCTCCGCGGCGCCGGCCCGGTCCGGCACTTACCTGGCAAGGGGCCGAAGGACCGGCCATTGACCGCCTCCCCCCTTGCCTGCCATCAGCGCCACGCGCCGACGCACGCTTCCGCGCGACCACATGCCACCGCAAGGCCGAGACGATGCGACGCCTCATCTCCTCCGGTTCGTCCTTCGAGCGAGAGATCGGCTACTCACGCGCCGTGGTGGATGGGGACACGGTCTTCGTCTCTGGCACCACTGGCTACGACTACGGCACGATGACGATCGCGGAGGACGTGCAGACGCAGTGCGAGCAGGCCATCCGCAACATCGCCGCCGCCCTGGCCGAGGCCGGGGCCGGGCTGGAGGATGTGGTGCGGCTGCGCTTCATCGTGCCGGACCGGGCGGATTGGGAGCCCTGCTGGCCCGTGCTGCGCCGGTATTTCGGGGAGATCCGCCCCGCCGCTACCCTCATCCATGCCGGGTTGCAGACGGATGCGATGAGGATCGAGATCGAGGCCACCGCGCGCCTCCGTACCCGCAAGCCGTAAGGAGACACCGATGCGCTTCGCCGTGGACCGCCTGGATCACCTGGTCATGACCTGCCGCGACGTGGAAACCATGGCGAGCTGGTATCAGCGCGTGCTGGGGATGGAGCGGGAGGATTTCGGCCCAAGCAACCGGACCGCGCTACGTTTCGGCGGTCAGAAAATCAACCTACGCCCAGAGACGGCAACCCAGGAGGAGTGGTTCACTGGCCATTGGGCGGCGCCCGGGGGACATGACCTCTGCTTCATCGTGACAGTCATGGCCGAGGATGTGGTGTCGCATCTGAAAGATTGCGGCGTGACCGTCGAGCGGGGGCCGGTGGAGAAGGCCGGGGCGCTGGGGCCGATCATCTCCGTCTATTGCCGCGACCCCGACGGGAATCTGGTGGAAATTTCCTCCTACGGCGACCGCCTGTGAGCGAGACGCTCGACACGCCCCGGCTGCTGCTTGACCGGGCGAAGCTGGAAGCCAATGCGAAGAAGCTGCGCGATCGCGCGGCGGCGCTGGGGGTGACCTTCCGGCCCCATTTCAAGACCGCGAAATCCGTGGAAGTGGCGCTGATCTCCACTGGCGGGGTGCCGGGGCCGGCCACGGTCTCCACCATGAAGGAGGCGGAGGCACTGGCAGCCTCCGGTGCCTCCCGCGACATCATGCTGGCCGCCACCATCATCCCCGCCAGACTGCCACGGGCCGAGGCGGTGGTGCGGAATCACGGGGTCCGGCTGCTGCTGGTGGTGGACAGCCCGGAGATGGTTGGGCTGCTGGACTCCGCCGCCTCGGCGCCGAGCGAGGTGCTGGTGGAGGTGGATAGTGGCGAGCACCGCGCCGGCGCGCCGCCGGAAAAGGCGCTGGCCGTGGCGCGGGCCATCCATGGCTCGCGCAACCTGCGGCTGGCGGGTGTGATGACCCATGGCGGCCATTCCTACGGCACGAAGGACCTGGAGCGCATTGCGGACATCGCGGAGCAGGAGCGGGCCGCCGCGGTCGGCGCGGCCGAGGCGATCCGCGAGGCCGGGATGCCGGCGGAGGTGGTTTCCGTGGGCTCCACCCCTACCCTGCTGCATGCACGCCACCTGAAGGGCGTGACGGATGCGCGGGCGGGGGTCTCGCTCTTCTGGGACCTGGCGCAGATGTCCAAGGGCATGTGTGGCTGGGACGAACTGGCGCTCTCCGTTCTCTCCACTGTCATCGGGCACAACCGGGCGACCAATGCGCTAATCCTCGATGCCGGGGCGCTTGCGCTGTCCAAGGATATCTCGGCCAACACATTCGCCCCGGGCACGGCTTATGGGACGCTGGCTGATGCTGAGACCGGGGCGGCGCTGCCGCTGCATGTCACCATTGTCCACCAGGAGCATGGGACGGTGCCGCTGCCAGATGAATCCTGGTTCGCGCGCTTCCCGATCGGCTCCCGGGTGCGGGTCTATCCCAATCACGTCTGCATGACCGTGGCCGGCGGATATGGCGCCTATGACGTGCTGGATGGGACGGGGCAGCGAGTCGGGCGGTGGACGCGCGTCGATGGCTGGCACTGAGGCTTTGTTCCCCGGGGGCTAGGAACCGGCCCGCGGGCTGCCCAACTCGCGACACATGGCGAACGCTGAACAGACCCGCACCGAAACCGACTCTCTCGGTACGATCGAGATCCCGGCCGAACGGCTTTGGGGACCGCAGACCGAGCGGGCCCGGCGATTGTTCCGCATCGGCTCGGAGCATTTTCCCCCCGCGCTGATCCGGGCGGTGGGCCTGCAGAAGCAGGCCGCCGCCGAGGCGAACAAGGCTCTTGGCGAATTGCCGGCCGAGATCGCCGACCCGATCATTGCTGCTGCCCGGGAAGTGGCCGCGAATGAGCGGGATGCCGACTTCCCCCTGCCCGTCTGGCAGACCGGCTCGGGCACCCAGACCAACATGAACGCGAACGAGGTCATCTCTAACCGCGCGAACCAGATGCTCGGCCAGCCGCTGGGGAGCCGGAAGCCTGTGCATCCGAATGACCATGTGAACCGCGGCCAGTCCTCGAACGACAGCTTTCCGACGGTGATGCATGTGGCGGCCGCCGAGGCCGTGACGCGCCGGCTGATCCCCGGGCTGGAGGTGCTGCATGCCAGCCTCGCCCGCCGGGCGCAGGAATGGGGCGATATCGTCAAGCTCGGGCGCACCCATCTGATGGATGCGGTTCCCGTCACGCTCGGCCAGGAATTCGCGGCCTGGGCGGGCATGGTGGAGGCCGATATCGCGCGGGTGAAGGCGGCGGTGCCGGACCTGCTGCAACTGCCGCAGGGTGGCACGGCGGCGGGCACGGGGCTGAACACCCATCCCGATTTCGCCCGGGCCTTCGCGGAGCGGATGGCGGCGCTGACCGGCCTGCCCTTCACGGCGCATCCCAACCCCTTCGTCGGCATGGGCGCGCATGACGCCTTCGTGGCGCTTCAGGGCGCGATGAACACCGTCGCCGTGTCGCTGAACAAGATCGCCAATGATGTGCGCCTGCTCGGTTCCGGCCCGCGCGCCGGCTTCTCGGAGCTGGTGATCCCGGCGGACGGGCTTTCCTCCTCCATCATGCCCGGCAAGACCAACCCGACCCAGGCGGAGGCCATGACCATGGTGGCGGCCCAGGTGATGGGGAACACCACGACCGTCACCATTGCCGGCACCCAGGGGCATCTGGAGCTGAACGTCTTCAAGCCCGTCATCATCCAGGCCGTGCTGCAATCCGCGACGCTGCTGGGCGACGTGGCCGAGAGCTTCGCGCACAACATGGTGGAGAAGCTGGAGCCCGCCCGCGACCGCATCGCCGAGAACCTGGCGAAGTCGCTGATGCTGGTGACGGCGCTGAACCCGAAGATCGGCTACGACAAGGCCGTGAAGATCGGGAAGAAGGCCCTGGCGGAGAACCTGACCCTGCGCGATGCCGCGGAGCAGCTTGGCTTCGTGAAGCCGGAGGATTTCGACCGCTGGGTGCGGCCGGAGGAGATGACCCGCCCCGGCGCGACCCTCGCCGGGGGCTGATAGCCCCTTTTCTATGGCAGGGCATCTCGTCAAGCGCTCCTTCACCCTGGCCGGTCACCGAACCTCCGTGGCGCTGGAGCCCGAATTCTGGGCCGTGCTGGAGGAAGAGGCTACGCGCCGCGGCGAGCCCTTGCTCCGCTTGGTCGCCGCGGCCGACGCCGCCCGCGACGACCCCACCCTCCCCCTCGCTTCGGCTCTGCGCGTGCTGGCCCTGGGCGTCGCACGGCGCTGATCCCGGGGCTCGAAGGCGTAGCTCCCGGGGTCAGTGCTCCGCCCGCCAGCGCAGCCAGGCCGAGAGATCCGGAACACGGCGGATCTGGGAGGCAGGACCGGTCAGGCGGATTCCGACCTCGGGCACGGGGTCGGCAGGCTTTTCCGTAACGGTGAGGTCCAGGGCGGCACGGGCGGCGTCCAGTTCGCCGCGCAGGTTCAAGGCGACGCCGGAGGCAGCGGCAGTGCCCTCGGTCAGGGTAGCGCGGCCGGCGGTGAGGCTGGCGCGGAGCGAAAGAGCATCGAAGGTGGTGGTGCCGTCCTGTAGCGCGGCGCGGAGGGCGGCCTCGTCCCCGGCAGTGGCCGCGCGGCCGGCGGCGGCGGCGTCCAGGCCGACCAGTGTCCCGTGGCGGGCAGTCAGCGCCGCCTCGCCGGACAGCGTGGCAAGGAGGGCGGCAGGGCTGCTGCCGACGGCTTCAAGACGGGCATCGGCATCGGCTTCCCCGGTTGTCAGGTTCAGGGGCAGGTCGAGGAGCGGGCCGGTAATTGCAGCGTTGCGCAGATTGGCCGAGAGGGCGACACGGGGCGTCTCGCCCGTGCTGGCGAAGGTCAGGCTTCCACGCAGCGCGCCATTGCTCAACACAGCCTCGATCGCGTCCAATGTCAGGATGCCGGCGTTAAGGCGCAGTCGGGTGCGCAGATCATGCAGGGTCGGCAGGCCGAGCGGGTCGAGCTGGGTGGCCGAAAGGGTCAGGTCGGCATCGGCGGCGCGTAGGGCAGCGATGGGCAGGGGGTTGCGGCTGCGCCAGTCAAAGGCGGGCAGCATGACGGTTTCGGCGGCAATGCGACCGGTCAGGCGCGGACGAGCATCGAGCGCAAGGGCGAGCTGACCGCTGGCGCGCAGCGCACCGGCCACAAGGTCGAAGCGTTCGGCCGTGACGCCCTGGGGACCAGCGGAAAGCGCGGCAACAAGTGAGAGCGAGCCTTGGCCGATCCAATCCGTGAGCGAGGCACCGAGCGTGTCGTTCAGAAGACGCGGGGCGCCTGGATGACGAAGGGTGACATTGCCGCTGCCGCGGTTACCCGGGATGTCGAGCGTGCCGGCGGCCTCAAGCCGGGCCTCGCCCAGATCAGCGCTGCCCTGGATCGCGAGGGCCTCGGGCGGGCCATTGCCCGTGGCCCGCAAGGTCAACGCCTCATTGGCCAGGCGCGTGCCGTCGGGCCAATTGCCGGGCAGCAGGGTCGCGAGAGGGCGGGCGCTGGGGGTGGAAAGCTCCAGCGTGGCATCGGAAAGGCGCGGACTGGGGCCGAGGAGCGCCGTGCCGGAGGCCACGAGATCGGCCCCGGCGAGCTGGCCGGCGAGGCGACGCAGGGTGAGGCGGCCATTCTCCAGCGCGGCGTCCAGGGAGGCGCGTTCCAGCGTGGCACCGCGCCAGTTGGCGCGCTCAGTGGCCAGGCGGAGATTGGCATCGATCGCGCCGAGAAGACGGCTGGCCGTGGGCCAGTCCAGCCCGGGCCGGAGCCAGCCTTCCAGGTCCAGCGTGTCGAGGGTGAGGCCGAGGCCAAGAGCAGGGCGGTTGCCGAAGCGCAGCACTCCGGCCCCCGAGATGCGGGTGCCGTCGAGGGTCGCGGAGAGTTCGGGGACAGCGACCGAGCCAGGTTCGAGAACGAGGCGGGCCCGTCCCTCCCCCCGGCTTGGCCGGTTGGGGGCGAGCCAGCCGGCATCGAAGCCGAGCGAGGCGCCGAGAGCGTCGATCGTCCCCCGCAGGTCGGTGCCGGAGAAGCGAAGGCCGGCCTCCAGCCGCTCGCCTGCCGTGGCGCCGTTCAGTTCCACATTCGTGTTGCCGGCGAGGATGGCCGACACGTCGGAGAGGGTCAGACGTTCGGCGTCACGGGAGACTGCAGCGCGCAAACGACGGAGCGGAACGCCGCGGAAGGTGGCCGCCTCGGCGGAAATATCCAGGCCGATAGGCAGCGTGGGCCGGCGGCCGCGCAGGGCGGCCAGCCAGGGGTCGAGATCCAGCCGCCCGGCAGTCAGCGCGGCATCCAGGCGCGGCGTGGGGGAGAGGCGGAGCGTCAGGGCGCCGCGGGCGGGGCTTCCCGCGATGTCCAGGGTCAGATCGTCCGCGGCCAGGAGGTCGGAGGCGACTGTCATGCGGCCGCGGGCACGGAAAGGGCCGGGCGGGCCGGGAATGAGGAGGGAGAGGTCGGGGCCGGAGGCCTCCATGCTGCCCTCCAACGTACCATCCGGCGTCAGCACGCCGCGCGTGGAGGCGGAGGCGTTGCCCATCGCCACCCGAAGGTCGAGGGGGGTGTAGCCGTCATAGCCCGGACGGCCGAGATTGCCCTCGAAGCGCCATTCCAGCCCACCCCAGGCGAAGCGCCCCTCGGCGTGAAGGCCCTGGAGAGCGTCACCGGCGGTCAGCCGGGCCTGGACCGCATCCAGCCGCACACCGCCGATGATAAGGCGGCTGTCCACCAGCTCCGCCGAGAAGCCGGAAAGGCTGTAGGGGAGGAAAGCGGCGTCGGAGGGAGGCCAGGGCACGCGCAACTCGGCGCCGACAATCGCCATTTCCCGCGGGGCGACCCGGCCGAGGAGGAGGGCGCCACCATCCAGGCGCAGGCGCAGGGAACGGGCGGAGAAGGCGAGGCTGTCGCCGGCGGCGCCGAGAATAACGCCTTCGGCCTCGATCACCGGATAGGGCAGCAGGCGGAGGCGAACGGGGCCATGCAGGGTGACAGGGCGACCAATGCGGTCGGAGGCAAGCTCGGCCAGCTGGTCGCGCCGCACGGTCCAGTCAGTAAAAAGTGGGGCGGCGTAAAGGGCGGCGAGAAGCAGGACCAGGAAAATGGCCAGGGCACCGCCGGCGATCAGGAGGCGACGCATCTCAGCCTTCCCGGCGGGGACCACGGCGGGCGCATTTCGCGCTGCCCCGTGCCGTTCCGTTCATGCCCCCGTGCCCGGACAAATGACCTCCACACCGCCGGGGATGCCCCGATTCCCTCGCGGGCGACCATGCTTGAGGCGAAGCCGGGGGGCAAGGAAGCGCGGCGCTTCCGGCCGGGCCCGATTCGGGGCATAGGCTCCGGCATCTCGCTGAACGGAGTGGCCTAGGCCTGAACATGGGTTTCTGGGGCAAGATCATCGGCGGCGCGGTCGGGTTCGCCATGGGCGGGCCGGTCGGCGCCATGCTGGGCAGCGCTCTGGGGCATGCGGCCGACGAAGGTACGCTCGGCAAGGCGATCCCTGGGCTGGATGGGGCGCAGGTCGCGGCCATGATGGGCTCGCGCGAAAGCCTGTTTGCCGTGTCGGTTGTGGTGCTCTCGGCGAAGCTGGCTAAATGCGATGGGCCTGTGCAGCGGTCGGAAATCGACGCCTTCAAGCTGATGTTCCGCATTCCGCCGGAGAGCCTGAAGGAAGTGGCGCAGCTTTTCGATCGGGCGCGCGAGACCCCGGAAGGGGCGGAACCTTTCGCCGACCGCCTGGGCGCTGCCTTCGCCGATGACAAGAAGGTGCTGGAGGATGTGCTGGGCGCGCTGTTCCGCATCGCGGAGGCGGACGGTCCGGTGAACCGTGCGGAAACCACCTTCCTGGCCGGGCTGCATTCCCGCATGGGGCTGGACAGCGCAGCCTGGAACCGGGCCCGGCATGGGCAGCCAAACCCGGAGAACCCAAGGCTGGAGCCGCAGGGGCCCGACCCCTATGCGGTGCTTGGGCTGACGCGCGGATGTTCTGACGAGGAAGTGCGCGAAGCCCGCAGGCGCCTGATGCTGGAGAACCATCCGGACAAGCTGATGGCCAGGGGCGCGCCGGCCGAAGCCGTTGCGCAGGCCTCTGGCAAGGTGGCCGACATCAATGCGGCATGGGACCGGATCAAACGGGAGCGCGGGCTGTGAGGCAGAAAACGTGACAGCCCGTCGCGGCCCCCTGCCCGGCCAGCCCGGAGCGCGGCGCAGCGCGGCCGCCGTGCCGCCGCTGGTTCCGAACGAGGCCGGGCTGGCGATCACCGATCTGCCCAGCCCGAACCAGGACGACCGGCCCGAAGGCGTGCCGATCGACACTCTCATTCTTCACTACACGGATATGGAGACCGGCGAGGCGGCCATCGCGCGGCTGCGCGACCCCGTGGCGCGGGTCTCCTCCCATTATGTGGTGGAAGAGGACGGGCGGATCTTCCGGCTGGTGCCAGAGAAGCGCCGGGCTTTCCACGCCGGGGTGTCGCACTGGCGCGGGCATGACCTGCTGAATGCGCGCAGCATCGGGATCGAGGTGGTGAATCCCGGCCATTCCTGCGGTTATCGCTCCTTCCCCGCCCTGCAGATGGCGGCGCTGGCAGATCTGTGCCTGGACATCCTGGCGCGGCATGCCATCCCCGCGCGGAATGTGGTGGCACATAGTGACGTAGCGCCGGACCGAAAGCGTGATCCCGGGGAACTGTTCGACTGGCGCGGACTAGCCTCGCTCGGGATCGGCCTATGGCCGGAGGGGGTGGATGGCGGTGACCTTTCCCCTGTGCCGGGCGGCATGGAGCGCGCGGCGGAGCTGCTGCGGCGGATCGGCTATCCAGTGGATCCGGCGCGGCCGGATGTGGCC
This sequence comes from Roseomonas chloroacetimidivorans, assembly GCF_049629625.1. Lineage (NCBI taxonomy): Bacteria > Pseudomonadati > Pseudomonadota > Alphaproteobacteria > Acetobacterales > Roseomonadaceae > Roseomonas > Roseomonas chloroacetimidivorans. The sequence goes on along the minus strand of NZ_JBNBZS010000003.1, from coordinate 211,586 downwards.
CTGATCGCCTTCCAGCGACACTGGCGGCAGGAGGAATGCGGCGGGCGAGCCGATGCCGGCACGCTCGCCCGGCTGGAGGCTGTGGTGGCGCTGGCCGAGGGCGGCTGAGGCCGGTTCCGGCAGGCCATCGGGGGCATGGAAACAAGCGTCCTGCCGGGGCGATCCAGCGCAGCATAACCTTCTGCTTTCCTGGAATATTTCGCCCAAAAGCCTCCCTTTCATAGGGATCCCTGCGCGGGACAGGATGGAGGCATGACGCAAATGCCCTTTCCCCGCCGTTCGCTCCTCCTGGCCTCGGCCGGCCTGCTTGCCACACCGGCCATCACCCGCGCCGCGCCGCCCGCCCTGCGGGTCGGCAACCAGAAAGGTGGGCTGCGCTCGCTGCTCGATGCCTCCGGCGCCGCCAAGGACCTGCCATTTCCGATCGAATGGAGCGAGTTTCCGGCCGCGGCGCCGCTGCTCGAAGCCCTGTCAGCCGATGCGCTGGATGTGGGAACGATGGGCGACCTCGCCTTCCTCAGCGTCTTCGCCTCCGGGGCGCCGCTCCGCGCCTATGCCGCGACGCGGGCAGACCCGAAGTCCCAGGCCATCCTGGTACGAGGCGACTCGGCGTTCCGCAGCCTGGCGGATCTCCGGGGCAAGCGGGTGGCCGGCAATCGCGGCGGCTGGGGGCAGTTTCTCGTCCGCGCCGCCCTGAAGCGGGCGGGGCTGGAAGCGGGAGCGGTCGAGCATGTCTTTCTAGGGCCTGCGGAGGCAGCGCTTGCCTTCCGCTCCGGCTCGGTTGACGCCTGGGCGATCTGGGAACCCTATGTCTCGATCGAGGTGGAGCGCTTCGGGGCGCGGGTGTTGCTGGACGGCACCGGGCTGACACCCACCATCAGCTTCCTGGCCGCGCATGAGAACGCCCTGCGCAACCGTCGCCCCCAACTGGCCGAGTTGATGCAGCGGCAGCGGGCCGGCTGGGCCTGGGCGGATGGCCATATCCCGGAATACGCCGCCACCAATGCCCGGCTGACCCGGCTGCCGGAGGATGCGGTGCGGCGCGCCTTCAATGTGCAGCGCACGCGGGCCATTCCATTGGATTCCGAGGTGGTTGCCGAATTGCAGGATGCGGCGGATCGATCGGTGGAGTTCGGGCTGCTGCGGGAACGGCTGGATGTGACGCGCGCCCTGGATACCGGTTTCGCGCTCTGAGGCGATTCGCGCGCCGGAGCCTTCATCGCGCGGGCTCCGGGCGCTCACGGGCTGGGCGGCCTCGCCCTGCGCCGGGCTGGCTGCTCAAGGGTCCGTGAGCATTTTGGCACCCCGGCGGCTTGACCCCGATTCCGCCGAGTCGCATATCGCTTCCGCCAGACGGCCGGGCGACCGCTGCCAGCCCCGAAAGGGGCGGTGGAGGAAAGTCCGGGCTCCACGGGAAAACGGTGCCGGCCAACGGCCGGCGGGGGCGACCCCAGGGACAGTGCCACAGAGAACAGACCGCCCACACCGCTGAAAAGCGTTGCGGGCAAGGGTGAAACGGTGGGGTAAGAGCCCACCGCGCCCCTGGCGACAGGGGCGGCACGGCAAACCCCACCGGGAGCAAGGCCGAATAGGGATGGCCGGAGAGGATTCGCGAGAATCCGTCGCCAGGGGCTTTCCCGCCCCGTCATCCGGGTTGGCCGCGAGAAGTCCCTGGTGACAGGGACTCCAGAGGAATGGTCGCCCGGCCCGCAAGGGCCGACAGAACCCGGCTTACAGGCCGTCTGGCATTTTCCTACGATTTTATCTTAGAAAAATCGGGTAACTCCCTGATAACCCAGGGAGTACGCTGCGTTGCTTGTGAGCAACACTCCGTCGGCTCACTGCAATCATGCTTGTTGGCCCATCCTGGCCCATGTTATCCCACGGCATCCCGCAAGGGCCCGGACCTGAGGGGGGCGAGGGGCTGGCGGGATGGTCGGGTGAGCCGGTGGGGTCGGGGGGCCTCACCGGCCCATTCAAAGGGGAACCATAGTCGCCCAGAGCGGCCGCGAGGGGGCGGACGTCCAGCGGATGACCCATTTCATGGGCGCCTTTACGGGGAAGCTGGACAAGAAGGGACGGGTCTCCGTCCCGGCGTCCTTTCGCTCCGCCCTGGAACGCCTGGGAACGCTGGAGCTGGTTCTGCGCCTTTCGCACCGCGATCCCTGTGTCGAGGCCTGGCCGCTTCCGACCTTCGAGACAATGGCCAGCGGGCTCAACCAGCTCGATGTCTTCTCCGACGCGCATGACGACCTGTCTCTCGCGCTTTTTGCCGATGCCTTCCCGATGCGACCGGATGGGGAGGGCCGCGTGGTGCTGCCGCAGGAGATGATCGAACATGCCGGGCTCACCGAGGCCGTGACCTTCGCCGGACGCGGCAATTCCTTTCAGCTCTGGGAGCCGGAGGCGCTGAAGGCGCGCCTGGCCGCCGCGCGCGAGCGGTCCCGTGCCCTGAGCGTGCCGGCTGCGGTGCGCGCATGAGCGAGCATCCCTCCCCCATGGTCGCGCCTGACCCCACCGAGGGAGGCCACGTGCCGGTGATGCTGGCGGAGGTGCTGGCGACGCTCGCCCCCCGTGACGGCGCCACCTATCTCGACGGCACCTTCGGCGGCGGCGGCTACAGCGCCGCCATCCTCTCGGCCGCGAACTGCACCCTCTATGCCGTGGATCGCGACCCCGACGCGATCGCCCGCGGCGCCAGCCTGGTCGCGCGCTTCGCCGGGCGCCTGCACCTGGTGGAGGGGCGCTTCGGCGACATGCTGGACCTGATGGCCGCGCGCGGCGTGGCGGAGCTGGACGGCGTGGTGCTCGATCTCGGCGTGTCCTCCTACCAGATCGATCAAGCGGAGCGTGGCTTCTCGCTGCGGACCGACGGGCCGCTCGACATGCGGATGGAGAAGTCCGGGCCCACCGCCGCGGAACTGGTGAACACCCTGCCGGAGCGTGAGCTGGCCGACCTGCTCTGGGAGCTTGGCGAAGAGCGGTATTCGCGGCGGATCGCGCGCAAGATCGTCGCAGCGCGGGGCGATGCGCCCTTCGAGACGACGCTGCAGCTTGCCGAGGCCATCCATTCGGTGATGCCTCGCGACCCCTCCGGCATGGACAGCGCCACGCGGAGCTTCCAGGCGCTGCGCCTGAAGGTGAATGACGAGCTGGGCGAGGTAGAGCGCGGGCTGGAGGCAGCGGCGAAGCTGCTGGCGCCCGGCGGCCGGCTTGTCGTCGTCTCCTTCCATTCGCTGGAAGACCGGATCGTGAAGCGTTTCATGCGCGACGCGGCGGGGCGGGCTCCGGGCGCGTCGCGCTTCGATCCGGCATCGCTGCGAAATGTCGCAAAACCGGCGGAATTCCGCCTGCTGACCACCACCGCTCTGCGACCTTCTCAGGCAGAGTCCCAAACGAATCCACGCGCGCGGTCTGCCCGGCTGCGCGCCATCGAGAGGCGTGCCGCCGCATGATCCGCCCGCTCACCTTCCTCTCGCTCGTCGCCGCCGCCGGGGCGGGGCTTCACCTGTATTCGGTGAAGCACGAGGTCGCAGAACTCGAGAAGACGCTGCGTGAGACCGTGCGCCACACCGAGCAGGCGCGCGAGCGCACGGCCGTGCTGCGCGCCGAATGGGCCCTGCTGAACGAGCCGGAGCGGCTGCGTGCCGCCGCGACGCGCAACCTGCCGCTGGAGGTGATGCAGACCAGCCAGTTCGTGCGCGCCAGCGAGTTGGAGCGTCGCCTGCCGCCGGCCGTTGCCTTTGCGGGAGCACCGAGCCTCTTCGCACCGATCAAGGGGGAGCGCGCTGGCGAAGTGGCGGTGGCCTCCGCTCCGGCGGAGACGGCTCCTGCGCCGGCAGCCGCGGCGGCCAATGCGGCCCCGCGCACCACAACGACGCCCATGGCGGCGAATGCGAGTGCCCTGGCCGCCGCCGCGACCGGCGCGGTGGCGCGGCTGGCACAGGCCGTGGCGCCCGCCGCCCAGGCGGCCTCGCGCGCCCCCGTTCAGACCGCTGCCGCGTCGCGCCCGGTGCCTGCGGCGGTGGAGCATGCGCCGGTTGCCGAGCGTTCCGTGGCCGAGCGCACGACACCGGCCCGGGTGACGCCATCCCATCAGCCGCAGGTGGCCGCCCTGCGGGCGGCGGAGCCGCGCGCCACCGAGGCCCGCGCCGAAGTCAGCGTGGCCGAGGCATCCCGGCCCGCGCGCCGGCCCGTCCGGCCAGCCGAAACCACGCGGGTGGCCGAGCGCGAGGTCGATCGCGGCATGAACCTGGCCGCCCCGCCGCAGAGGGCCGCGCTGCTGCGGACCGCCATGCATCTGCGTAACCCGGCCCCGCCAGCGGCGGAGATGCCGGTCGCCACGGGCTCCCTGCTCGGCGGGATCGGGCGGCCGACGCTGGCTCCGCCCGTGCCGGTGGCGAGCGCCAGCGCCGCGACGCTCCGCTGAGGCTGGAATGATCGATCCCGCCGCTCCCGATCCGAACGCCACGATCGCCTACCACCTGCGCGAGCCGGTCCGGGCTGCGCGGGTGGCCGATTACCGCGCCACGCGCACAGGTCAGCCCGACCTGGCGCGCCGCGCGGTGCTGGAGAAGAGCCGGGGCCGTCTGGTGCTGGCCGCGGCCGGTTTCGGGATGCTGTTCGGGGCGGTGGCGCTAAGGTTGACCTTCGCGACGGTGCTGGACCCGCGGGAGCCGCGGCGGATGCCTCGCGAGGTGGCCTCGGCGCCCGCACCTGAGCCGGTGACGAGCCGCGCGACGATCACGGACCGCAACGGGGAGATCCTGGCAGTCTCGCTGCCGGTGACGGCTCTCTATGCCAATCCCCGGCAGATCGAAAATCCGGAGGAAGTGGCCACGCGCCTGTCGCGCGTGTTGCCGCAACTCGAACGGGATCGACTGGTCGGGCGGCTCTCCGGCAACCGGCAGTTCTCCTACATCGCCCGCGCTCTGACCCCGCGGGAGAAGCAGTTGGTGAACGACCTGGGCATCGCCGGGTTGTATTTTGAGGAATCGGAGCGCCGCTATTACCCGCAGGGCCGGGCGGCCGTGCATGTGCTGGGCAATGTGGACGTGGACGGCACCGGCCTTTCGGGCATGGAGCGCTACCATGACGAGCGGCTGCGGGCGCGGCCGCAGGAGCCACTGCGGACCTCCATCGATATTCGCGTGCAGCTCGCGCTGCGTGACGCGGTGGAGAAGGCGATCCAGGACTTCTCAGGCATTGGCGGCGCGGGGGTGGTGCTGGACATCAACACGGCCGAGGTGATGGCCATGGTCTCCCTGCCCGATTACGATGCGGGGGATATCGGGGCGGCCACGCCGGAGCAGCGCTTCAACCGCGTGACGGTGGGCACCTATGAGCCCGGTTCGACCTTCAAGCTGCTGACCGCCGCTGCCGCGCTCGAATACGGCACGGCGAATGTCTACACGAGCAGCTTCGACGCCTCGCGCCCGATCCGCTTCGGCCGCTTCACCATCACGGACTACAAGGGCAAGAACCGCTGGATCACCTTCCCTGAGGTGCTGGCCTACTCGTCCAATCTCGGCGCCGCCCATATGGCGCAGACCTTCGGACCGCAGCGGCAGCGCGAGTTCCTGCAGCGGATGGGCATGCTGTCGCGCCAGCAGATCGAGATCACCGAGACGGCGCTTCCGATGGTCCCGCCTGCCAGTGGCTGGAAGGAGATCAACATGTTCACGATCTCCTATGGCCACGGCATCGCGGTAACGCCCCTGCATGTGGTGACCGGCATTTCCGCCGTCGCGAATGGCGGTATCCTGCGCCAGCCGACTTTGCTGGCCCAGCCACCCGGCACGCGGCGCGAGGGCGTGCGCGTGATCAGCGAGCGCACATCCGAGACCATGCGGCGGCTGATGCGGCTGGTTGTGACGGATGGCTCGGGCAAGGGTGCGAATGTTCCGGGCTATTTCGTCGGCGGCAAGACGGGCACGGCACAGAAGACCGGGCCGCGCGGCGGCTACCTGCCCAACAAACGCATCGCCGCCTTCGTCGGCGCCTTCCCGATGAACGCACCACGCTATGCGCTCTACGTGATGGTCGATGAGCCAAACCCGAACGCGAAGTCGCATGGCTATGCGACGGCGGGCTGGGTGGCCGCCCCGGCGGCGGGCACTGTGATCTCACGCATCGCTCCCGTGCTCGGCCTGGTGCCGGAGGATCCGCAGAATCCGGAGATTGTCGCGGCCACCAGCATTCCACTGCAGCCCGGACGGCCCACGCCACGTCCGACCGCCTCGGCGACTCCGGCCGTGCGTCCGGCCGCGCGTCCCGCCGCAACGACCACCCCGCCCGCCATGCCGGGACGCCCGGTCACGACACCGGCAGTCTCGCCGCGTCCGGCCGTGCCGCAGACGGCGCCCGGCGCGCCAACCCTTTCGGCGCCCGTGCCGCTGCGGGTGACGGAGCTGGAGGTGATGCGGCAGCAAGCGGTGAGCAGGGTCCGCTTCTCAATGGCGGCCCAGGCGGCGACACTCGATCCGCCAGCCGTCTCTGATCAGGCATCACGGATGCCTTCGAGCCATGAGGCTCGATGAACTCATGGCCCGGCTGAATGCGATCACCACGCGTTTCGATAGCCGGCCCGAGATCACGGGACTGACGGCGGATAGCCGGCAGGTTGTGCCCGGCGCGCTTTTCGCGGCGCTGCCGGGGGCGCGCACCGATGGGCGCGCACATATCGAGGAGGCCGTGCGCCGCGGCGCGGCGGCGGTGCTGGCGCCGGAGGGAACGGAGTGGCCGCCGGGCGTGCCGCCACGGCCACTGATGACCGCGCCCGATGCAAGGCGGGCGTTGGCGCTGATGGCCGCGCGCTTCCACAGCGTGCAGCCCGGCACCGTGGTGGCCGTGACCGGCACCAACGGAAAGACGAGCACGGCGGATTTCCTGCGGCAGATCTGGGCGGATGCAGGCTCGCGCGCGGCCTCGATGGGCACGCTGGGGCTGGTGGCCGATGGATTTCCGCCCGGGCCTTCGCTGACCACACCCGATCCGATTTCCCTGCACGCCACCCTGGCCGCGATCGCACGTGCCGGGGTGACGCATGCCGCGCTGGAGGCGTCCTCCCACGGTCTGGACCAGCGGCGGCTGGACGGGGTTGTGCTGGCGGCGGCCGGCTTCTCGAACCTGACGCGCGACCACCTGGATTACCACGGGGATATCGATAGCTATCGCCGCGCGAAGCTGCGGCTATTCGACACGCTGCTGGAGAGCGGGCGTCCGGCGGTCGCGAATGCGGATATGGACGCGGCGACGCTGGCGGCCATCCGCAGCATCGCGGCGTCGCGCCGGCTGCGGCTGTTGACGGTGGGCGAGGCCGGGTCTGATCTCCGGCTGTTGCGCCACACGCCGCAGGCGGATGGGCAAGAGCTGGAGCTTTCTGTCTTCGGACGGCGCGAGACGGTCCATCTGCCGCTGGTCGGGCGGTATCAGGCGGACAATGTGCTGGTGGCGGCGGCGCTGGCGGTGGCCACGGGAATGGCGGGCGATCGCGTTCTGCGCGCCCTCCCCCATCTCGCCGGCGTGCGCGGGCGCATGGAGCTGGCGGCGCGGCTGCCCAACGGGGCCGCGGTCTATGTCGATTACGCGCATACTCCGGATGCGCTGGAGCGGCTGCTGGCGGCGCTGCGGCCGCATGCGGCGCGGCTGCATGTGGTGTTCGGCGCGGGTGGCGACCGTGACCCCGGCAAGCGGCCCTTGATGGGTGCCGCGGCCGCTGCGCATGCGGACCGGGTGGTGGTGACCGATGACAACCCGCGCAGCGAGGATCCGGCGGCGATCCGCGCGGCAGTGCTGGGCGCATGCCCCGGAGGGATTGAGATCGGCGGGCGCGAGGCGGCCATTGCCGAGGCCATGGCGGCCCTTGGCCCCGGTGACGTGCTGGCGGTGGCTGGCAAGGGGCATGAGAGCGGGCAGACCATTGGCGGGGTGACGCATCCCTTTGACGACGTGGCGGTGGTGCGGCGCCTCGCGGGGACCGGGGCGTGAGCGCCGTCCTGTGGGATTCGGCCTCGCTGCGTCAGGCGACAGCCGGGGTGGTGCCGGACGGCGTGGCCGTCTCGGGCGTTTCCATCGACAGCCGTGGGGTCGGCCGGGGTGAACTGTTCATCGCGCTGCGCGATGTGCGGGACGGGCATGACTTCGTGGCCGACGCGCTGGCGCGCGGGGCGGGCTGCGCGATGGTGGATCGCGACCTGACCGTGGATGGCCCGCTGCTGCGCGTGGACGATACGCTGGCGGGGCTGACGGCGCTGGGGGCGGCTGGGCGGGCGCGCTCCCCTGCCCGCTTCGTCGCGGTGACGGGCAGCGTGGGCAAGACCAGCACGAAGGAAATGCTGGCGGCCGGGCTTTCCGCGTGCGGGTCCGTGCATGCGGCCGCGGCCAGCTACAACAATCATTGGGGCGTGCCCCTCACCCTTGCCCGGATGCCGGTTTCCGCCGAATTCGGCGTGATCGAGATCGGGATGAACACGCGGGGCGAGATCGCGCCGCTGTCGCGCCTGGCGCGGCCGCATGTGGCGGTGATCACCACCATCGCGCCGGCGCATCTCGGGCGGCTGGGCTCCATCGAGGCCATCGCGGAGGAGAAGGCGGATATCGTGCTCGGGCTGGAGCCGGGCGGGGTAGCGGTGCTGCCGGCCGAGGCACCGCAAGCCGCGCTGCTGCGCCGGCGAGCGGAGGCAGCCGGAATTGGTGTTGTCTCCTTCGGCGAAGGGCAGGATACGGAGGCGCGGCTGACCGGCTGGCGGGGCGGCGCGGATAGCCAGTCCTTCCAGGTGGTGCTGGGTGACAGGGAATATGCGGTGTCGCTGCCCGTCCCCGGGCGGCACATGGCGATGAATGCCGTCGCGGCTATGGCGGCGGCGCGGGCGCTCGGGGCCGATCCCCAGCGCTTCGCGGAAGGGCTGGCGGGGTTTGCCGCGCTGGCTGGGCGGGGGGCGCGCGTCGCGATCCCTGTGGCGGGCGGCACGGTGCTGCTGCTCGATGAATCCTACAATGCGAATACGACCTCCATGCGTGCGGCCCTTGCCGTCCTGGCGGCTCAAGAAGGAATGCGGCGCGTGGCCGTGATGGGCGATATGTTGGAACTGGGTAACGAGGGCGTCGCGATGCATGCGGCGCTTGCGGCCGATGCCGCGGCAAGTGCGGATCTGGTCTTCACTTGCGGGCCGCAGATGGCGGCGCTGCATGGGGCGCTGCCGGCCGGGAAGCGCGGGGCGCATGCGGCGGACAGTGCGGCGCTGGCGCCCATCGTAGCGGATGCGCTGCGCGCGGGCGATGCCGTGCTGGTGAAGGGATCGCTGGGCAGCCGCATGGCGGCCGTCGTGCGGGCGATCAAGGCGCTCGATGTGCCGGGAGCGGCGGCATGATCCCGGCGCTGCTTGCCGGGCCCGGCGATCTGATCATCTTCAACCTGCTGCGCTATGTCACCTTCCGCGCGGGCGCGGCCTGTCTGACGGCGCTTGTGCTCTCCATGGTCTTCGGGCCGGCGGTGATCCGCTGGCTGCGTGGCTTCCAACGCGGCGGACAGCCGATCCGCGAGGATGGACCGGCGCGGCACCTGGTGGAGAAGAAGGGCACGCCCACCATGGGCGGCGTGCTGATCCTGCTGGCGCTGACGGCTTCCACCCTGCTCTGGGCCGATCTGCGGAACCCGATGGTCTGGGCCGTGCTGGTCCTGACCCTGGGCTTTGGCGCGCTGGGCTTCGCCGATGACTGGCTGAAGGTGACGAAGCGGAACACAAAGGGCGTTTCCGCCCGCGGGAAGCTGGTCGTGCAGTTCGGGCTGGGGCTGATCGTCGCCGTCTTCATCCTTTGGTTCCTGCCGCCCGGGCTGAATGACAGCCTGACCCTGCCGGTCTTCAAGGAGGTGATGATCCCCTTCAGCTTCTTTTTCCCGCTGGTGGGCATGCTGGTGATGGTCGGCGCCTCCAATGCGGTAAATCTGACGGATGGGCTAGACGGGCTGGCCATTGTGCCGGTGATGATCGCTGCGGGCGTGTTCTCACTGATCGCCTATCTGGTCGGGAATCGCATCTTCGCGGATTACCTGCAGCTGCATTTCGTGCCGGGCACGGGCGAGTTGGCGGTGTTCTGTTCGGCGCTGATCGGCGCGGGGCTGGGCTTCCTGTGGTTCAACGCGCCGCCCGCAGCGGTGTTCATGGGCGATACCGGCAGCTTGGCCCTGGGCGGCGCCCTGGGCGCGGTGGCCGTCGCGACCAAGCATGAGGTGGTGCTGGCCATCGTGGGCGGCGTTTTCGTGGTGGAGACGCTGTCGGTCGTGATCCAGGTCTTCTGGTTCAAGCGCACGGGGCGACGGGTCTTCCTAATGGCGCCGTTGCACCATCATTTCGAGAAGAAGGGATGGGCGGAACCGACCATCGTGATCCGGTTCTGGATCATCTCGATGATCCTGGCCCTGATCGGCCTTTCCACCCTGAAGATCCGGTGAGCGTCATGACGCCCTTCGCCGGACAGCAGATCGCGGTGCTCGGCCTGGGACGGGCCGGGCTGCCGGCGGCGCTGCGGCTGCGCGAATGGGGGGCCGAAATCACGGCCTGGGATGACGGCGAGGCGGCGCGGGACGCGGCTGTCGCCGCCGGGCTGGCCGTGGCGCGGCCGGAGAGCTTCGATCTGCTGATGATCTCGCCGGGCATCCCGCATCGTGGCCCGAAGGCGCACCCTGTGGCGCTGCGGGCTGCCGAGATCGGCGCGCCGATCCTGTGCGATGTGGAGTTCCTCTTCCGCGCCGTGCGGGCGGCAGGCAGCCGCGCGCGCTTCATCGGCATCACCGGCACGAACGGCAAGTCCACGACGACCGCGCTGCTGGATCATATCGCCCGCACAGCCGGGATGGTGGTCGCAACGGGTGGCAATCTCGGGCCGGCGGCGCTGGACATGCCGGTGCTGCCGGATGATGGCGCCTATATCCTGGAAATGTCCTCCTATTCCGCGGAGCGGCTTGACCGCACGCGCTTCGATCTGGGGGCACTGCTGAACCTCTCCCCGGACCATCTCGACCGGCATGGGGATATGGCCGGCTATGCGGAGGCCAAGGCGCGGGTGCTGCTGGGCAGCGACCTGGCCGTATTCGGCATGGATGATGCGGAAACCCGCGCCGTGGCAGCCGCCCATGCCGGGCGCGTGCTGCCGATTTCCCGCACCACCCCTCAGCCCGGTGGCATCTGGGCCGACGGCTCCCTTTTGCGGGACGATCTCGGTGTGATTGCCGATTTGTCCGAGGCGCTGGCGCTGCCGGGCATCCACAACGCGCAGAACGCCGCCGCCGCGGCGGCCCTGGCCTGTGGGCTGGGCGTCGCACGCGAAACAGTCTCGGCCGCGCTGCTCAGCTATCCTGGCCTGCCGCACCGGCAGGAGCGCGTCGGCGCCATCGGCGGCATTGCCTTCCTGAATGACAGCAAGGCGACCAATGCCGACAGCACGGCCTATGCGCTTGCCTGCCATGATCGCGTGGTCTGGATTGCGGGCGGGGTGCCGAAGGCCGGAGGAATCGTGCCGCTGGCCCCCTATTTCCCGCGCATCGCGCAGGCACTGCTGATCGGCCAGGCGGCGGAGGAATTCGCCACGACCCTCGCCGCGCATGGCGTGCCGCACCGGATCGTCGGAACGCTGGAGGCCGCCGTGCCAGCCGCCCTTGAGGCGGCGCGGGCAACCGGGAGCGGCGCCGTGCTGCTCTCCCCGGCCTGCGCCTCCTTCGACCAGTTCCGTAGCTTCGAGGCGCGGGGCGATGCCTTCCGCGCCCTCGTTGCCCAGCTTTCCAACCGTGAAGCGGAGGCCGCCTGATGGCCCTGTCGCGCGCCGATACATCCATCCTGGGCCGCTGGTGGTGGAGCGTGGACCGCTGGACCCTGGCGGCGCTGCTGACCCTGGTCGGCTTCGGATATGTCATGGTGCTGGCGGCGGCGCCGGCGGTGGCGGAGCGCATCGGCGCCTCCTCCCGCAACATGTTCTTCGTCAAGCAGGTGCTGTTCCTGGGCGGCGCCTCCGCGGTGATGGCGGGCGTTTCGCTGCTCAGCCCGAAGGGAGTGCGGCGTGCCGCGCTTCTGGGCTTCCTCGTCGCACTGCTGTTGACCATGGCAACGCTGGTGATCGGCGCCGAGGTAAAGGGCGCGCGGCGCTGGCTGAACCTGCCTCTGCTTGGCTCGCTGCAACCCTCCGAATTCCTGAAGCCCTGCTTCGCGGTGGTCGCGGCCTGGCTGATCTCGGAGGCCAAGATGGCGGGGCGCCGGGGCTGGATGGCCTGGGGAATGGCGCTCGGCCTCTATGGCCTGGTGGCGCTGGTGCTGCAGCGGCAGCCGGATATTGGGATGCTGCTGGTCGTCAGCTTCGTGTTCTTCACCCAGGTCTTTGTCGCCGGAATCAATCTGGCGATCGTGTCGATGCTGGGCGGCCTTGGCGTCGGCGGCATTGTCGGCGCGTATTTCCTGTTCGACCACGTTCATAAGCGCATCAACCAGTTCCTCTATGGCGAGGGCGGCAACAGTTATCAGGTGGATGTGGCGCTGGAGGCCTTCGGGGCCGGCGGGCTGATGGGCGTCGGCCCCGGCGAGGGCCGCATGAAGAACGTCCTTCCCGATGCCCATGCCGACTTCGTCTTTGCGGTCATGGGCGAGGAGTATGGGCTGGTGGTTTGCCTGCTGGTCCTCGCACTGTTCACCTTCATCGTGGTGCGCGGGCTGGCTCGGCTCCTGGCGGAGACAGACCTCTTTGTCATCCTGGCGGCCTCCGGCCTGCTGGCGCAGTTCGGGTTGCAGTCCTTCATCAACATGGCCTCCTCCCTGCACCTCATCCCGACGAAGGGGATGACGCTGCCCTTCGTTTCCTATGGTGGCTCGTCCGTCGTCGCCATCGCGCTGGGCATGGGCTTCCTGCTGGCGCTGACGCGTCGGCGGATGAATCGGGCGGAGGAAGGCGCGGCCCCGCTCGGCGCGACCGGGGGCATCCGGTGAGGGGCCTGGGGGTTCGGTCCATCATCATCGCCGCCGGCGGAACGGGCGGGCATTTCTTCCCGGCCGAAGCCCTGGCAGCCGAGCTGATCCGGCGCGGCGAACGGGTGGCGCTGATGACCGATGCGCGCTCCTCCTCCTATGCGAGCCCGGTCTTCGCCAATGCGGAGCGTTTCGTGCTGAAGGGCTCGGGCCTGGCGGGGCACGGGGTTCTGGGCGCGGCGCGCGGGGCCCTGGCACTGGCGCGCGGCACGCTGGAAGCGCGGCGCCTGTTGCTGGATCTGAATCCTTCGGCGGTGGTCGGCTTCGGTGGCTATCCCTCGGTGCCGCCGGTCGTGGCGGCGCGGCTGCTTCCGAAGTCGCGCCGCCCGGCGGTGGTGTTGCATGAGCAGAATGCGGTGCTCGGCCGGGCCAATCGGAGTCTGGCAGGCGGAGCTGACCTGCTGGCCTTGTGCTTCGAGGGCACGCGGCGCGTGCCGGAAGGAGTGACGGCGGAAGTTCTGGGCAACCCGGTGCGTCCGGTTATCGCGGCGCTGCATGGCCAGGGCTACGCGCCTCCGCTGGAGGTGCTGCGGATCCTCGTGATCGGCGGATCGCTGGGCGCACGGATCTTCGCCGATGTGGTGCCGGCGGCAATCGCCTCCCTGCCACCGGAAATGAGGCGGCGCATCGAGGTGGTGCAGCAATGCCGGCAGGAGGATCTGGACCGGACGCGCACCGCTTATGCAACGGCCGGTGTCCGGGCGGAGCTGGCATCCTTCTTCACCGATATGGACGCACGCTACCGGGCGGCGCATCTGGTGATCGCGCGAGCCGGAGCCTCCACAGTGGCGGAGATCGCCTGCGCAGGCCGTCCGAGCATCCTGGTGCCCCTGCCCCACGCCATCGACGACCATCAGAGCGAGAACGCCCGTTCTCTTTCGGATGCCGGTGCGGCGGAATTGATGTTCCAGGCCAGCTTCACACCAGAATCCCTTGCCACATCGCTGAAAAAAGCTCTTCAGGCGCCGGAAAGCCTGGACGAGTCGGCCCGTGCTGCGGCACTTCTCGGAAGACCGGATGCAGCCGAAAGGCTGGCGGACCGGGTCCAGTCACTTGTGGCCGTCCAGCCCCTCGGGAAAGCAGTCTGACATGCGCGCGCTGCCGCTTAATATCGGCCCTATCCATTTCGTCGGCATTGGCGGCATCGGCATGTCCGGCATCGCGGAAGTGCTGCACAACCTGGGCTACCAGGTGCAAGGCAGCGACATCGCGGAGGGCTACAATGTCGTCCGCCTGCGGGACGCGGGAATTCCCGTCTCCATCGGGCACGATGCCGCGAATCTGGGCGACGCACAGGTGGTCGTCATCTCCTCGGCGGTGAAGCGCGACAATCCCGAGGTGCAGGCGGCGCGGACGCGCTTCCTGCCGGTGGTGCGGCGCGCGGAGATGCTGGCCGAGCTGATGCGGCTGAAATGGTCGATCGCCGTCGGCGGCACCCATGGCAAGACCACCACCACCAGCCTGGTCGCGGCGGTGCTGGAAGCGGCGAAGATCGACCCGACCGTCATCAATGGCGGCATCGTGAACGCCTATGGCACCAACACGCGCCTGGGCGCGGGCGAATGGATGGTGGTGGAAGCGGATGAGAGCGACGGTTCCTTCCTGAAGCTGCCCGCCGTGGTCGCGGTGGTGACCAACATGGATCCGGAACATCTGGACCATTGGGGCACGGCCGAGAACATGAAGGAGGGATACGCCCAATTCGTGGGCAACATTCCCTTCTACGGCTTCGCGGTGCTCTGCGCCGACCATCCGGAGGTGCAGGCGATGATCCCGCGCCTCTCCGATCGCCGTCTTATCACCTATGGCTTCTCCCCCCAGGCTGATGTGCGGGCGGAGCGGGTGATCACCGACCGCATGGGCGCCACCTTCGACGTGGTGGTGCAGGATCGTGTCAGCCGCCGTTCCCGCGCCTTCAAGCCTTTCCGCCTGCCGATGCTGGGCCAGCACAATGTGCTGAACGCCCTGGCCGCCATCGCCATCGGCGTGGAGATGGAGGTGCCGGAGGAGACGATCCGCATGGCGCTGGCGGGCTTCAAGGGCGTGAAGCGCCGCTTCACCCGGGCGGGCGAGGCTGGTGGTATCACCATCATCGATGACTACGGCCACCACCCCGTGGAGATCGCGGCGGTGTTGAAGGCCGCGCGCCAGGCCGGCGCGCGCGACGTGATCGCGGTGGTGCAGCCGCACCGCTATTCCCGCCTGGACGCGCTGTTCGACGAGTTCTGCACCTGCATGAACGATGCGGGCACGGTGATCGTGGCCGATGTCTATGCCGCCGGGGAGCAACCGATCGAAGGGCGCGACCAGGACGCGTTGGTCGAGGGCCTGCGGGCGCATGGGCATCGCAGCGTCGTGCCGCTGCCGAGCCCGGACCATCTGGCGGAAATGGTGCATGCGATCGCGCGGCCAGGCGATTACGTGGTCTGCCTGGGCGCCGGGAACATCACGAACTGGGCGCATGCGTTGCCTGAGCAACTGGCCGAGCTGCAGGCGAAGAGCGGCCCGCGACGGATTAAGGGCGCGGCATGAGCGCAGCCGTCCACATGACGGCGGAGAGCCCCCTTCCCGCCCTGCGCGGCCGCGTGCAGGCCGGGGCGGTGCTTGGGCCCGTGACGTGGTTCCGCGTGGGCGGAACCGCGGACTGGCTTGTGAGGCCGGCGGATGTGGATGACCTGCTGCGCCTGCTGAGGCGGGCGGAGGCGCCGATCACGGTGATCGGCGCTGCCTCCAACCTGATCGTGCGGGATGGCGGGGTGCGGGGCATCGTGCTGCGTCTCGCCCGCGGCTTCGCCGATGTGGTCGTGGAGGCAGATGGCGTTGTTGCGGGCGCGGCGGCGCTGGACGCGACCGTTGCCGAGCATGCGGCGGCGGCGGGACTTTCGGGACTGGAGTTCCTCTCGGGCATTCCCGGCAGCATCGGCGGCGCGGTGGCGATGAATGCCGGCGCCTATGGGGCCGAGATTGCTGACGTGTTGGACTGGGCGGAGATCGCGACAATGGATGGGCTGCTGCGCGTGCGCGCGGCCGATCTGCGGCTTTCCTATCGCCGGTCGCAGCTTCCGCCGGGCGGGGTGGTGGTGCGGGCGCGCTTCCGTGCCGTGCCTGGCGATAAGGACGCTATCGCGGCCCGCATGGCGCAGATCCGCGAGAGCCGCGAGGCAACGCAGCCCGTGCGGGCGCGCACCGGTGGCTCCACCTTCGCCAACCCGCCGGGGCACAAAGCCTGGGCGCTGATCGATGCCGCGGGGTGCCGCGGCAAGGTCCTGGGTGGCGCGCAGGTGAGCGAGAAACACTGCAACTTTCTCCTGAACACCGGCGACGCCACGGCGGCGGATCTGGAAGGCCTGGGCGAGGCGGTGCGTGCTGCCGTGCTGGCGCATTCCGGCATTTCGCTGGAATGGGAGATCAAGCGCATCGGAGAGCCCGCATGACGCGCGTGACAGTCCTTCTGGGCGGCATGTCCAACGAGCGGGAAGTCTCGCTCTCCTCCGGGCGTGAGATCGCCTCGGCGCTGCGTGAGGCAGGATATGAGGTCACCACGCTCGATCCGGGGCCGGATCTGGGCGCGGTCGTGGCCGGGCTTACGGCGTCCCGGCCGGATGCCGTGTTCAACGCACTACATGGCCGCTTCGGCGAGGACGGCTCGATCCAGGGCGTGCTGGACTGGATGGGCATTCCCTATACGCATTCGGGGCTGCGCGCCTCGGCGGTGGCGATGGACAAGGCGGCGGCGAAGGCGGCCTTTGCTGCGGCCGGGCTGCCCGTGGCGCCGCACCGTCTGCTCGATGCGGGCGCGCTGGCCGAGGCCGATCCCTTTCCCCTGCCCTATGTGGTGAAGCCGCTGCGCGAGGGTTCTTCGGTTGGCGTGTACATCCTGCGCGACGGCGACAACCGCCGCGCGGAAATCGCCGCCACCTGGCAGTGGGGCGAGATCATCGCGGAACCCTATATCCCCGGCCGCGAACTCACCGTGGCGGTGATGGAGGACCGGCCGCTGGCAGTGACGGAAATCGACACCAGCCGCGCCTTCTACGACTACGACGCCAAATACGCGGATGGAGGTTCGCGCCATGCCATCCCGGCGCCGGTGCCGGATGTCGTACGGGACAGGGCTATGGAGGTCGCGGTCGTGGCCCATGCTGCGCTGGGCTGCCGGGGCATCACCCGGTCCGATTTCCGCTGGGACGACTCCCGGCCGGGAACGGAGGGTCTGGTCCTGCTGGAGGTGAACACCCAGCCCGGCATGACACCCACCTCCCTCGTGCCGGAGCAGGCGGCCTATCGCGGAATCTCCTTCCCGGAGCTCTGCGCGTGGATGGTGCGCCAGGCCCGGCATGACGGGCTGGACCGCGCCCCAAAGGGGATGCGCGATGCCGCGTAAGCTGACGGCCGGTGTGCGGGCGAGGCCGGCACCGCCCGAGCCAAAGCGGCCGAGCCGGCTACGGCTCTGGCTGCGTCGGCGCAAGCCGATGCTGCGCCCGGCCGCGAAGGTCGGCACGGTGGCGCTGCTGCTCGGCGTCGGCGCCGTCTGGGTCGCCAGCCTCGATCCCGCGAGCAAGGTGGCAGCGATGGTGAACGGCGCCGCGGCCGATCTCGGCGCGCGGATCGGTGGATTGGTGGTGACGGAAGTGAGGGTGGAGGGCGCGCGCAACACGCCCCCCGCCCTGCTGCGTCAGGCGCTTTCCGTAAAGGTCGGTGATCCCATCCTCGGCTTCGCGCCAGAGGTCGCGCGGGAGCGGCTGGAGAACATCGCCTGGATTGAGGAGGCGCAGGTGCAGCGCAACCTCTCCGGCCTGATCCTGGTGACGGTGAAGGAACGGGCGCCCTTCGCGATCTGGCAGAACAACGGGCGCTTCGCGATCGTGGACCGCGAGGGGCGGACGGTGGCGACCGACCGGCTGGACGCGTTCGGGCCGCTGCCGCTGATCGTGGGCGCCGGTGCGGAGAAGACCGCGGCCTCCCTCTACGACCTGCTGCGGGAAACGCCGGACGTGCTGGCCCGCACCCAGGCCCTGGTGCGGATCGGCGAGCGTCGCTGGAATTTGCGCCTGCACAGTGGCACCGACGTGCTGCTGCCCGAGGGGCATGAGGAAGCGGCGATACAGCGCCTGGCGGAGTTGCATCGACAGAACCAGCTCCTGGACCGCCCTCTGCAAACGGTGGATCTGCGCCTGCCGGACCGGCTGGTGCTGCGCCCCGCGGCCGCGCCGGAGCCCGCGACCCCCGCCGTGGCGCGGGCGCGGGCCGGGAGGAACGGGTGAACGCCGTTCCGCGCCCGCCGGAAGATCCGGCGCCGGGCGTCGGGCCAGGGCCCGCCTCGGGGCCGGGCACGCCGCCACGGGCACGCCACCCGCGCGCGCGGGCCAGCACCTTCGGCGTGCTGGACATCGGCAGCACCAAGATCGTCTGCATCATCGCCCGGGTGGAGTCGGACGGCTTCCCCCGTGCGCTAGGCTATGGCTGGCAGCGCGCCCATGGCGTGAAGGGCGGCAATCTGGTGGACCTGCAGGCCGCCGAGCGCGCGATCCGCGCGGCGGTGGCCCATGCCGAGGAAATGGCGGAGATCAAGCTCTCCGGCATCATCTGCAATCTTTCCTGCGGGCAGCCCGAAAGCCGGATCCAGCATGTGCAATGGGTCATCGGCGGCCGCGCCGTGACCGAGGCCGACCTGCGCGCCATGGTGGCCGAGGGCCGCCGCCGCACGGCGGAGGAAGGCCGGGAGGCCGTCCATGCCTTGCCGCTGGGCTTCACGCTGGATGCCACCCCGGGCGTCTCCGACCCGCGCGGCATGATCTGCGAAAGCCTGGGAATGCGGCTGCACATCGTGGATGCCGCCTCCGCCTCGCTGCGCAACCTCGGCACGGGGCTCGCGCGCTGCGACCTGGAGGTGGAGGAGCCGGTTTCCGCCCCCTATGCCGCCGCGCTCTCCACCCTGGCCGAGGACGAGCGGGAATTGGGCGCGACGGTGATCGACATGGGCGGCGGCACCACCTCGCTGGCGGTCGTGCATGAAGGCGTGCTGCTGCACACCGCCCAGGTTCCGGTGGGCGGCTGGCAGGTGACGAACGACCTGGCGCGCGGCCTCTCCACGCCGCTCGACCAGGCAGAGCGGCTGAAGACCATGCATGGCAGCATGATCGGCACCATCGAGGACGAGCGCGAGATGCTCTCCCTCTCCCAGCTCGGGGAGGATGGGGAGATCCTGTCGCGCGTGCCGCGGGCGCAGATGCTGGCGATCATCCGTCCCCGGGTGGAGGAGACGCTGGAGCTGATCCGGGACCGGCTGGCCGAGGCGAATCTTCGGCCGGAGACAGGATCGCGCGTGGTCTTGACAGGTGGCGCGAGCCAACTCGTCGGCGTGCGGGAAACGGCGGCGCGGATCCTTGGCCGGCAGGTCCGGCTGGGGCGGCCGCAGCCCGTGCGTGGCCTGCCCGATGCCTTTCTCGCCCCTGGTTTCGCGACGACTTTGGGGCTGGTCGCCTGGGGCGCGGGCGAGGGCCGGCCTACACTGGAATTCGATTACGCTTCACAGGGATCGCGAAGCGTTTTCACGCGTTTCGTCAATTGGCTCCGGGACCGTGTGTGATGCATAAGGGCTTGGGGGCGATTCGTATTCATCGCGTCTTCGAAGGGGGCCTTTCACGATGACGCTGAACCTGACCATCCCGCGTCAGCAGCACACGGATTTCACGCCGCGGATTACGGTCATCGGCGTCGGCGGCGCCGGATGCAACGCGGTGAACAACATGATCGGCATGGGGCTCGAGGGGGTCGAGTTCCTTGTTGCCAATACGGACGCCCAGCAGCTGGTGGCCAGCCGCGCGGAGCGCCGCGTGCAGCTCGGCCCGCATCTGACGCAGGGCCTGGGCGCCGGCGCCAAGCCTGAGATCGGGCGCGCGGCGGCGGAAGAAGCCACCGAGGACCTCGCCCGGCATCTCGAAGGCGTGCACATGATCTTCATCACCGCCGGCATGGGCGGTGGCACTGGCACGGGGGCTGCGCCGGTGATCGCGCGCATGGCGCGCGAGCGCGGCGTGCTGACGGTCGGCGTTGTGACCAAGCCTTTCGACTTCGAGGGCCCGAAGCGCCGCCGCGCCGCGGATCAGGGTCTGGAAGACCTGCAGCAGTATGTCGATACGCTGATCGTCATCCCCAACCAAAACCTGTTCCGAAAGGCCAATGAGCGGACGACCTTCGCCGAGGCCTTCAAGATGGCCGACGACGTCCTCTACATGGGCGTGCGCGGCGTGACCGACCTAATGGTCAATCCGGGCCTCGTGAACCTGGACTTCGCCGACATCCGTACGGTCATGGCCGAGATGGGCAAGGCGATGATGGGCACCGGCGAGGCCGAAGGCGATGATCGCGCGGTGAAGGCCGCCGAGGCCGCCATCAGCAACCCGCTGCTGGAGGACACCTCCATGCGCGGCGCCCGTGGCGTGCTGATCAACATCACCGGCGGCTACGACATGACGCTGTTCGAGGTCGATGAGGCCGCGAACCGCATCCGCCGCGAGGTGGACGAGGATGCGAACATCATCTTCGGCTCCTCTGTGGACGAGACGCTGAACGGCCGCCTGCGCGTCTCCGTGGTCGCCACTGGCATCGACGCGGCGGAGAGCCAGGCCGCCGCGGCGCAGGCCGCCGAGCCGCAACGCGTGGTCGCCATCGGCGGCGGCGCTCCGGTCGCAGCGGGCGGCCCCACCCCGCAGAACATCCCCGGTGCCCCGCAGGCCCCGGGCATGCGGCCGGCCAGCCTCGTGCCGCCGGGCGCCGCCCGCCCGGCTTCGATGGCCGGTGCGCCGCGCCCGGTCGCCATGACCCCGGCTGCCGCTGCCCCGTCGGCGCCAGTCGCGGCTCCTGCCCCGGGTGCCGGCCCGCGCCTGCCCATGGGCGTGCGCCGTGCGGCGACGATCGAGACCGGTGGCATGCCCGTGGCGGAGCCGGTGGAGCAGCCGGTGCAGGCTGTGGCCCCCGTGCCGGCGCCGAACCTGCACGCCGCCCCGGCCCCGCGTGTTGCCCCGGCCCCGCAGGCCGCTGCGCCAACGGGTGGTCTGGGCGGCATTTTCCGCCGCGCCACCGGGATTGGCGGAATGCGCCGTGTGCTGCCGGACCAGGCGGAGGCCCCTCAGGCGGCCGCCCCATCCGCTCGCCAGCAGCCGCAAGAGGACCAAATGGGCCTCGATATCCCGACCTTCCTGCGCCGCCAGGGGAACTGAAGACAGACGGGTCCGCACCCCAACGGGCGCGGACCGGTTCGACGAAGGGCCTCGCCGGGTATCCGGCGGGGCCCTTTGTCGTTAGAAAAAGATAATGCAAACAGCAGCTTAGAGCGAAATACGGAGAAACAAGGCTTGACTGGAATCGACCATGCTGCGGTGCGACGTTGCGTCGTGCCGGAGCGTTGATCCCGGCACGGAACGGCTTTGCAGGGTTCTCCCATGGACGGCTTCTTCCCGATCGGCACGGCCCGCGCCCGGACACTCAAGTCCGTGATCGGCTGCGTCGGTGTCGGCCTGCACTCGGGCGCCCGCGCCACGCTGACGCTGCGCCCCGCCGAGGCCGGGTTCGGCATCGTCTTCCGCCGCACCGATCTCGGCGTCGAGATTCCAGCCCTCTATGACCAGGTGACCGACACCCGCCTTTGCACCGCCATTGGCGAGGGCGCGGCGCGGATCGGCACAATCGAGCATGTGATGGCGGCCCTGGCCGGCTGCGGCGTCACCGACGCGGTGATCGAGGTGGACGGGCCGGAAATCCCGATCCTCGACGGCTCCGCGGCTCCCTTCGTTTTCCTGCTGGACTGCGCCGGGCTGGTGGACACCACCGCCCCCGCCCGCATCATCGAGGTGCTGCGGACGGTACGCGTGACCGAGGGCGAGGGCCCGAACGCGGCCTGGGCCGAGCTTTCCCCCGGCGAAGGGCCGGGCCTGCAGGCGGCGCTGAACATCGATTTCGGTGCGACCGCCATCGGGCAGCAGGAGCTGGCGCTGCGGGTGACGGAGGATAGCTTCCGCACCGTGCTGGCCGATGCCCGCACCTTCACCATGGCCGAGGATATCGCGCGGCTGCGCTCGGTCGGCCTCGCGCGCGGCGGGTCGCTCGCCAATGCCGTGGTGGTCGATGGACCGCTGGTGGTCAATCCAGGCGGGCTTCGGCATGCCGACGAGTTCGTGCGCCACAAGCTGTTGGACGTGGTGGGCGATCTGGCCCTGGCCGGGGCCTCGCTGCAGGGCCGGTTCCGTGGGCACCGCTCGGGCCATGCGTTGAACAACCGGCTGTTGCGCGCCCTCTTCGCCGATGACCGCGCTTGGCGCTTCCTGGGCGAGGAAATCGAGGTCCTTCCGGCTGTGGCAGGAGGGGCTACAGCCCGCCTGCCGATGGCGGCCGCGCCGGCCTGAACGGCAGCAAGGGCGCCGGGCAGTTGTGCTGTCCCGGCCGGCCCCGCCTTCCCAAAGAGCATCACCTGACCATTGCCGGCTTTGTCGGTCTCGGGCACGGCGCTCAGCGTTCCCCTTTTGTGCCGACCGGCCCTTCGCCCTATGTCGCGCCGCCGTCTGCCCGTGCTATAGAGCCGCCGCCATGACGATCCGCCGCATCGCGATCCTTCCCATCCTGCTCGCTCCCCTCGTGCTGGGTGGCTGCGAGAGCCTCAATTTTTGGGACGGCAAGCAGAGCAGCTTGCGCCCGCGCGGCGCGAGTTATGCCGACATGTCGCCGGAGGCCGTCTATGCCGCCGGCCTCGAGGCCCTGAAGGCTGAGCGCTACACCCAGGCCGTCGAGCTGTTCGATGCGGTGGAGCGCGACCATCCCTATTCCACCTGGGCCACCAATGCCCGGCTGATGAGCGGCTATGCCGAGTATTCCCGCAACCGCTACACTGAGGCGCTGGGGCAGCTCGACCGCTTCATCCAGCTCCACCCCGCGCATCGCGACATCGCCTATGCCTATTACCTGCGGGCGCTCTGCTACTACGAGCAGATCGCGGATGCGCAGCGCGATCAGGCCGGCACCGAGACGGCCATGGCGGCGCTGCAGGATGTGGTGAACCGGTTTCCCAACTCGACCTATGCCCGCGACGCGCGGCTGAAGATTGACCTTGCCCGCGACCACCTGGCGGGCAAGGAGATGAATATCGGCCGCTTCTACGAGGCACGGCATCTTTACGCCGCGGCCATCGGGCGATTCCGCAACGTGGTCGAGAACTTCCAGACCACGAATCACACGCCTGAGGCGCTGCACCGGCTGACCGAGATCTATCTGGCCCTGGGGCTGAAGGAAGAGGCGCGAAAGACGGCCTCCGTGCTCGGGCACAACTATCCCGGAAGCCCCTGGTACCAGGACAGCTATGCCCTGTTGGTCGAGGGCGCGCCTCCGGCGGAAGGCGAGACGCGGCCGGGCTTCTTCCAGCGCGCAATGAGCGCGGTTTTCTAGAACAGGCGCGTAGAGCGGGCGTGCTCGCCTCCCTCTCCATCCGCGACGTGGTGCTGATCGAGCGCCTGGACCTGAATTTCGGTCCGGGCCTCTCGGTGCTGACCGGCGAAACCGGCGCGGGCAAGTCGATCCTGCTGGACAGCCTCGGGCTGGCGCTCGGCCAAAGGGCCGAGGCCGGGATGGTGCGCGCCGGGCAGAGTCAGGCTGGGGTGGTGGCCGTCTTCACCCCGCCCGCCAACCACCCCGCCCATGCCTTGCTGACCGAACAGGGAATCGAGGGCGAGGACCAGATCGTGGTCCGCCGCATCGTGACGGCTGACGGGCGTTCCCGGGCCTTCGTGAATGACGAGCCGGTGGGCGTGGCCCTGCTGCGCCGCCTTGGTGCGCTGCTCGTGGAGGTGCAGGGGCAGCACGATCAGGTTGGTCTGGCCGACCCGGCCACTCATGGCGGGCTGCTGGACGCCTTCGGTGGGCTTGAAGCGCGGCGCAACGCGGTGGCCGAAGCCTATCGCGCCTGGCGCGGCGCGGAGCGGGCCCTGAAGGAGGCGCAGGAGGCCATCGCCGCCGCCCAGCGCGACGAGGAATGGCTGCGCCATGCCGTGCAGGAGCTGTCCGACCTTGCCCCGATCGAGGGGGAGGAGGACGCGCTGGCGGCCGAGCGGCAAGGGCTTCAGGGCAGCGAGCGGCGGGCGGAGGCAATCGCCTCGGCACTGTCCGAGCTGCAGCCGCGGGACCGACGGGGCGGCGGGGCGCCCGCGGCAGCGCTGCGGAATGCCGCACGCGCCCTGGAACGGCTGACGCCGCCGAGCGAGGAGGCCACCACCGCCCTGACCGCCCTGGCCGCGGCGCAGGATGCGCTGGCCGAGGCGGAGAACGTGCTGGAACGGCTGGCGAGCGATGCGGCGCCCGATCCGCGCCGGCTGGAGACGGTGGAGGAGCGGCTTTTCGCCCTGCGCGCTGCGGCGCGGAAGCATGCGGTGGCCGTGGTCGACCTGCCCGCGCATCTGGCGGGGCTGAAGGAGCGTCTGGCCAATCTCGATGCCGGAACGGGCCGCGTGGCGGCGCTGGACGCGGCGGCGCGGGAGGCAAAGGCCGCCTATGTGACCGCGGCCGGAGCCCTGACGGCGGCGCGACGGGAGCATGCTGAGAAGCTGGAGAAGGCGGTGGTGCGCGAGCTGGCGCCCCTCAAGCTGGACCGGGCGCGGCTGCACATCGAGATCGCACCGCGCGAGGAGAGCGCCTGGGGTCCGGATGGCCAGGACCGGGTGACCTTCCTGGTCACGACCAATCCCGGGCAGAAGCCGGGGCAGTTGGCGAAGATCGCCTCGGGCGGTGAACTGTCCCGCCTGATGCTGGCGTTGAAAGTGGTGCTGGCGCGCGGCTCGCCGGTGCCCACTCTGGTCTTCGACGAAGTGGATAGCGGCATTGGCGGTGCCACTGCGGCAGCGGTGGGCGAACGGCTGGCGCGGGTGGCCGAGCGGCTGCAGGTGCTGGTGGTGACCCATTCGCCCCAGGTGGCGGCACGCGGCAACCGGCATTTCCAGGTGGCCAAGGGCGTGCGCGGCGACCGTGCGGAGACGCGCGTGACACCGCTGGAGCCGAAGGCACGGCGCGAGGAAATCGCGCGGATGCTGGCAGGCGAGAAGGTGACCGAGGCCGCGCGGGCGGCCGCAGACGAGTTGCTGGCACTGGATTGACAGATGAGGGCGGCCTGATCCGGGTCGCCGTCGCGGCCGATGCCGAGCCGCTGGCGGCGATGCTGCGGGATCTGAACGACGAACCCGGGCTCCACCCCGAGCGCATCACGCCGGAGGGAGTAACGCGCGACCTGATCCAGGATTCACGCGCGATCGTGCTCGTGGCGCTCTTGGCCGGCGAGCCCTCCGGCTTCGCGGTAGCCCATCCCTTCTACGACAGCGGCGCCAGCCGCTGGGGGCTTGTGGTCAGCGACCTCTATGTGATGCCCCAGGCACGCCGCCGCGGTCTGGGGCGCGGGTTGATCGGCGCGCTGGCCGCCGAGGCCAGGCGGAAGGGCGGATCCTATCTGTGGTGGGACGCGGATGAGGGCGACGAGTTGGCCCTGAGCTTTCACCGCGCGCTCGGGGCTGAGGAAGCGCCGACCATCGGCTTCCTGCTGGAAGGCGCGGCCTTCGACACTTGCGTGGACACGGTCTCCCCGACCTGAGCCGCGCTCAGAGAAGCGTCTCCCCCTCCCCGGCCGCGCGGCGCGCCGCGCCAGCCAGCTTGTCGGCCAGGCGGGTGGGTTCAGGCAGGCGGTAACCAGTCAGCCAGTCCATGACATGCCGCACCGCCGTCTTCTGGGAGACGCGGTGGCCTGTGGAGACGAAAAGCGGCTGCACACCGCGCTTGGACCGCAGCGCCGTCGCGATCTGGCGCCCCTTCCAGACCAGGGGCGCGGTGCTGCCGGGCTCGCTGCCCAGTTCATCCTCTACACGGCCGACCAGGATGGACTTGGCGACGCCGATGGTCGGGATGTCCAGCACCACCCCGAGATGGGTGGCGATGCCGCAACCGCGCGGGTGGCTGATGCCGTGTCCATCCACGAAAATCAGCTCCGGGCGGGCGGGCAGCTTTGCCACAGCATCCAGCACGAAGGGGATTTCCCGGAAGCCGAGAAAGCCAGGAATGTAGGGAAAAGCGGGCACGCCCTCCACGAGGCCGGTCGCGATGGGGCGCGACCTGGCCTCGGCGCCCAGCAGCACGGCCATTGCGCGCACCCGGTCCGGAGCGCCTCTTGCGGCGCCGGCGCAGTCCACGCCGGCGACATGACGGGGAGCGCGGGCGAGGCGATCCGCCGCTTCGGCGCGGGCGGCGATCGCGTGCTGGGCCGCCCGGGCGGCCTCAATATCCGGGGGGCGGACCCAGTCCGGTGGAATGGCGCTCATGTTCCGAGAACGCGCAAGGACCACAGCGGGTGGTGATGGCAGGGCCTCTGGCGCGGTGGGCGGAGGCGCGGCTATCTCGGGAGCAATGCCGAACGCCGCCCCTTCCCCTGCCCTGCCCCCCGAGGACCTGACCGAGGCCGAGGCCGCGCGGGAACTGGAACTGCTCGCCGCCCGGATCGCCGAGGCGAATGCCGCCTATCACGTCCATGACGCGCCCATCATGTCGGACGCGGAGTATGATGCGCTGTTCCGGCGGAACCAGGCGATCGAGGCGCGCTTCCCCGATCTGATCCGGGAGGACAGCCCATCCCGCCGCGTGGGCGATGCGCCGGCGGCGGGCTTCGCGAAGTCGCGGCACGGCACGCCGATGCTGTCGCTCGATAACGCCTTCGCGCCAGAGGATTTCGCCGAATTCGCCGCCCGCATCCGGCGCTTCCTGGGCCTGTCCGCCGAGGAGGTGCTGAGCTTCGTCGCGGAGCCGAAGATTGACGGCCTCTCGGTGAACCTGACCTATGAGGATGGCGTCTTTGCCCGCGGCGCGACACGCGGCGACGGCATGGTGGGTGAGGATATCACCGAGAACCTGAAGACGCTGGACGAGCTGCCACGCAAGCTGAAGGCGCCGTTCCCCGACCGGATTGAGATCCGCGGCGAGGTCTTCATGACCAAGCCCGACTTCCTGGCCTTCCACGCCGAACAGACCAGGCTATTCGAGGAGCGCGAGCGGCGGCGCGAGGCCGGGGAGAAGGTGGGCGAGGCTGTCCGCATTCCCGTCAATCCTCGCAACGCGGCAGCGGGGTCGCTGCGGCAGCTCGATCCCAAGGTGACGGCGAAACGGCCCCTAAGGCTCTTCGCCTATGCCCAGGGCGCCTCCTCCTCACCGGTGGCGGAAACGCATTGGGACTATCTGGAGACGCTGCGCCGCTGGGGGTTCCAGGTGAATCCGCTTTCCGAGCGGTTGCGCGACGAACACGCGGCGGCGGATTTCCAGGCGAGCATGGCGGAACGCCGGGCAGGGCTCGACTACGACATCGACGGCGTCGTCTACAAGCTGGACCGGCTGGACTGGCAGACCCGGCTGGGCTTTGTCGGGCGGGCGCCGCGCTGGGCCATTGCCTGGAAGTTCCCGGCCGAGCGCGCGGTGACCAAGCTGCTGGAAATCCAGATCCAGGTCGGCCGGACGGGCGCGCTGACGCCGCGCGCGGTGATGCAGCCCGTGAATGTGGGAGGCGTGATGGTGCAGCACGCCACCCTGCATAATGAGGACGAGGTGGCCCGCCGCGACGCCCGTGTGGGCGATACGGTGGAACTGCAACGCGCGGGCGACGTGATTCCGCAGATCATCCGGGTGGTCGATCCGGACCGGCCCGATCGGGGGCCGCCCTGGCAGCCCCCGACCGCCTGCCCGGAATGCGGCAGCCCCGCCATCCGCCCGGAGGGCGAGGTGGTGCGCCGCTGCACCGGCGGCCTGATATGCCCGGCGCAGCAGGTGGAGCGGCTGATCCACTTCGCGTCCCGCAACGCGATGGATATCGAGGGGCTGGGGATCGAGAACATCGTGCTGCTGCACGAGGCGAAGCTGGTCACGACGCCGGCCGATATCTTCCGGCTGAAGAACCATGTCGCCACCCTGCGGGGATGGAAGGGCTGGGGCGGCAGCGCGAGGGGGGAGTCGAAGAAGGTCGCCAATCTCCTCGCCGCCATCGAGGCGCGCCGGATGCCGAGCCTGGAGCGCTTCATCTTCGCCCTGGGCATTCGCCGCATCGGTGAGCAGAACGCGCGTCTCCTCGCCCGGCACTACCACACGGCCGAGGCATGGCGGCAGGCGATGCTGGACGCGCGCATCGTGGGCAGCGAGGCGCGGGAGGATCTGGGCGGCATCCAGGGCATCGGCCCAGCCATCGCGCAGGAACTCGTCGCCTTCTTCTCGGAGAAGCGGAATGTCGATGCGCTGGACGATCTGCTGCGCGAGGTGACGCCAGAGCCGGCTGAAGCGGTGGCCGAGGGCGCACTGTCCGGCAAATCCATCGTCTTCACCGGAAGCCTTGAGACCATGACGCGGCAGGAGGCCGAGGCGCGAGCGGAGGCGCTGGGAGCAAAGGTGGTGAAGTCGGTCTCGAAGAAAACAGATTTCGTCGTCATCGGCGCCGATGCCGGATCCAAGGCGAAGAAAGCTGCGGAACTGGGATTGACGACACTGACCGAGACACAATGGCGAGAGATGGCGGGCTTCACAGCCCCGGAAGGCGCGGGCTGATCTCTCTTTCGGTCCTTGCCCCCTCCGGCGCCTGCTATGCGGGACCCAGCGGCATCGCCCCGGAGCTGTCAGACCCAGCAATACCCATCCGTGCGGCTGACCTTCCGCAACCTCGAATGGCGGCCGGCCAGTTTTGCCCCGCTTGGCCGCCCCGCGGCTTGCTCCGACTGTCGAGCAACAGCGCGACACTCCGAAACAAGTGGCTTTAGGCAACCTCCTGTAACTCTCCGCAACGCCCGGAACCGCTGGATGTGGCCCATTAGGCACACAAGCCAATGCTCCGGCCGGGTCACAGAGTCGTGGGGAAAACTTTTGAGAACTTCACCGTAAATGGACGCACGCCGATCTTAAGGTGCCATAGCGTGAATAACTTCCAAGTTCCTAACCATGCTGAGCTTTCCTCAGGGCCGACCTCCGCAGGGGCGCCCGCCGGGCAAAGCCCCGCGATCGAAACCGGCCAAGCTGCCCTGCTTGCGGAACTGAAGGCCACCTTCGACCGCATCCTGACAACGATCGATGGCGATCAGGCTGCGACGCGCCCTACGGCTGCTCCCGGCGGAAAGCCTGTCGATGAGACCGATGCTTCCGACACCCCAGGCGTGGCGGAGATCAAGCGGCTACTCAAGCTCCGCGCGAACCGCCGCCGCAAGACGGTGGGCGAGTTCTTCGAGTGGCCGGCCTGGGACATGCTTCTGGATCTTGCTGCGGTGCGCGCGGAAGGCGGGCATGTGTCCGTCTCCTCTGTCTGCATTTCCTCGGGTGCTCCGCAGAGCACGGCGCTGCGCAAGCTGGCAGCGCTGGAAAATGCGAAACTCGTGCGGCGCTATTTCCACGGGCCGGACCGGCGGCGGGTCTGCATCGCCTTGACCGACGAGGCAGCAGAAATGGTGAATGCGGCGCTCCGTGAGGAAGCCGCATTCTACCAAGGGTTCGCCTCCTCCCGGTGAACAGATTCCCTCCGGGGTAAGCGCAACCTCGCGGACCTTCCGACGTTGCTCGGGCAAGAGCAAAGCAACCAAGCGACAACGAGGCGAGCCGTCTGGCGGGATCATCCCGCCAGACGGCTTTAGCGATTCAGGGTAGGGTGAAGAAACGCGCGGAAGCGCCTTGTCAGACGGCGGGCTCCGGCATGCGGAGGGCCAGCACACCGTCCTCGGCCATCGCGGCCATCATCTGAAGAACGAGGGGAATGCTGCTAACTCGCGGCCCCTGAAACAATGCGCGGTCCGGGCGCCATGTGCAGACCACCCGTCCGTTCCGGTCCTGGATCACCAGTTCCCAGGCGCCATCCACAGCATAAGCAGAGGCCCTCATCGGCTGCCCGCGATAGGTAAAAGGACAGGTGAAGTGCGACTGACGCATGCGGCCTCGGGCGTTTCGTGGCCGCATTCTGCTCCATAGAGCCCGTCACAGGGTCATCACTTCAGCGATGTTACGCAGAGCAATAAAGAATCAGTTCAAACTGTCTTCTGCGGCCCACTCCCGGAGGGCCAGCGGAGCCGTGCGACAATTTCGTCGCCCGAGGCATCGTTCCGCCCGCCGGGGTATGTGAGCTCAGGCGACGGCGAGGATGTCGCCCGGCGGTTCCTGCGCCTCGTTCCGCATCAGGGTGAGGCCGTCCTCAATGGCCTGAAGTTCCGCCAGTGCTGAGGCCATGTCGCCAAAGCTCGCCAGGATGCCCCCGGTGACGGGATGGGTGAGGTAAAACCCGGTGAAGCTCCGCTTGAGCTGCCAGTTCGCCTCGCCCGGCGCGACAAACATGTCCTCCCTGGAGGAGGGGGTCGTGACGGCCACATACATGGCGCCATCGGCGGCCGTATGCGCTTCGGCGCGATACAGGTCCCCCGTCGCCTGAGAGCGAGCCTCCGCCCAGCTCCTGACCTGCGCAACCTCGCTGAGCGTCAGGCCGGGCACCGAAGGCTGGCTTTCGCCGGACCACTCGATCGGCTGGAACAGGGACATGGGGGGAACCCTTTGGGTTTCGATGATGCACCAGGCCTTGGTCGCTGCTTCCGCGCCCTCAACCCTGCCTGCGCCGGACTCCGCCGCAGACACGCTATGGTTGCATCACGAAGACGCGAAATCAAAGGAAGTTTACAATGTCAACTGCTCCATTTTGATTGTCAAAATGGTTCTAAGGACCGGGAAGGTGGGCGCAGAACGACCTGAGATGCCGCGCTCTTCCCCGGGCTGCCCCGGACCGCAGGAAAGAAAAGCGCCGGAAGCCATAGGCCTCCGGCGCTCTATCAGATCAGGTCTTACCGGGAGGTGAGCCTCCCGGGAGGGATCAGCGCAGCGCAGGCTCCGCGGCTGGCGCCGCCAGTTCCTCCGTGGCGGCAATGCGCGCCGTGCGGGCAGCGTTCCAGGCCAGTGCCACCATGCCCACCAGCACCACCGCGACCACATAATGAGCGGCCGCGTGGCGGTTCGCTGTCATCAGCAGGGACACCACCAACGGAGTGATGCCGCCGAAGATCGCGTAGGCGACGTTGTAGGAGAAGGAAACACCCGTAAAACGGGTAATGGCCGGAAAGGCATGCACCATCACATAGGGCACCACGGTGATGATGCCGACACAGGCGCCCGCCAAGGCATAAAGCGGCAGCAGGTTCGAGGTGTCCGCCTCCACGCCGTAGAACAGCGCATAGGTCGCGGCGATCAGGGCGAGGCTGCCGACCATACCAACGCGCAGCGCGCCGAAGCGATCCAGCAGAGCGCCCACGATCACGGCCATCACCGTCAGGCAGAAGGTCGCGGCGACATTGGCCTGCAGCGTCACGGCCGGGGTCAGGGCGTGCAGCTTCTGGAACAGCGCGGGCGTCATCAGGATCAGCACCACGATGGCTGCAGTCAGCATCCAGGTCACGAGCATGGAAATGATGACCGAGGTGCCCTGGCCGCGCAGCATGGTCTTCAGCGGCATCTCGCGGGCCGTGCCGGCGCGCTGGCGGATCGCCTCGAAAACCGGCGTCTCATGCAGCCAGCGGCGCAGATACATGGCCACCAGGCCAAAGATGCCACCGGTGATGAAGGGGATGCGCCAGGCGAACTCCACCACCTCCGCCGGCGTGTAGGCGGTGTTGATGGCTGTGGCCATCAACGAGCCCAGCAGGATACCGCCGGTCAGGCCGCCCGTGAGCATTCCGCAGGCCACGCCGACGCGGCGGGCCGGAACATGCTCCGAGACGAAGACCCAGGCGCCCGGGGCCTCGCCGCCGATGGCGGCGCCCTGGAGCATGCGCATGACCAGCAGCAGGATCGGGGCGGCAACGCCGATCGAGGCATAGGTCGGCAGCAGGCCCATGATCAGGGTCGGTACCGCCATCAGGAAGACCGAGAAGGTGAAGACGCGCTTACGGCCGAACAGGTCGCCGAAATGCGCCATGACCACGCCGCCCAGCGGGCGGGCCAGATAGCCCGCGGCGAAGATGCCATAGGTCTGCACCTGTTGCAGCCAGTCCGGCATCTCCGCGGGGAAGAAGAGCTTCCCGATGGCCGCAGCGAAGAAGACGTAGATGATGAAGTCGTAGAACTCGAGCGCACCGCCCAGCGAGGCGAGGAAGAGGGTGCGGGCGTCCTGTCGCGTGAGCTGTCGTGTGGCGGTGCTTGGGTGGTCCATCGGGGTCCAGTTCCGGAAATCGGGCCAGCCAAATAGAAGGTTTCGCCCGGCCATGCTGCGGCGCAATATTGCGTCGCACCAGGGCTGCCACCATCACCGATCCGGCAGGCGAGCCATGTGCTGCGGGCGGAGGGCAGCATCAGGGCCGTTGATGCGTGGGATCAGAAGAAGGCGTTCGACTGGACAAGCCCACAGGGTCAGGATTTGGCCATGCCCATCGATCCCACCCTCCTCCTTGCCTGCGTCCTGGCCAGCATCGTGGTGGCGCTGGCGCCTGGGCCGGACATGATGTTTGTCCTCGGCCAGACCCTGGCCGGGGGGACGCGGCGGGGCTGGGCGGCGGCCCTGGGCATCTATTGCGGCGCGACCATGCATATCCTGCTGGCCTCGCTAGGCGTCGCGGCGCTGCTGGCGGCCGAACCGGCGCTGTTCAACACGCTGCGGCTCGCGGGCGGGGCCTATCTGCTGTGGCTCGGCATCCAGTCGCTGCGCGCGGCCTGGGCCGGGGCGCCCGTGGGCGCGCCATCGGGAAAGGCGGTGCGGCGCGTGCTGCTTCAGGGCGCGCTGACGAATCTGACGAACCCGAAGGTGGCGCTGTTCTTCCTCGCCTTTCTCCCGCAATTCGTATCGACCGCCCCGGGACGCGCGCCGGAATGGGCGCAGATGCTGATCCTGGGGCCCGTCCTGCCCCTGGTCTCCGTGCCGGTCTTCGCCGCGATTATCGCCGGGGCGGCCAAGGCGGCCGGAATGCTGTCGCGCTCAGCCGGAGCCGCGCGTTGGCTCAACGGGGTGGCTGGGGCGATCTTCATCGGGCTCGGGACAAGGCTGATGGTCAGTCGCTAGCTGTTCCTTCCCCTCCCCGGCCTCGGCCAGATGCCGGGCGAAATAAGCCGAGATGAGGTCGAAGACGGCCCGCACATGGGGAAGGCCTTTCAGCCGGGCATGCGTCAGAAGCCAGATCTCTGCGGGCGGCGGAACATCCGGAGTGAAGCAGCGCACCATCTCCGGATCCGCCCGTGCCAGGAAATCGGAGGCGAAGCCGACCGCCAGCCCACTCCTGATGCTCGCCAGAAGACTGGGAACGGAGTTCTGGCGGATGATGACCGCTTCCTCCGGAAAGTGGTCCCGCGCCCAATCGAGAAAGGTGTAGCCGGTGATCCGGTTGTCCATCCCGACCAGGACGTGGTGCCTGAGGTCCTGGACATGGCGCGGGATCCCGTGCCGCGCCGCATAGGCGCGGCTGCAATAGAGGCTCCACCTGTCATCGGCGATCTTCCGGCCGTGCAGCCCCGCCTCTGTCGGCCGGCTGCCGGCCCGCAGGGCGATATCCGCCTCCCCGCGTGAGAGATCGAGGCGCCTGTCGGAGGTGGCAAGTTCGATCCGGATGCCGGGATGCGCCGCCTTCAGCTTCCGTACCAGATCCGGCATGAAGCGGCTGGCGAAGGCCTCATTGGTGGTCAGGCGCACGGTTCCGGAAAGCTGCCGGCGCTGCGCCAAGGCGCCGTCGAAAAAGGCGCGTATGGCGCGGTCAGCCTCCCGGGCCGGATCGAGAAGGGCATGGCCTGCCTCTGTCAGGACATAGCCCTCCCGCCCCTTGTGGAAGAGCTCAAGGCCCGTGGCTGTCTCAAGCGCGGCGATGCGGCGGGACACGGTGCTCTGGCTGACCTTGAGCCGCCGCCCGGCCGCGAGTGTCGTGCCGGTTTCGGCGACAGCCAGGAAATGGCGGAGATCGTCGTAGCAGGGCTCGGCCATGATTATGCAATTCTGCTGAATGCCTCGGCAGGAACGGTGTTTGAGCCGACCACCCCCGGTCCCCTAGACGGCATGCATCCAGACGTTGGACCGGAGGAACGAAACTTGTCCAGGCCGCTCATCGCCCCGCATACGTCCATCACCAATGCCTACAACAAGGAAACCTTCGTCTTCACCGATCCGGTGGAGCGGGCCGACCTGGCCCGCTTCGACGTGATCCTGGCGGAAGGCGGAACGGGCGGCGGCAATGCCGTGCCGCATATCCATCCGAATGCCGACGAAACCTTCCTCGTTCATTCCGGACGGGTGAAAGTCGTGATCAATGGGATCGAGCATTTCGGCGAGGCGGGCGAGACGCTCGTCGTGCCGCGCGGCCAGCCGCATTTCTTCGCCAACGCCCATGCGGGCGAGACGCACCTGACCGTAAGCTTCTCGCCCGGGCAAAAGCATCTGCGCTTCTTCCTGAATCTTGCGGCCATGACCGCAGTTTCGCCGCGCTGCTTTTCGCCGCAGGGCGATGCCAGGCTGCTGCCGATGGCCCTCGCGCTGCATGCCTATGCTGGCCATCTCTATCTCGCGGATCGGCCGGTGCCGGTGCAAAGGGCACTCTTCGCGGTTCTCGCGCCCATCGCCCGGCTTTTGGGGCACCGGATGCTGGTGCCGCCCGAGGGCGAGGTGCGGATTTCTCCTGAGGCGATCGGACACAGCCCGGTGCCTGGTCACGAACCGGCGCAGCCGGCCTGGGCGAGTTCCTGAACACCGCCTGTGCGCCAGGCCGCCTGGCTCGCGGATCCCGGCTTCAGGCCAGCAGGCGGCGGCAGGCGCGCAGGGCGCCGGCGGCGTCGCGCAGTACCGGCTCCGCAGGTCCTGCGGCGGGCAACAGGGCTTCGAGCCGCGCGGCGGTGCCCGGCGGATCCGCCCGCATCCCGGCCAGGGCCTGGAGGGCATCGGATATGACCGCGCTCGCCCCGGCCTCCAGCGACGGATTAGCCAGCAGAGCGCGTAAACGCAGGATGGCAGCGCCCAGATTATAGGCCGCCAGCAGGCCGCCGCCGGGGACGGGATCGGGACCGATCGCCCGCTCGATGTGAAGGCCAAGGCGGAGCAGGCCGCGGCTGGCGCGGGCAGTGGCTTCGCCGGAAGCCACGGGGCGGCGGGCCAGCGCCGCCAACTCGTCGCCCACTGCACGGGTGGCACGCGCGGCGCG
This sequence comes from Roseomonas chloroacetimidivorans, assembly GCF_049629625.1. Classification (NCBI taxonomy): domain Bacteria; kingdom Pseudomonadati; phylum Pseudomonadota; class Alphaproteobacteria; order Acetobacterales; family Roseomonadaceae; genus Roseomonas; species Roseomonas chloroacetimidivorans. The sequence continues at coordinate 176,398 of NZ_JBNBZS010000003.1, read as the reverse complement.
GCGGGGTGCGCGGGAGGGCAGCAGAGCGCCGGCGCCGGAGACGAGACCCGCGGCCAACATCAGCGCCGCAGCCTCGTTCAGGATGATGGCCCGGTCCGTCACGGCGGGCAGCACGGCCTGACTGGCCAGCATGAAGCACATATTGGCGTCCAGGGCCGGACCCATCATGCGCCGGCTGGCCCGTGCCAGCCCGCCCAGCAGGATAAAGGGCAGGACCGAGAGGATCAGCCCGGCCTGCGTCGTGACATGCGGCTGGACGAGGAAGCGGTAGAGGAGCGCGGCCAGAACTCCAATGGCAACGCCCGTCGCCATGACCGGCGCTGCCTTACGGGCCGAAGGCAGCGAGCCGAGCACCATCGAAAAGATGCAGACGCCGAGCGCTGCCAGTTCCGCCTGCGCCCAGCCGGAGACGAGGCCTAGAAGGGCGGCCAGGGCGGTGGCGGTACCAGCGACCAGACCCGTCTCAGCTGCCAGCCGGAGATCGGCGTGCGGGGCGAGAAGAATGGCCTTGCGATGGAAGGAACGGGCGTCGGCGGCTGGCGTCTCCTCCGCGAAGGCGGCCTCCGCGCGCAGCAGGCGGTGCAGCGGCTCGGCCAGGCGAGGCTCGGCGTCGAGGCGGGCAAGGATCGCGGCGCGCGCCCTCTCGTCGGGAGCGCTCGAGAGTTCCTCCAGCGCAGCGGCCAGGGCCTGGGTGCCAGGCCCGCGATGGCGTTCCAGCCCCAGCACCTGCGCCGTCGCCATCACGCCCAGGGCGGCAACGGCCAGGGAGTCCACATGGTGCAGGCGGCGATAGCCCTGCGCCGAGCCGGCGGAGACGAGGCCGGCCTCCGCCTGGGCCTGGGCGAGTTCGCGCAGCATCCGCCGTTCCTCCGCCGCGGCCTCCTCCGGTGCCAGGCCTCGCAGCATGGTGGCGGAGAAGGCCAGCACCTCCCGCGCCAGGCTACGGAGGCGGGCGTAGAAGGCGCGTCGCGGGGCATCAGGCGTCCAGAAGCCTGTGACGAGGGTGACGGTGACGACGCCGATCAGCGTGCATTCCACGCGGGACACCGCGAGGGCGGCCGCGTGATGCGGGTGCAGGACGGAGGGAAGAATGACAACGGCGGCCGTCATGCCCGACATCAGCGCGCCATAGCCGTGCACGCCGCGCAGGAGCTGCACGAGCGCCCCGTTCATCGCGACCCAGACCCCGAGCAGCAGAAGCAGGATGACCGGATCGCCGATGAGGTGGATCAGGGTGAAGCCGACGGCAGCGCCAAGCAGCGTACCCAGGATGCGGAAGGCAGCCCGCTCCAGCAGCAGGCCGCGCGCGGATTGGGAAACCACCCAGACCGGCATCGCCGCCCAATAGGCGTTGCCGGTGTGCAGCAGGGTCGCGATGGCGAAGGCGAGCACAGCGGCCAGGGCAAGGCGGAGGCCATGGGCGAGGCCCGCCCGGTCAAGTCCGAGCCGGGTGCCGAGCGAGTTGCGGAACATGCCTCCTGCCTAACCCCATCCCCTCGGGCCAGGAACCACGCGCAGCTGGAGGCTGCCCCGCGATGCGGGGCGGGAGTGCCTCAGAGCGGCGCGCAAGCGGCGTGCAGCCACTCCGCCGCAGGACCATCGAGGCTCGGGCCGACCTCCACCAGGATCCGGGCGTGATAGGCGTCCAGCCAGGTACGCTCGGTGCGGTCCAGCGCCCCGACATCGATCAGCGCACGATCGAAGGGGACGAGGGTCAGGGTCTCGAAGTGCAGCCAGCGCTTTGGGCCGGATTGCGCGACGGGCCGGACAAGAAGGAGATTTTCCAGCCGGATGCCATAGGCACCGGGCAGGTAGAAGCCAGGCTCGTCGGAGAGGATCATCCCCTCCTTCAGCGGAATGTTGGCTGCGGCGCGGGAGAAGGCGGCGGGCCCCTCATGCACGGAGAGGAAGACGCCGACGCCATGGCCGGTGCCGTGGTCATAATCCAGCCCGGCCTCCCAGAGTGGGCGGCGGGCGATCGCATCGAGATGCGGGCCGGCAACGCCTTCCGGAAAGCGCGTCGAGGCCAGGGCCATCATGCCGCGCAGCACGAGGGTGTAGCGGGTGCGGAGTTCGGCGGGCGGCTCGCCGGGGCCGGTCCAGAGCGTACGGGTGATGTCCGTGGTGCCGTCCAGGTACTGCGCGCCGCTGTCCAGCAGGAAGGGCTCGTTCGGGTTGATGGGACGGTTGCTGGCCTCGGTGGCGCGGTAGTGGATGATCGCGCCATGCTCCCCGGCGCCGGCAATGGCGGGAAAGGATTCGGCGCGGAAGCGGTCTTCGGCCTGGCGGAAGGCGAGCAGCCGGTCGGCAGCCGACATCTCGGTCAGTCCGCCCTTCGGCGCCTCAACCGCGAACCAGTGGAGGAAGCGGATCATGGCGCGGGCGTCGCGGTGATGGGCGGCACGGGCCCCGGTACGCTCCGCCTCGGTCTTGCAGGCGCGCGGCAGCCGGATGGGATCGGTTCCGGCCGCGACCATGGCCCCTTCGGCGCGGAGTGTGTCGGCGAACCAGGCGGGGGTGCCTTCGGGGTCGATGCGGACCGTCCTTCCCTTCAGGGCACCAAGCGCCCCCGGCAAGGCTGAGCGGGGCTCGATGGAGACGGCATTGCCCAGCGCCGCGCGCAGGGCCGGGCCGGCCTTGGCAGGTTCCATGAACAGGGTGACGCTGGCGTCGCTGCGCAGGATCGCAAAGGCAAGGGCCAGCGGTGTGTGATCAAGGTCGCCGCCGCGCATGTTCAGCAGCCAGGCAACGGAATGGGCGTCGGCCAGAATCACGGCGTCCTGCCCGGCCTCGCGCAACTCCCTGGCGATGGCCTCGCGCTTCTCGGCGGCGGAGCGGCCCGCGAACTCCTCGGGCCAGGGCTCGGCGGGTGCTGTGGGGGCGGCGGGACGGTCGGCCCAGATGGCGTCCAGCGGATTGGCGGGCAGCGGAACCAGGATGGCACCGGAAGCGGCGAGCCGGTCCAGCGCGGCCTGGGGGTGCAGCCAGGGATCATAGCCGATGCGCTTGCCGGCCGCGTGATCCTTGAGCCAGGCGGCGGGGGGCTCCTCAGTGATGTGACGGCGTTCCCAGAGGGCGGGATCGGTCTGCTGCGCGACCTGGGTGGTGTAGCGACCATCGGTGAAAACGGCCGCGCGGTCGGGCAGGACAATGGCCATGCCGGCCGATCCGGTAAAGCCGGTGAGCCAAGCCAAGCGCTCGCCGGAAGGGGGAACGTATTCGCCGAGATATTCGTCGGAACGCGGGACAATGAACCCATCCACCCCAGCGCGCGCCAGTTCGGCGCGGAGGGAAGCGAGACGGTTTTGTGTCCGTTCGGTCACGAGATGGTTAATCACGACATGATTCCCCAAGTTTCCATGCATTCAGCGCATATCTCAACCACATGAAGAACGCGCCATCTTCTTGCGTGATGCGACCATATGGGCAGCACGAGAGGCCGCCGGGCAGCGGGAACATGGGTTCCCGCGCGATAGGTAGCCCCCCACACACGGACGACACACGATGAACCCCCGCATCTCCCAGGTGCAGAATCCCGCGCCGATGATGCCCTATCCCGCCAGCAACCAGCAGGTCTCCGCAGCGGAACTTCTGCGTCAGGCGAACGAGGCCCGCAATGCCGCGGCCAGGTCCGGCCTGAAGCGCCTGGTCGCCCGCTTCGCCGCTTGGCTGGAGCGTCGCCGCGCTGAGGCTGAGCTGAATTCCCTGACCGACCGCGAGTTGGCCGATATTGGCCTGACCCGCGCCGAGATCCCCTTCCTTCTGCGCGGCGGCATGATCGACGCCGGGCAGCAGATGGTGGTCGCACCCCAGCCCGTGCTGGCGCCCGCCCCCGCGAATGACCGGTTCGGCGGCCGCGCGGCGGCCTGACGAACCCAGGCAAGAATCACCGGGGCGGCGAGCTCCCCCCCTCCCCCGCCGCCCTGATGCCCGGCCCGCTTGGCGCCGCCTTCCCCCCGAGGCGCCAATGCGGGCCGGTGCTGTTTTTGGAACCCAGCCCTCGTTCCCAGGCTTCAGCCGGGCTTGCGCAGGACCAGCGTGGTCCAGGGGCCGAGATTCAGCCGACGCTCCAGGCGTAGCCCGCCGCGGCGATGGGCGGCGAGGACCATATTGGCCTGGGTGCCGAGAAGGCCCGCCAGGATCGCGGTGCCACCGGGCCGCAGATGGCGGGCAAGGTCGCGCGCCATGGCGCAAAGGGGCCGGGCCAGGATATTGGCGAAGACCAGGTCGTATTCGCCCTTCGAGACACCCGGATTCTTCCAGCCATCGGCCAGGACGGAGCGCACCAGGCCCTTGAGGCCGTTCATGGCCGCGTTCTGATTCGCGACGCGCACGGACCAGGGCTCGATATCGGTGGCGAGCACCCGACGGTGCAGCGCGCTGGCGGCGGCCATGGCCAGGATGCCGGAGCCGGCACCGAGATCGAGCAGGCGGAGCTGGTCCTTCGGCAGCTTCCGCATGCGGCGCGACACCGCCTCGAAGGCGATCAGGCAGCCGCGGGTAGAGGCGTGCTCGCCAGAGCCGAAGGCGAGGCCAGCATCCAGCTTCAGCACGGTGCGGCCCCAGATCTTGCGGTCCGGCAGATGGGTCGGGCGGATCAGGACGCGCCCGCCGATTTCCTGTTCCGGAAAGGCCTGGGCAGTGCGGGCGAGCCAGCCCTCGGAGTCAACGGGGGCTCGCTGCACCTGAAGATCCAGCCCGGTCATCAGCCCGACCAGGGCCAGGGCGGCGGTGAGGTCATCCTCCTTTGCCCCTTCCTCCCGCACGCCTTCCACGCGCCAGGTGTCGGTGGGCTCGTCGAGGAAATAGGCGACGCTGCGGCAGACGCGCTGGAGCGCGGCCTCCACGGCCGGCACGGCCTCCTCCGGCAGGGCGTCCAGCCAGATGGTTTCCAGGTTCTGCGCGTGGCGTCGCGACATCAGGCGCGCCTCCAAACAAACAACATGTCGTTCAGGCCTTCTCCACGAAGCTGTCGAGGACGCGCTTCTGGCCCGCCTTCTCGAAATCCACTTCCAGGCGGTTATCCTCGACCGCCGTGACGCGGCCATAGCCGAATTTCTGGTGGAAGACCCGCTGGCCCACCCGCATGCCATCCGCGCGCGCCGGGCGCTCCTTCACTTCCCAGGACCCGGCCTCGATCACCCGGGCCGGGCGCTGGGAGGAAATCGGGAACTGGCCGGAGAAAACGGTGGGTGCGTTGACCATCCGGGCGCGCTGCGCGGCGCCACTGCCCTCGCGTTCGATCTGGTCGGGCGGTAGTTCGTCGAGGAAACGGGACGGGATGGCGGCGGACCAGTTTCCGTAGACCCTGCGGTTCGAGGCGTGGGAGATCACCGCCATCTTCCGCGCGCGGGTAATGCCGACATAGGCCAGGCGCCGCTCCTCCTCGAGCGACTTGGTGCCGCCCTCATCCAGCGCGCGCTGATGGGGGAAGAGACCCTCCTCCCAGCCCGGCAGGAAAACAAGGTCGAATTCCAGGCCCTTGGCGGCGTGGAGCGTCATCAGCGAGACGCGCTCACCCTCGGCATTCTCGTCATTCTCCATGACGAGGGCGACATGTTCGAGGAAGCCTTCCAGCGTCGCGAATTCCCCAATGGCGCGCACCAGCTCCTTCAGGTTCTCCAGCCGGCCAGGGGCCTCGGCGGATTTGTCCTGCTTCCACATCTCCGTGTAGCCGGACTCGTCGAGCATGGTGGCGACGGCCACCACATGCCCTTCCTTCGCCATCAGCGCGCGCCAGCGATGAAAGCCGTCGAATAACTCGCGCATGGCGGCGCGGGGCTTGGCGCGCAGGGCCTCGGTGCGGGCCAGGCGCTCGGCGGCGATAGCCAGCGGAACGCTCTGCTCCCTTGCGCCGAGATGCATCTGTTGCAGCGCGCCGTCGCCGATGCCCCGCTTGGGTGTGTTCACGATGCGCTCGAAGGCCAGGTCGTCGCTGGGCTGATGCAGCACGCGCATATAGGCCATGGCATCGCGCACCTCGGCCCGCTCATAGAATTTCAGGCCGCCGATGACGCGATAGGGAATTCCGAGCGTGATCAGCCGCTCCTCGAAGGAGCGCGTCTGGAAGCCGGCGCGGACAAGGATGGCGATCTCGCCCAGCGGCACACGCTTGCGCTGGGCTTGCTCGATCCGCTCGCCGACCATGCGGGCCTCCTCATCGGAGTCCCACAGCGACACCACGCGCACCTTCTCGCCATCCGCATCATTTCGGCCGGGCCGCAAGGTCTTGCCGAGGCGGCCCTCATTCTTCGCGATCAGATGCGAGGCGGCGGCGAGAATGGGCCGGGTGGAGCGGTAATTGGACTCCAGCCGCACGATCCTGGCGCCGGGGAAATCCTTCTCGAAGCGCAGGATGTTTTCCACCTCCGCGCCGCGCCAGGAATAGATGGACTGGTCGTCATCACCCACGCAGCAGATGTTCTTATGGCCCTGCGCTAGCAGGCGCAGCCACAGATACTGCACGGTGTTCGTGTCCTGGTACTCGTCGACCAGGATGTAGCGGAACATGCGATGATACTGCGCCAGCACATCGGGCTGGGTGCGCAGGATCTCCGTCATGTGCAGCATCAGGTCGCCGAAATCGGCGGCGTTCAGCGCCTTCAGGCGGGACTGGTAACCCTCATAGATCTGGCGCGCCTTGTTGTTCGCGTAGTCACTGTCCTCCGCGGGCGTCACGCGGGCCGGCGTCAGCCCACGATCCTTCCAGCGCTGGATCACGGCCATCATGCCCTGGGCAGGCCAGCGCTTCAGGTCCAGCGCGGCCGCATCCATCACCTGCTTGAGCAGGCGCATCTGGTCGTCTGTGTCGAGAATGGTGAAGGAGCTGCTCAGGCCGACATATTCAGCGTGGCGGCGCAGCATCCGCGCGCAAAGCGCGTGGAAAGTGCCGAGCCAGAGCCCCTCGGCCGGGCGGCCGAGGATGGCCGAGACGCGCTCCCGCATCTCCTTTGCCGCCTTGTTGGTGAAGGTAACGGCCAGCACCTGGTTGGGGAAGGCCCGGCGGGTCATCAGGATATGGGCGAAGCGAGTCGTCAGGACGCGCGTCTTGCCGGTGCCGGCGCCGGCCAGCACCAGCAGCGGGCCATCGACGGTCTCCACCGCCTCGCGCTGCTCGGGGTTGAGCTTGGCGAGGTAGTCGGACCCGGGAACGGGCAGCGACCGGGGATCTTCGGAGGGGGGCTGGACTGGTGGGAACACAGGGGCGGCTATAGAACGGGACGCGAACCCGCGCCAACCATTCAGCCATCAAGCGGCGCGGAGAGGGGTTCCGCCGCTTGCCGCTCCGCCTTGCCCTGGAATGGTTTGCGCGGCACGGGGGCGTGCTGCTGGCGGCCGGAATTTTCGCGGGGCTGCTCACGCCGCCCCTGGCCGCCGCGATGCGGGATGTCGTGACGCCCTCGGTGGCTGGCCTGACCACCCTGGTGCTGCTGCGGATCGATCCGGCGCAGGTGCTCGGCTATCTGCGCCGGCCTGTGCTCGTTACGGCGCTGCTGGCCTGGGTGCTGCTGGCCAGCCCTGTGCTGGCCTTTGCCGTAGCGAGGCTGACCGGACTGGATCCGGCCCTCGCGGCGGGGCTGGTCATCATGGCGACGGGTCCCGCAGCCATCTCCTCTCCCGCCTTCGCGCGGATGGTAGGGCTGGATGGGGAGGTGTCGCTGGTCGTGGCGGTGCTGTCCACGCTGCTGGTGCCCTTCACCGCGCCACCCCTGGCCCTGGGGCTGCTGGGCATCGATCTCTCCATCTCCGTCCCTGCGCTGATGGGCCGCCTGGCGCTGCTGGTCGGCATGCCGCTGGCACTGGCCGTGCTGATCAGGCGAATGACACCGCCCGTGGTGCTGGATCGCTGGGGCAAGGCCGTGGACGGAACCGTGGTGCTGCTGGTCGTGATCTTCGGATTCGGGATCATGGACGGGGTGCTGGCGCGGCTGCTGGCGGCGCCGGGCTTCGTGCTGGGGGGCGCGGCGCTGGCCTTCGGAGGATCCTTCGCGCTGAACGCGGCGGCCGCGCTGGCCTTCCGGGCTGCGGGGCAGCCACTGGGGCTGACGGCAGGGCTGCTCTCAGGCAACCGGAACACGGCGCTGTTCTTTGCCGTGCTGCCGGCCGCGACGGACCCAAAAATCCTGCTGTTCTTCGCGCTTTGCCAGTTCCCGCTGTTCCTGACGCCCTTCCTGCTCAGGCCGTTCTACCGGCGGCTGAACAGGAAGGACCCAGGCCGGACTATCGGCTAGGCCTGCGGCCGCGCCCCGAGGATATGCGCGATCGCATAGGTCAGGTCCGGCCGGTTCAGCGTGTAGAAGTGGAACTCGTCCACGCCATTGGCCTGAAGAAGCCGCACCTGCTCGGCCGCGACGACCGCGGCGACCATGCGGCGGGTCTCGGCGTCCTCGTCCAGCCCCTCGAACAGCTTGCCCATCCAATCCGGCACCCCGGCGCCGCACATGGCCGAGAACTTCTTGATCTGGGCAAAATTCGTCACGGGCAGGATGCCCGGCACGATCGGCATGGTGATGCCGGCCGCATGGGCGCGGTCAATGAAGCGCAGGAAGGTCGGGGCGTCGAAGAAATACTGGGTGATGGCCCGCGTCGCGCCCGCATCGATCTTGCGCTTGAGGTTGTCCAGATCGGCCTCGGGCGAAAGGGCGGTCGGGTGGACTTCGGGATAGGCGGCCACCGAAATCTCAAAATCGGCGATGCGCTTGAGGCCGGCAACCAGATCGGCGGCATAGGCATAGCCCCCGGGATGGGGCTCATAGGTCGCCTGGCCGGTCGGCGGATCACCGCGCAGGGCGACAATGTGCCGCACTCCGGCCTCCCAGTAGCCGCGGGCCACCTCGTCCACCTCTTCCCGCGTCGCGCCCACGCAGGTCAGGTGGGCGGCCGGGGTCAGGCTCGTTTCCCGCAGGATGCGGGTGACGGTGGCATGGGTCCGGGCCTGGGTGGTGCCGCCCGCGCCATAGGTGACCGAGACGAATCGCGGCCGCAGCGGTTCCAGCCGCTGGATGCAGGACCAGAGCTGGGCCTCCAGCGCCTCGGTGCGCGGCGGAAAGAACTCGAAGGACAGGAGCGGCGCCGGCATGGCCGTCAGCGAGGGCAGCGCGCCCACGCGGGGGCCGGACAGCCAGTCCTGGAGTGTCTTGGCGGGGTGCGACATCTCGTTCATCGGGGGTGTCATAGAGCAGATGCGCCAGGACCAAAACGGCATAGTGGCCACCCGCCACCCCGCTGCCATCCTTCGCAGGCTGCGGGTGGGGTTACGGGGTACCTGGGGCCAGAGTGGGCGGCATACTCCACGGCGCCCTCGGCAGGTGCTAAGGCATGGCGATTCTGGATTCAGCCTGACCATGTGTCCTGCCACCTCCCCCTCCGCCCGCCTGCTGGCGGCTACTCTCGCCCTGGGCCTGCTCGGCGGTGCCCTTTCCGGCTGCGCCACGCGCCCGCCGGCCGATGATCCAGAGGCGCTGGAGGAGTTCCGCGCCACCAACGACCCGATCGAGCCCTGGAACCGGGCCATGTACGACGTGCATCAGGCGATCGACACGGCGGTGCTGCGTCCGGTGGCCGTGGGCTACCGCGCCGTGCTGCCCGCGCCGGTGCGGACCGGCGTCTCCAACGTGCTGAGCAACCTGCGCAGCCCGGTGGTCCTGATGAACGACGCTCTACAAGGCGAAACGCAGCGATTCGGCACCACGCTGGGCCGCTTCCTGCTGAACAGCACCCTCGGCCTGGGCGGCATCCTCGACGTGGCCAAGGATTTCGGCCTGCCTCCGCATACCGAGGATTTCGGCCAGACCTTCGCCGTGGCGGGGGTGGAGGAAGGGCCGTACCTCTTCGTCCCCATCCTGGGCCCGAGCAACCCGCGTGACCTGCTGGGCTTTGGTGCGGGCATCGCGGCCGACCCCTTCACCTGGTTGACCTTCGGCAACCGCGACCTGGTGGACACGCTGAATTATGTCCGCGCCGGCGCCACCGTGGTCAGCACGCGGGAGTCCCTGCTGGATACGCTGGACGATGTGCAGCGCACCAGCCTGGACCCCTATGCCACGCTTCGCAGCGCCTATCGCCAGATGCGGGCCCGGGAGATCGCCAACACCCCGTCCGCCCAGCCAGCCGCACCGCAGGGCCTGGGTTCCGGGCTAGGAAACGCGACGCCCGCCTCGCCCCAGCCCTGAGCAGTAGCCGGCCCCAGCCGATGGGAACGGAACCGATCCCCGGGGCGTTGAGGCAACGATGTCCCACCCCCAACTGGGGCGCAATCGCCCGGCGCGACGCGCCGGCCTGCGCACTGAACAGAGAAAACGAGAACGCTGATCCGATGATTGAACGACGCACCCTCCTGGCCGCTGGCGCCGCGCTCTTGCTTGCGCGCGCCCTGCCCGCGCAGGCGCAGACCGTGGACTCCTCCCGCGCCGCCACCTTCATCCAGTCCACGGGCCAGGAGCTGGTGGCCGCCATCAACGGTCGTGGGTCCGTGGCGCAGCGGCGGGAACAGGTGGCCGCCATCCTGCGCCGCGCGGTGGATGTCGACGGGGTCGGCCGCTTCATCCTGGGCCGCTGGTGGCGTCAGGCCACGCCGCAGGAGCAGGCGGACTACATGCGTCTTTTCGAGGAGACGCTGATCCATAATCTCGCCGCCCGGTTCGGCGAATACCAGGGGGTGCGTTTCTCCCTCGGCCGCAGCCAGCAGCGGACAGAGGACGATACCCTGGTGAACACCATCATCGAGCGGCCGAACCAACCCGCCTTCTCGCTGGACTGGCGCGTGGGCGAGGTGAACGGCCAGCCCCGCGTGGTGGATGTGATCGCCGAGGGAACCTCGCTGCGGCTGACCACGCGCAGCGAATATTCCGCCGTGATCAGCCGGAATGGCGGGCGGGTTTCGGCACTGCTGGATGCGATGCGGAACCAGGTGGCGCAGCTGGCGGCGCGCGAGGGGCGCTAGTCCCCGGCCGGGGCGCCTTCCTGCCGTCGGAAGTGCTGCCTTTCAAGCTGCCAGAGCGGGCCGGCGCCGTGTTGGCGTCGGCCATGTCTCCGTCCGCCGGAGCGGATTGCCGCGGGGCGGCTCTCTCTGTTGATCAGTAAGTCTGCCCTTCAGGCAGTGCCGAAGTCGCGCGGCATCATCCGCTCAACAACCTGCCCCTTGCTGAAGCCCGCGGTCATGCTGACTCCCCCCACCCGCCATTCCGCATAACTCTCGGTGGCCTCGCTGCTGGGATAGAGGGGCTGGAGGTGAAGGCCGGAAGAGGGCGAGTTGAAGCGGTCGAGCACGGCGTTCACGGCGATGATCTGCTTGGCCTTTACCTCGGAGGAAGCGGTCCTGGGGATCGGGATCTTCCTCTGGATCTCCTTCTGCACGCCATTGACCATGATGGGCGCGCCCGTCTTGGAATTAAACAGCTTCTCCAGCACGATCTTTTCGGAGGCCGGGGTCACGATGACCCGGCTCTCCTTGAACTGTGCGCCATGCAGGAGCGCCGCGAGCTTGTTCTGGTTGAGGTAGTGCACCACGACGCGGGGAACGCCTGTATCGAGACGCCTCAGCGCGAGCTGCCCGATCTCGGAGTTAAGGAGCTCGCACAGCAGGATCGCCATTTCCCCCTTCCCCATCCAGGCTGAACTGAGATTCTCCGGGCTGTTCAGGAAGCGATCCGCGAAGTCCTTCTCGCCAATGCCAAGGCCGCGCGAGCCTGGTGCCCCGCGGAGAAGGTGACGGCCAATGGAATGCGCGACATTGCCTTCGGTAACCATATTCGTCATCCGGCGGCCGTTACGGACCATCAGTGATTCTGACTGATTGATGATCTTGATGGTATCGGAAGGAAAATACTCTCTCGCCAGGGCCATCGGGCCGATCCTCGCCAGTGCTGGCAAGCATCATGGAAACGATCTCAATCTACTGTCCACAGCGACGTGATCCCCCTGCTCCGAGCAGTATCGGACGGAAGAACGCCTCGCCTGGATGGCATCATGCCCCTGCCAATTCACGCTCCACGATCCGTACAAGACAGCTTGCCCCGATCGGAAGCAGGTCGTCGTTGAAGTCGTAGCGACCGTTATGGACTGGGGTGCGGCTGGTCTCCGCCTCCCCTGCCTGGCCGAGCAGGAGGAAGGCGCCGGGCGTCTCGCGCAGCATATAGGCAAAATCCTCGCCGGCGGTCAGCGAGGGCAGGTCGGGCTTGATGCCGGCCTCCCCGACCACATCGGCCGCAGCCTCGGTGGCCAGCATGGCCTGGGCGGGCGTATTGATGGTGGGCGGATAGGAGTAGTTCAGGTCCAGCTCCAGCCGCACGCCATGGGCGGCGGCGGTACCCTCAACCATCTGGCGGAACAGCGCGGCCAGACGGTCATGCGTCTCGGGGCGCAGGGTGCGAATGGTTCCGCGCAGCTCCACCATCTCCGGCAGCACGATGTCGGAGGTGCCGGCATGGAACTGGCCGACGCTGACGACAGCCGTGTCGTGCGGGTCCGTGCGGCGGCTGACCAGGGTTTGCAGCGCGTTATAGATCTGCACGGCGCAGGGCAGCGGGTCGAGGCCGTTATGCGGCTCGGCGCCGTGGCTGCTCTTCCCGAAAAGGCGGATGCTGAAATAATCCACGGCCGCCAGCACCGTGCCCGGGCGGATGGCGACCATGCCCAGCGGCATGCTCGGATGGTTGTGCAGCCCGTAAACGGTGTCGCAGGGAAACCGCGTGAAAAGGCCCTCCTTCACCATTTCCAGCGCGCCGGTCAGGCCTTCCTCGGCAGGCTGGAAGATGAAGTGGACCGTGCCCGGGAAGTCGCGCGTGGCGGCCAGGTGCTTGGCGGCGCCGAGCAGCATCGCGGTGTGGCCGTCATGGCCACAGGCATGCATGGCATTCGGATTGGTGCTGCGATGCGCGAAGTCGTTCAGCTCCGGCATGGGCAGCGCGTCCATATCGGCGCGCAGCCCGATGCTGCGATTGCCCGGGCGCTTGCCGCGCAGCACGCCGACGACACCTGTCCGGCCGATGCCGCGATGCACCTCGATGCCCCAGGATTCCAACTTCTCCGCCACGATCCCGGAGGTGCGAATCTCCTGAAAACCCGTTTCGGGATGGGCGTGGAAGTCGCGGCGCCACTCCTGCATCTCCGGGCGCAGGGCTTCGATGGGGGCAAGGGTCGGCATGGTAGGGCTCCCGGCAGGACCGCCCGAGGATGCGGCGGGAAGAACCAGTCGGCAACCGGTCCTGCCAAAGGCTGAATGCCCTAACGGACGCTCTCGAAGACCAGCATCCGGTGCCCCTGGTTCCGGAACTCACCAGCAGGGGTCATCCCGATATCGGCCATGACGGCACAGGAGGCCGTGTTCGTCTCCCGCGCGACGGCAATGATACGGCGCAGGCCGGCAGCGTGGCCGTATTCCAACGCCGCCTTTGCCGCCTCCCGCGCATAGCCATGACCGCGGCAATGCGGCCAGAGCGCATAGCGCAGGGCGACGCCGCGCCCATCCGGGCGCTCCATCAGCCCGACGATGCCGAGGAACTCGCCATCCTCGGTGCGGTGCACGGCCCAGGTGCCATAGCCCCGCACCTCCCAGAAATCGATGTCGTCCTCCAGCTCCTCCTGGGTGCGCTCCGGCGTGCGCACGCCATGAAGCATCAGCCCGAAAGCCTCGGGATCAGCCTTCAGGCGGATGAGGTCGGGAAGGTTTTCCTTCCCGACAGGCAGAAGCGTCAGCCGCGCCGTTTTCACGACGCGGGAATAGATGAGCTGCGAAGCGGCCTGCATCGTGCCGCTACCCAATCAGATGCGTCATCCTGACCCTCACCGGGTCAGGGGACGGTACTTGATCCGATGCGGCTCATCAGCCGCCGCGCCCATGCGGCGTCGCTTGTCGGCCTCATAGGCCTGATAGTTACCCTCGAACCACTCGACATGGCTGTCGCCCTCGAAGGCGAGGATGTGGGTCGCGAGGCGGTCCAGGAACCAGCGGTCATGCGAGATGATCACCGCGCAGCCCGCGAAATCCGTCAGCGCCTCTTCCAGGGCGCGGAGGGTGTCCACGTCCAGGTCGTTGGTCGGCTCGTCCAGCAGCAGCACGTTGTGCGGGTTCTTGAGCATCTTCGCGAGATGCACGCGGTTGCGCTCACCGCCCGAGAGCACGCCGACCGGCTTCTGCTGGTCGCCACCCTTAAAGTTGAAGGCAGCGCAATAGGCGCGCGACGGCACCTGGCGCTTGCCCATGGTGATGAGGTCCTGGCCCTCGGAAATCTCCTGCCAGACCGTGTTCTTGTCGTTCAGCGTGTCGCGGCTCTGATCGACATAGCCGAGCTGCACGCTGTCACCGACGACCAGGGTGCCGCTATCGGGCTTGTCGCGGCCGGTGATCATCTTGAACAGCGTGGTCTTGCCGGCGCCGTTCGGGCCGATGACGCCGACAATGCCGCCGGGCGGCAGCTTGAAGGACAGGTCGTCGATCAGCAGGCGGTTGCCGTAGCCCTTGCGGATGTGCTCGGCCACAATGACCGTGTTGCCCAGGCGCGGCGCAGGCGGAATCTGAATCTCGGTGGGGTCCGGGGCCTTGTCGAGGCTCTTCTGCAGAAGCTCCTCATAGGCCTGGATGCGCGCCTTGCTCTTGGATTGGCGGGCGGCGGGGGAACGGCCGATCCACTCCTGCTCCTCGGCCAGCTGACGCTGGCGGGCGCTCTCTTCCTTCTCCTCCTGCTGGAGGCGCTTGCGCTTGGCGGCGAGGTAGGAGGAGTAGTTGCCCTCATACGGGATGCCGCGGCCACGATCGACCTCGAGAATCCAGTTGGTCACGTTATCCAGGAAGTAGCGGTCGTGGGTCACGACCAGCACGGCGCCCTCGTATTCGCGCAGCGTCTTTTCCAGCCAGGACACGCTCTCCGCGTCCAGGTGGTTGGTCGGCTCGTCCAGCAGCAGCAGGTCGGGCTTCTCGAGCAGCAGCTTGCAGAGGGCCACGCGGCGGCGCTCACCGCCGGAAAGATGGGTCACGGCGCTCTCGGCCGGCGGGCAGCGCAGGGCGTCGAGGGCGATGTCCACCGTACGGTCGAGATCCCAGCCATTGGCGGCGTCGATCCGCTCCTGCAGCTCGGCCTGCTCGGCCAGCAGGGCGTTCATCTCGTCCTCGGACATTTCCTCGGCGAACTTCATGCTGATCTCGTTGAAGCGCTCGAGATCGGCGGTCAGCGTGCCAAAGGCGTCGCGGACATTCTCGCCCACGGTCTTGGTGGGATCGAGATGCGGCTCCTGGGAGAGATAGCCGACGCGCACGCCCTCGGCCGCCCAGGCCTCGCCGCCATACTCCTTATCCTGCCCCGCCATGATCCGCATCAGGGTCGACTTACCCGCGCCATTGGGGCCGAGAACGCCGATCTTGGCGGTGGGCAGGAAGGACAGGGTGATGCCTTTGAAGACCTCACGGCCGCCCGGATAGGACTTGGTGAGGTCCTTCATGACGTAGACGTACTGGTAGGCGGCCATGGTAGGGCTCCGGTAGGCGTGCTGCAGCGCCGCGTTCTAACCGCGGCACCCTGCCACGCCAAGGCAAGGGTTAAGGAAGGTTCAGGAGAGGGTACGGGGCGCGGTCAGCGCCATTTCGGGGTGCGGTCCCGCGCCCGGTGGGTAGGGGCATGGAAGTCCGGTGGCTTCCCGGCCACCCAGGCCAGAAATCCGGCCAGGCGCGGCTCCGCGCGCAGGGCGCCCGGATCGGCTAGTTCACGGGCCAGCTCGGTCTCGCTGAAGTGGGCATGGATGGCCTGGTGACAGATATGATGCAGCCGGACCGTTCCTCTATGCGTGCCGCCCTTTAGCCGGGGCACCAGATGATGGCGGCTGGCGCGCGCGCCGGGCGGAATCGGGCGCTGGCAGAGCGGACAGGGCGCATCGGCGTCGACCGGGGGTGGGGCTGCGCGATCACTGCGCGCGGCACGTTTCTCGTGGCGACGGGACACACCCCTAATATGGGAAGGCGATGGCGCCGGGGAAAGCCCATTCGCTCTTTGGTGCAGCAAAGCCAGAACGATCCGGCTTTTGCCGCCTTGGCCGCCTGGTGGCCCCGGCGATAGAAGCTCCCCTGACGGGCTGCCGCAGGGGATGCGCCACGGGGCCCGACCCCGGAGAGGCCATGCAGGACCCGACCCTTTTCGTTCTGACCGTGTTGCTGATCCTCGGCACACCCGGCCCGACCAACACGCTGCTGGCCACCGCGGGCGGAACCATGGGGTTCCGGCGGGCGCTGCCCCTGGTGCCGGCGGAGGCCTGCGGATACCTGATTTCCATCCTGAGCGTCGGCCTGGCGCTCGGGCCGGTGATCGCCTCCATGCCGGCGGTGGCTATCGGATTGCGGCTGGCGGTCGGGGCCTATCTGGCCGGGCTGGCGGTGAAGCTGTGGCGGCGGGGGGCGGTGGACCTCTCCGTGGCGCCGG
This sequence comes from Roseomonas chloroacetimidivorans, assembly GCF_049629625.1. Lineage (NCBI taxonomy): Bacteria > Pseudomonadati > Pseudomonadota > Alphaproteobacteria > Acetobacterales > Roseomonadaceae > Roseomonas > Roseomonas chloroacetimidivorans. The sequence goes on along the minus strand of NZ_JBNBZS010000003.1, from coordinate 159,992 downwards.
TCACCCCCCGGCAGGTCTTCGTGACGACGCTGCTGAACCCCAAGGCGCTTGTCTTCGCCCTGGGTGTCATTCCCTTCGGGACGGCGGTCTGGTGGCCCTATCTGCTCGGCTTTGTCGGGCTGCTCGCCGGGGTAGCGCTGAGCTGGATCGCCCTGGGCGCGGCGCTGGGCCGCGCGGCCGGCACATTGGGGCACGCCGGGCTGGTGCCACGCCTCGGGGCGGCGGTGGTCGGCGCCTTCGCCGTGGTGCTGGTGGTCGGGCCGATGTTCCGCTGAGGGGAAGGGGCTCGCCCCCTCCCCGCGCGGACAAGGGCTATTCGTGGCGGTCGCGCCGTTCCTCGCGGCGGTCCTGGCGCTCCTCGCGCCGGTCCTCCCGCCTGTCCCGCCGCTCATCGCGCCGCTCGTCCCGCCAATCGCGGCGATCGTCATGGCGGTCATCCCGCCAGTCCGCCCGGCGGTCGTGCGGGCCGTCGCGCCGATCGGGGCCTCGGTCGGGGTGCCAGCCGGGAGGCGGCGGCCCGCGGAAGGCCGCGCGCGGAGGCGGCCCTCCCCAGCGGTCGCGGTCCGCGTACCAGGGCCGGCCGCGGTAATGGCTGCCCCAGTAGTCGCCGAAGCTGAAGGCAATGATGGGCACGCCCACCCGCGGCGCGTATTCGACCAGCGGCACGCGGCGGCTCTCATAGAGATTTTGCAGGTAGTTGGACGAGACCCAGCCGCGCACCTGGCCAAAGCCGACATCGCACCAGCTATAGCCCTCGAGGCAGCCGAAAATCTCGACCGGAGCGCCGGCCGGGACCACGGTCACCTGGGGATAGTTAGTGCCGGGGCCGGCGCGCAGGTTGACATTGCCGGTGGCGAAGCCGGGGGCGGCGGAGGCCGGCGCGGCAAGGGCCAGGAGCAGCGCGGCGGCCGGAAGGAAGGCGGATCGCATCGGGTTCTCCTGCGGTGTCCGGGGTGAACGTCTCTTCGTGCCCTGCGATGCGCGGCAGGATTATGGCGTATCGATACTGCGCTTCCGGAGAGGACGGGCGAAATTGCTCCCCACCCCCGTAAAGCCGAGGGCCTGGAGAAAGGCCGTCGCGCCTCCCTCCTCCGGCGGGGCGGCTTCCAGCAGGTCGCAGCCGGCGGAGCGGGCGGCCTGGGCGCCAGCCTTGATGAGCAGGCGACCGATGCCGTTGCGGCGTTCCTCCTCCGCCACCGCCAGGGCGGTGATCCGGGCCAGGGGGCGGTCCGTGGTCAGGGTCGGGTGCCAGTGCAGCGCGATGACCCCGATCGCGGCGCCGTTCCAGCCCGTGGCGACAAGGACGGCCGAGGCAGGGTCCTGCGCCAGCGCTTCCAGCCGCTGGGCCATTCCGCGCGGGGTGCCACCGAGCAGGGCCGCGAGGTCCGAGGAATCGGCCGGCAGCGCGGCACGAAGATCCACGCCGTATCGTGTTCCCGGTGCCATGTGTTCTTCCCTTGCCTGCCGGGCGTCGCGCCGCCCCAATGCTCTGACGGGGCGGGCGCGTCGTCGGCCCATGTTATGAGGAGAAGCGCGATGAAGAGGCACGGTTCCGCCAGCTGGCAGGGCGGCTTCAAGGACGGCCGCGGCACCATCTCCACCGAGAGCGGAGCGCTGAACGCCCATCCCTATGGCTATGCCATGCGCTTCGAGGGGGTGAAGGGCACCAATCCCGAGGAGCTGATCGGCGCCGCCCATGCCGGCTGCTTCACCATGGCGCTCTCGGCCGTGCTCGGCGGGGCGGGGCTGACGGCGGAGCGGATGGACACGGGCGCGGAGGTCACCTTCGACAAGGTGGGCGAGGGCTGGGCGATCACCAAGATCCACCTGACGCTGCGCGCGAAGGTGCCGGGCACGAATGACGCGCAGTTCCAGGAGCTGGCGGCCAAGGCGAAGGAGAATTGCCCGGTCTCCAAGGTGCTGAACGCCGAGATCTCTCTGGACGCGACCCTGGAGGCCTGATTCGCGCGGCTGCGGCCAGTGCCGGACGGCGTGGGCGCCCCAGAACGCCCGCGCCACCGGCACGTCCATTGCACCGGACGGTCGGATGCCGCGGCCCGGCACGCCATGTCCCTGTCGGGCTTGCGCGCGCTCTGGCACGGCCGGATTGTACCGGGATTCGCGTGCCGCGTCGGAACGACTCCCCACGCGATCCGTCCGACCGGAGAGGAACGATGCCGCATGTGACAATCGGGATGCTGAAGGTGAACAAGAACACCTTCGGCCCGGATTCCAGCAACCGGATCACGGAATTCGGGATGACCGTCATGCAGGCCGATGCCGTGCTACGGGCCCAGCAGGCCGGCCGCCCCGGTGTGCGCATGCTCCTGGCGCCGGAGTATTTCTGGTCAGGCTATGGAGAGATCGGCCAGCGCTACAGGCAGCAGGGCGCGCTCGCCATGACGCGCGGCGCAAAGCACGGCCTCTATTCAGGGCTCAAGAAGATCTCCTCCAAGGCCGGGTCGCTGGTCCTGGTGGCGGGATCCATCTTCTACCAGAAATCCGATGGCACCCGCACCGTCGCATATAATCTCTGCCCGGTGCTGCGGGGCGGCAAGTTCCTCCTGAAGGCCTACAAGGACTTCGACGACGGCACCGCGGGAAAGATCAGCGCGGACCTGGTCTATGACACGAAGAGCAGCGATCCGTTCTTCAGCGTGGAAGGGGTCAATTTCGGCCTGGAAGTCTGCGGGGACCATAACAGCGTGGGTGGCAAGGGCGGTAAGTTGAAGAGGTGGAACGCCAGCGCCAACAAAGCCATCGACGTGCATATTCTCGTCTCGGATTCCATGACGGTTCTGGCGGGCAGCGTGGCCGCACGGCCAGGCGGTTATGTCGCGCAATGCGACATCGGCGGCGCCGATATGGGGATTGCCGTCTATCCCGCTGGCGGTCCCTATGACAGGAACAGCGCCCTTCCCGCCTCGGGCATCTCGAGCGCGCAGGTCAATGGCGGCAGCATAGTGTACTACTCGCTGGCCGTCTGAGCGGAGAGGCTCCGCCGGCATGAATGGGAGAGGGCCAATGACATCACGCCGCACCCTTCTGGGCACCGCCGCCCTGGGTACCGCTGCCGCGGCGATGGTCCGCGCAGCCCCCGCGATGGCCCAACCCGGCATCGTGCAAGGGGAGGCGGCCCATACGCTCCGCTTTATCCCGCAGGCGGATGTGGCGCAGATCGATCCGCTCTCCTCCACCTCCTATGCGCTGCGCAATCACGGGCATATGTGCTGGGACACGCTCTACGGGCTGGATGCGGATTACCGGCCGCAGCCACAGCTCGCGGAGGGGCATGTGGTGGAGGATGACGGGCGGCGCTGGGTCTTCACCCTGCGCGACGGCCCGACCTTCCACGACGGGGAGAAGATCCGCGCCGCCGACGCGGTCGCCTCCGTCCGGCGCTGGATGGCGCGCGACACGCATGGGCAGACCCTGGCCGCACGGATGGACGAAATCCGCGCCCTGGACGACCGGCGTTTCGAGATCCGGCTGAAGCGGCCCTTCGGCGTGATGCTGGACGCCCTGGGCAAGGCCTCCTCCTACCCCTGCTTCATCATGCCGGAGCGCTTCGCGAACCTGCCGGCGACGCAGCAACTGACGGAGATCGTGGGGTCCGGCCCCTATCGCTTCGTGGCGGAGGAGCGCCGCTCGGGATCGCAGGTCGTCTATCGCCGCTATGACCGCTACGTCCCGACACCCGTGGGCACGCCCGGCGTGACAGCCGGGCCGAAGCTCGCGCATTTCGAGCGGATGGTCTGGCTGAACATCGCCGATCCCGGCACGGCCAGCGCCGCGCTGCAGGCCGGGGAGGTGGACATGTGGGAGCGCATGCAGAACGACCAGCGCCCCATCCTGGCCCGCCGGCGGGACGTGGTGATCGACCGGATCGAGACGGTGGGCACGGTGGTGATGCTGCGCCCGAACCACCTGCACCCGCCCTTCGACGACCCGGCGGTGCGGCGCGCCCTGTGGCCCGCGATCGTGCAGTCCGACTACATGCAGGCCATCATGGGCGATGATCGCCGCCTGTGGTCCGATGGCGTCGGCTGCTTCCCGCCGGGCTCCGCCCTGGCCTCGGATGAGGGTCTTTCGGTGCTGACGGGGCCGCGCGACATCGCGGCCGCGAAGGCCGCCGTGGCGGCTACCGGCAAAGCGGGCGCGAAAGTCGTGGTGCTGGATCCGGCGGACCAGCCGAACAACAACGCCCTGACGCTTGTCGCGATCGACATGCTGAAGAAGGTCGGCTTCGAGGTGGAGGACGCGGTCTCCGACTGGGGCAGCATGCTGCAACGGCGTGGCAACAGGGCGCCGCCATCCCAGGGCGGGTGGAACGCGGTTGTCGTGCTGTTCGGGGGCGATGACCTTTCCAACCCCGGCGGGCATCCGCTGCTGCGGGCCAATGGCCAGGATGCCTGGTTCGGCTGGCCGACTATCCCGCGGCTGGAAAGCCTGCGCGACGAATGGCTGGAAGCACCCGACGCCGAGGCGCAGAAGCGCATCGGCCGGGCCATCCAGGCGCAGTTCTTCCAGGATGTTCCTTACTGGCCGCTGGGCCAGTATTTCGTGGACTGCGCCTACCGCCGCGGGCTCCAGGTGGGACGGCGGGGGATGACCCTGCCGCTGAACGTGAAGCGGGAGGCCTGATCGGGGGTCCCTCCCCCCTTGCCCATCCCTGTCCCGGCTTCGATCTTCGCGGGGACAGGAGATTTGCCTATGGACCTCGCTCCCTTTACCGCCGCCTCCTCCCCCGACACGGCCTCCGATGACGCCCGCCTGAACAAGCTGGCGGAACTGGCCGTGAAGGTGGGGCTAGGGCTAGTGCCCGGGCAGGAACTGATGATGACGGCGCCAGTCGAGGCGCTGCCCCTGGCCCGGCTGATCACCGAGCATGCCTACAAGGCCGGCGCTTCCCTGGTGACGACCATCTTCTCCGACGAGAAGTCCACCTTGCTGCGCTACCAGCATGCACGGGACGAGAGCTTCGATGTCGCGGCCGGCTGGCTCTATGAGGGCATGGCCTCGGCCTTCCGCGGCGGCGCGGCGCGGCTGGCCATTGTGGGTGCGGATCCCTCGCTGCTCTCTGCGCAGGATCCGGCGAAGGTGGCGCGGGCCAATAAGGCGCTGTCGCGCGCCTATCGCCCGGCGCTGGACCTGATCACGGACGGCTACATCAACTGGACCCTGGTACCCTTCGCGCATCCGGCCTGGGCGCAGGCGGTGTTCCCCGACGCCACGCCCGAGGAAGCCGTGGGTAAGCTGTGGGACGCGATCTACTCGATCACCCGCGTGACCACGCCCGACCCGATCGCCGCCTGGGCCGCGCATAACGCCAATCTCAAGGCGCGGCAGGATCGGCTGAACGAGCAGCGTTTCCACGCCCTGCATTTCCGCGGGCCGGGCACGGACCTGATCGTCGGGCTGGCAGAGGGCCATGCCTGGATGGGCGGGGCGAGCACCGCCAAGAACGGCGTCTATGGCAACCCAAACATCCCGACGGAGGAGGTCTTCACCACCCCGCACCGGGCGATGACCCAGGGCGTCGTCTCCGCCACCAAGCCGCTCTCCCACCAGGGCACGCTGATCGACGGCATCCGCGTGCGCTTCGAGGCAGGCGCGATCGTGGAGGCGCATGCGACGCGCGGCCAATCCGTGCTGGAGCAGATGATCTCCACCGATGCCGGCGCGCGGCAACTCGGCGAGGTGGCGCTGGTGCCCAGCTCCAACCCCATCGCGAAGAGCGGGATCCTGTTCCTGAACACGCTCTTCGACGAGAACGCGGCCAGCCACATCGCGCTCGGCCAGGCCTATTCCAAGTGCTTCGTGGACCAGTTCTCCGAGGAGGAACTGGTGCGACGCGGAGCGAACCGCAGCCTGATCCATGTGGACTGGATGATCGGCTCCCCGGAGGTCGAGGTGGACGGGCTCGACGCGGCCGGGAATCGCACGCCGGTGATGCGCGGCGGCGAGTGGGTCTCCTGACCGGCGGGTGACTTCAGGAGGCGGCTCGGCTAGAGCCGTCTCCATGCGCCGCCTGCGGTCCGGCCTGGTTCGCCTTCTCGCCCTTCTGCTGCTGCTCCAAGGGGCATCGGCGATGGAGCCGCATGCGCGCGCCCTGGCCGCGCTGGGCCGCGCCAGTGCGGTGGAATTGTGCAGCGCCCATGGCCCTCGGACCATCCTGGTCGGAGAGGATGGGCAGCCGGCGGATCATCAGACCGTGCCGGATTGCTGCGCGCCCTGCCTGGCGCCCAGCGCCGCACCGCCGCCCACGCCGCTGATCCTGCCGGTTCCCACGGGATACGCCCTGCCCGCCACGGCACCCGAGCGGCCCGGGCTCCCCCCGCTTCCGCCCCGCGCGCCGCCTCAGCTTCCGCGCGCGCCACCCTTCGCCTGATCCGTTCCTTCCGAACCCTTTGATACGGGCGCTGCTGCGCGCCCATCCTTCGCTTCAACGGATCAGAATCATGTCCCTTTCCCGTCGCGCCGTGGCCGGGCTGGCCGCGCTGGGCGCCCTTGCCTTCATTCATCCTCTTGCCGCGCAGCAGGGCGGCATTGCCGTCGAGCAGCCCTGGGCCCGCGCGGCCATCAAGGGCGGCACCGGTGGCGCCTTCCTGACCCTGCGCAACACCGGCAGCCAGCCGGACCGACTAATTTCCGCCTCCACCCCCCTGGCCCGCAGCACCGAGGTGCATGAAACCGTGCGGGACGGCGAGGTGATGCGGATGCGGCCCGTGGCCGGGCTTGAGGTGCCGCCGGGCGGTAGCGTCACGCTGCGCCCGGGCGGGGCGCATCTGATGATGATGGGACTGACCGAGGCGCTGCGGCCCGGCACCACCCTGCCCCTGACCCTGACCTTCGAGCATGCGGGCAAGGTCGAGCTGCAGGTGCCCGTGCAGGCCGCAGGCGCCACCGCGCCCGCCATGCAGCATCAGCACTAAGCGGGAGGGACGGACCATGGCCCTTCGTTCCGCAGCGGCCGCGCTCGGCCTTCTCGCAATCCTTGCTGCCCCGGCCCACGCACATGTCGTGCTGGACCGGGCCGAGGTGCCGGCGGACAGCTATGTCCGCCTGACCTTCTGGGTGGGCCATGGCTGCCAGGGGGCGGCCACCACGGGCATCCGCATCACCGTGCCGCCCGAGCTGCGCGCCGCCCGGCCCATGCCGCATCCGGGCTGGATGCTGGGCGTCAGCCCGGCACCGGTGGCTGACCATGCCGGCCATGCCGGGCACCACGCCGCCCCTGCTCCGGGCGAGATTGCCTGGACCGGCGGGCGGCTCGACGACGCCTTCTTCGACGAATTCGTGCTACTCGTCCGAACCCCGGCCGAGCCAGGCGGGGTGATCACCTTCCCCGTCCTGCAGGAATGCGAGGGCGGGGCCGTGTCGCGCTGGATGGCCCGGCCCTCGGCCCCAGGGGAGCGTGTGCGGGATCCAGCGCCGGCCGTGCGCGTGGTGGCGAAGCCGTAGCGCCGACGACGCGCCTGGGGCGGGAGCTTTCTCGCCCCATCCGCCTTGCCCTTGCGGACCCTGTGCCGACCGGCCTGGATATGGCGTGGCAGGTTCCACCCGAACCGGTCCGTGATGAGGCCGCATTGCCCTGTCCAACTTCTACGTCAGGGCAGTCGCCCAATCTTAGGCCCTGGGCAGCACAGGCAGGGTGAGATGACCCTCATCGCGCCCGAAAGTTTCAGAACTAACAAATAACGGCCACGTGACGCCTGGACCGTGATATCCTGGACACAAGGTCTTTGGAGTTAACGCCTTTGGCCCTCAGACTTATGACGGCTACCCAGCCCCCCTGGTCCGGGTGGTTCAGCCGCGACCTGATCGAGAATATGCCGGTCGCGGTTTATGTCTGCGATGCAGAGGGGGTTCTGGTCGCCTACAACAGGCGAGCCGAGGAGCTCTGGGGCGTCACTCCCGCTCTTGGGAACACCCAGCAGCGCTTCTGCGGGGCGCACCGCCTCTATCTGGCCGACGGTACCTACGTACCACATTCCGAAACACCCTTGGCCGATGTCCTGAGAACCAGGAAGGCCATCAGCTTCGAGGCGATCGTCGGACGCCCGGACGGCACCCGGCGCAACGTATCCGCCAATGTCGCCCCGCTGTTCGACGACTCCGGCACCTTCATGGGTTTCGTGAACTGCGTTCTCGACAACACCGAGATCAAGCGGGCCGAGGCAAGCCGGGACCGCATGTGGCGGCTCTCGGCCGATCTCCTGCTGGTCACGACGCTTGAGGGTACCGTCACCGCCATGAACCCGGCCTGGACGGCCCAGCTCGGCTGGACCGAGGCCGAATTGCTCGGGACGAACTTTCTTGACCTGATTCATCCGGATGATGTCGCCGCGACGGGTAAAACTGCGCGTTCTCTGAAGGCCGGGCAGCCCGCGCCGCGCTTCGAGAACCGCTGCCGCACCCGGGACGGGGGCTACCGCTGGCTATCATGGACCGCCACCCGGGATGCGGAGTTCCTGCACGCCACGGCACGCGACATCACGACCGAGAAGGAGCAGGCCGCAGCCTTGCTGGCCGCTGAGGAGGCCCTGCGCCAATCGCAGAAAATGGAGGCGATCGGCCAGCTCACGGGCGGCGTGGCGCACGACTTCAACAACCTGCTGACCATCATTCGCTCCTCCGCCGACCTGCTCCGCCGCCCCGGGCTGCCGGAAGAGCGCCGTCAGCGCTACGTCGATGCCATCGCCGACACTGCAGACCGCGCAGCCCGCCTGACCGGCCAGTTGCTTGCCTTTGCGCGGCGGCAGGCGCTCAAGCCCGAGATATTCGATGCCTGCGAACGCGTCCGCTCGGTCGCGGAGATGATACGGACCCTGACGGGCTCTCGCGTGGCGGTGCAGGTCGATCTCGACTACCAGAAATGCGCCGTGGTGGCCGACATCAGCCAGTTCGAGACGGCCCTGATCAATCTCGCCGTGAATGCCCGGGACGCGATGAACGGGGAAGGCCGGCTTACCTTGCGTGTCCGGCAGACCGACCGGGTGCCGCCGGTGCGGGGCCACACGGGAGCCGCAGGCAGGTTCGTGGCGGTTTCGGTGTCCGATACGGGCTGCGGCATCGCCCCTGAGGCGCTGGTGCGGATCTTCGAGCCATTCTTCACGACCAAGGAGGTCGGCAAGGGCACCGGCCTCGGGCTTAGCCAGGTCTATGGCTTTGCCAAGCAGTCCGGCGGAGAGGTCCAGGTCGAGAGTGAACCTGGCCGCGGCAGCAGCTTCACGATCTATCTTCCCGAGGCCAGGCCGGAATCGGCGAGTGGCTCGCGGCCGCACCTGATGGAGGAAGGAGCCGCCGAGCTTCGCGCACGGATCCTGGTCGTGGAGGACAATTCCGAGGTCGGCGAGTTCTTGACCCAAATGCTGCGCGAGATGGGGCACGAGACAACCTGGGCACCCAATGCCCAGACAGCGCTCATGCTCCTGGACCGGGATCCAGGGGCCTATGACGTCGTGTTCAGCGATGTGGTGATGCCGGGCATGAGCGGCCTCGAACTGGCCGAACACATCCGCGCCACCCATGCGGACCTGCCTGTGGTTCTCACGAGCGGCTACAATCACGTGAGCGCCCCGGAAGACGTGCATGGCTTCGAGCTGCTGAGAAAGCCCTATTCCATCAGCGCGCTGTCTCGCGTGCTCATGCGGACCCTGATGGAACGGGTTTGAACCGGAAGGGCGGCATGGGTGGCCTCACCGCCGCCTTCACCACATAGCGGCGTGCCACGAGGTCAGGTGCATCGCAGGCCTCAGAGGTCGGCCGCCTGCGACAGTGGCCGCGCCACATCCTCCAGCGAGCGTCCTTCCGCCGCGAAACCGAGCTTCCACTCCGTGCCTGCCGCCACGAGCATCAGCGCCGCGCCGAGCAAATAGCCCCACATGATGTCGCTACGGTCGCCACCCTCGATCAGCCAGCCGAACAGCGCCGGCCCCACCACGCCGCCAATGGCGGTGCCGAAGGCATAGAACAGCGCGATGCCCATGGCCCGCATTTCCAGTGGGAAGCTCTCCCCTACCGTCAGATAGGCTGCCGAAGCGGCGGCTGAGGCGAAGAAGAAGATCACCGTCCAGGCCAGGGTCTGCTCCCAGGCGCTCAGCCAGCCCTGGGCGAAGGCGAAGCCCGTTGCGGCCATCAGCAGGCCTGCCAACCCGTAGGTGGCGGTGATCATGGTCCGCCGCCCGATCGTGTCAAAGAAATGCCCGAGCAGCAGCGGGCCCATCAGGTTGCCCAGGGCGAAAGGCAGCATGAACCAGCCAATATGGGCAGATTGGATGCCGTAGAACTGCGTCAGCACCAGCGCGTAGGTGAAGAAGACCGCATTGTAGCAGAAGGCCTGGCAGGCCATCAGCACGATGCCCAGCAGCGCGCGCTGCGGGTAGGTGCGGAACAGCGTGGTCGCGACCTCGCCAAGCGTGGTGTGAGTGCGCGGATCGATCCGGATTGGCTTTCCCGTGATTGGCGGTAGCGGCCCCTTCTCCTGCGCCACCCAGGCCTCGATATCGCCGACGATCTTCTCCGCCTCGGCCTTTCGGCCATGCGTCATCAGCCAGCGCGGGCTTTCCGGGATCCAGTGCCGCAGGAACAGCACGGAGATGGACAGCATCCCCCCCACCCCGAAGGCCAGCCGCCAGCCCAGTTCCGGGTCGATCACCTGGGGATTGAGCAGAAACAGCGAGGCCGCCGCCCCCAGCGCCGCACCGCCCCAGAAGGTGCCATTCACAGCCAGGTCCGTCGTGCCGCGCCGCCGCGCCGGGATCAGCTCCTGGATGGCCGAGTTCACCGCCGAATACTCGCCGCCGATTCCCGCCCCGGTCAGGAAGCGAAAGAAGGCGAAGGACCAGAAATCCCAGGAGAAGCCGGTGGCCACCGTCGCCACCAGATAGACCAGCACCGTCAGGGTAAAGAGCTTCTTGCGCCCGAGACGGTCGGTCAGCCAGCCGAAGAACAGCGCGCCGGAGACGGCGCCGATCAGATAGGCCGAGGCGGTCAGCCCCACCTGGGTTTCGGTCAGTCGCAGCCGAGGGCTTTCATGGATCGCCCCGGCCAGCGACCCAACCAGTGTCACTTCCAGCCCGTCCAGGATCCAGGTGATTCCCAGCCCCGCCACCACCAGCCAGTGGAACCGCGACCAGGGGAGCCGGTCCAGCCGGTTCGGGATGTCGGTGCTGAAGGTCTCGGCCATCGTTTCCTTCCCTGTGGTGCCGGGTGCGGAACCGCCCGGCACCAGGAAGGTTCCACGACACCTCAGGGCATGGCGGCTTCGTGCGCCAGTTCCACGGCCAGCTCGGCGAAGGCCCAGTCCAGCCAGGGCAGCAACGCCTGAATATCGGAGGTCTCGACCGTGGCGCCGCCCCAGATCCGCAGGCCCGGCGGCGCATCGCGGTAGGAGGCGATGTCGAACGCCACCCCCTCCTCCTCCAGGATCGCCGCCAGCCGCTTCGCCGCGCGGGCCTGACCGGCCGGATCCATCGCCTGGAACCAGGGCACGGTGATCTTCAGGCAGATCGAGGTGCAGGAACGCGTCTCCGGCTCCTCCGCCAGGAAATCCGCCCAGCCGCTGGTCGCGACCCAATCCGCCACCGCGGCGAGATTTGCCTCGCTTCGCGCCACCAACGCGTCCAGCCCGCCGATCGACTCCGCCCAGCGCAACCCGTCCAGCGCGTCCTCCACGGCCAGCATGGAGGGGGTGTTGATCGTGTCACCCTTGAAGATGCCCTCGATCAGCTTCCCGCCCTTGGTCAGGCGGAAGATCTTCGGCAGCGGGCGCCCGGCATTGAAGGATTCCAGCCGTGCCACCGCGCGCGGGGACAGCGCGAGCATGCCATGCGCGGCCTCCCCGCCCAGCACCTTCTGCCAGGACCAGGTCACCACATCGAGCTTGTCCCAGGGCAGCCGCATGGCAAAAGCGGCCGAGGTGGCGTCACAGATCGCCAGCCCCTCGCGCTGATTGGCGATGAAATCGGCATGGGGCAGGCGCACGCCCGATGTCGTGCCGTTCCAGACAAAGACCGCGTCCCGGTCAGGCGCCACGGGATCAAGCGCCGGCAGTTTCCCATAGGGCGCTTCGCGGATCGCGGCGTCGGACAGCTTCAGCTGCGTCGCGATATCCGTCGCCCATTCCTTCGAGAAGGACTCCCAGACCAGCACATCGACGCCGCGCGCGCCGAGCACCGACCACAGCACCATCTCCACCGCGCCCGTGTCAGAGGCCGGCACGACGCCCAGGCGCCAATCCGCCGGCATTCCCAGCACGGCCTTGGACCGCTCGATCACCTCCGCGATGCGCGCATGCGGCTCTTTCGCGCGGTGGCTTCGCCCGATCATGGCGCCTTCCAGCGCCGCCAGCGACCAGCCCGGCCGCTTCGCGCAGGGGCCGGAGGAGAAGCACGGATTGGCCGGGCGCATGGCCGGCTTCGCGGCGTTCGGGTCCTTCGGGACTGCGATCATCGGGTGATCTCTCCGGGCGCCCGCGCATCCGGTGCGGCGGCGGGACGGTGGGCCGGAGGGCTAGCCCCCGCCCGCCGCCCCGGTCAAGCGATGCGGCCGCGCCCTGGCGAAAGCCATCCGGCCGAACTCCGAACCCGTCCCGAATTTATTACGAAATCAGTGGTTTAGCGTTGTGGCCCACAGCGTCACTGCCCTAGGGATCGACCCGCGCCGTACCGAGCGGCGCTGTGGCCCCCTCCTTCGCCGAAAGAGAGTCCCATGCCCGTCATCGTCCAGCCGAAGCCTCCGCGGCCCGGCGAGCGCCCCCTCGCCCCCATGGTCGATCCGCGTTGCCCCACCGCGAAGCTGCGGAACAACCTGATCGAGGCGGAGCGCATCGTTCAGCTGGTTGGCCGCTACGTGCATATCGGCGCCACGAATCGCTGGGAGGACTGGAAAAGGTCGAAGCTCAGTCTCCTCGGCGCAGCCATGTCGGAGCGGTTCACCGCGAAGAACTTCCGGCGCATGACCGGCAGCATCGAGGGCACGCGCTGGGAAGACGTGCAGGACATCGCGGCCGCCACCAAGCGCAGCGGCTATGGCAACTGCATGGAGCAGTCCGCGCTCGCCTTCGTCCTGCTCTATGAAAGCGGTGTGCGGCCAATCAACCTGATGGAGGTGGAGAATGGCGACCATGCCTTCACCATCATCGGTATCCTGCCGGACAAGGCAGCCTTCGCCGCCTATCCGCAGAACTGGGGCCCGGACGCGGTGGTGTGCGATCCCTGGGCGAAGGCCTGGTATCCCGCCAGCGAGATCCGCCGGCGCCGCGACCCCGGCGAGGTCTACAGCAGCTATCTACGGGCCAGCATCGGTTCCTGAACGCGGCGTTTCACGCCACGGCAGAACCACCCGATGCCGGGGCACAAGGTGCGCAACCGCAGGCGCGATGCCCCGTTGCGCCGGGGATGCGCCATGACACCGCCACCCTTCTCATCTTCCTGGCGGCCATCGCGCTGCTCGGCTGGTTTGTGCCGGATGTGGTGCTGATTGTCTTCGCCGGCTGCCTTCTGGCCGTCGCGCTGCGCGCGGCCGGCGTGCCGCTGGCGAACCACCTGAACATCGCGCCGCATTGGGGGGTCATGCTGGTCGCGCTGCTTGCGCTGACCACCATCGGCCTGCTGCTCTGGTTCGGCTTCGAGAGCCTGGCCAACCAGGCCCGGGAGTTCACCCAGGCGGCGCCCCGCGTGCTGCGGCAGCTCCTCGGCGTGCTGGACGGCCTGCCGGGTTCGGACTGGCTGAAGCAGAATCTCTCGCCGGAGCAGGTGCAGCCTTCCGCGCAGACAGCGGCGAACATGGCGCTGGCGGGCGTTGGCGGCACGGTGGGCGCGCTGGGCAACCTGCTGCTCGTGCTGCTACTTGGCCTCTATATCGGTGCCGATCCCACGCTTTACCGGCACGGTGCCCTCGCCCTGCTCTCCCCCGGGCTCCGGCCGCGCGCGGAGGCCACGCTGAACGCCATGGCCCATGCGCTGCGCGGCTGGCTCCTCGGGCAGATGTTCGGCATGGCCTTCACAGGCATCGTCATCTTTCTCGGCCTCTGGGCACTGGGCATCCCACTGGCCGGGCTGCTGGCGATCATGACGGCCGTCTTCAACTTCGTGCCCTATCTCGGGCCGGTGCTGGGCTGCGTGCCCGCCGTGCTGATCGCTGCCTCGCAGGATCCCTCCATGATCCCCTGGGTGATCGCCCTGTTTCTCGTCTCCCAGAACATCGAGGGCAATTTCCTAACACCCATGGTGCAGGCGCAGTCCTCGGACGTACCGCCCGCCCTCCTGCTTGGCGCGCAGGCGCTGTTCGGCACGGGGCTTGGCGTGCTGGGCGTTCTTCTCGCCGCGCCGATCGCCGCCGCCGGCCTGGCGGCGGTTCGCGTCTCCTATGTGGAGGGCTGGGTGGAGGCCCCGAGCGACGCGACGGAGAAGCGGCTGATCCGGCCGTTCTGAAGAAACGGTCGTATCAGCGCAGCGCGATCAGCAGCGCCGGGTCCACCGTTACGCCATGATCCAGCGGGCCATGGCCCTTCCCAAAGCCGGGAGCCGAGCGGATCGCCGCCGCGACATAGGCCCGCGCCCGGATCACCGCATCGCGCAGCCCCAAGCCCTGCGCCAGCCCCGCCGCGATGGCGGAGGCCAGGGTGCATCCCGTTCCATGGGTGTGGCGCGTCTCGATGCGGGGGCTCTCGAACACCTCCACCCCGTCCTCGGTGGCCAGCACGTCCTGCACGACAGGCCCTTCCAGATGCCCGCCCTTCAGCAGCACCGCCGGCACGCCGAGCGTCAACAGCACCTCCGCCGCATGCCGCATCGCATCCAGGTCGGGGATGCGCATCCCCGACAGCACCTCCGCCTCCGGCAGGTTCGGGGTCAGGATCGTGGCCAGCGGCAAGAGCCGCCGCTTCAGTGTCTCTACCGCTGAAGGTTCAAGCAACGGCGCACCGCCCTTGGCCACCATCACGGGATCGGCCACCAGCGGCACGCCGCATCCGTCCAGCGCATCGCAGACCGCGTCGATCGTCGCGGCATCGGCCAGCATGCCCGTCTTGATGCAGTCGGCCCCGATGTCCTCCAGCGACATGCGGATCTGCAGCTTCAGGAAGTCCAGCGGCACCGGATGCACCGCGCGCACGCCTTCTGTGTCCTGCGCCGTCAGGGCGGTCACAGCCGTGGCCGCATAGGCGCCGAGCGCCGTGACCGACTTGATGTCTGCCTGAATTCCCGCGCCGCCGCCGGAATCCGATCCGGCGATGATCAGCACCCGCCCCTTCATTCCGCAGCCGCCCGCACCGGGGAGGCCGCCGCGGCGCGGATCACATCCGCCAGCCGCACCGTCAGGCTCTCCACCAACTCCGTCTCCTCGGCCTCCACCATCACGCGGATCAGCGGCTCCGTCCCGCTCGGGCGGATCAGCACGCGGCCGCGCGCGCCCAATTCGCCCTCGGCCTCCTTGATCGCGGCGATCACCCGCTTGTCCTTCAGCGGCGCGCCGCCGGCGAAGCGCACATTCACCAGCTTCTGCGGCAACGGCGTGAAGCGCCGCAGCACCTCGCTCGCGGGCCGCTTTTCCTCCACCAGCACCGCAAGCACCTGCAAGGCGGCCACCAGCCCGTCGCCCGTGGTGCCGTGGTCAGACAGGATCACGTGGCCGGACTGCTCACCCCCCAGGTTACAACCGCGCTCGCGCATCGCCTCGCCCACATAGCGGTCGCCCACCTTGGTCCGGTGAAGCGCCAGGCCTTTCCCTTCCAGGAAGCGCTCCAGCCCCAGATTGGACATGACGGTGGCCACCACCGCGGCACCGCGCAACCGCCCCTGCGCGGCCATGGAATCCGCAACCAGCGCCAGGATCTGGTCGCCGTCCACCACCACCCCGGTCTCGTCCACCAGAACCACGCGGTCCGCGTCGCCGTCGAGAGCGATGCCCAGATCGGCACGTCGTTCCCGCACCAGCTCGGCCAAGGCGGCCGGCGCCGTGCTGCCGCAACCCTTGTTGATGTTGAACCCGTCCGGCGCCACGCCCACGGAGACCACCTCGGCGCCCAGTTCCCACAGCACGGTCGGCGCGACCTTGTAGGCCGCGCCATGGGCGCAATCGACCACGATGCGCAGTCCCTCCAGGCTCCGCCCGCGCGGGAAGCTGGCCTTTACTGCCTCGATGTACCGCCCCGGCGCGTCCTCCAGCCGGGAGGCCCGGCCGAGCTTGGATGGCGCGGCCAGGGCCGCGGCCAGATCGCCGCCCATCAGCGCCTCGATCTCGCTCTCCTGTGCGTCCGACAGCTTCAGCCCATCCGGCCCAAAGAGCTTGATGCCGTTGTCCTCGAAGGGATTGTGGGAGGCGCTGACCATCACGCCGAGATCTGCCCGCAGGCTGCGGGTCAGCAGCGCGATGGCCGGGGTCGGCAGCGGCCCCACCAGGACCACATCCATCCCCGCTCCCACGAAACCGGCCGTCAGCGCCGGTTCCAGCATGTAGCCGGACAGCCGGGTGTCCTTGCCGATCACCACCCGATGCCGGTGCTGCCCACGGTTGAAGAACCGCCCCGCCGCCTGGCCGAGCCGCAGGGCCGTCGCCGCATCCATCGGCGCGCGATTGGCCACGCCCCGAATCCCGTCGGTGCCGAAGAGGCGTCTCTGGGCGTCACTCATGCTGGCCTCCCCCGCACATCGATAATCGAGAACGGTTTAGCGCAGCTTCCGGCTTGCGTCAGGGTGGTGGCTCTCCGGGAGGCTTTGCCTCACGGGCCCTCCGCCGGGGTCGCGACGGCGAGCCCGGAGCCCGCCACCTGCTCCAGGCACGAGGCATTGGGCGCGGTGCCGAAGGCCCTCAGCGGAACGGCCAGGCAGCACGGGCTGTCGGAGAACCCGAGTCCCTCGGCCAGAATCCAGATCTGGACCACGAGCGGATGGAAGTTCCAGGAGACTCAGATGCCCGGCGAAAAAACGGGGCGGCTGAGCCTCCAGGGGCCACAAGCGCTACGTCGCCTGCTGCTGCGCCCCTGCCACGCTCGCCCGCCATAGCCGCAGCGCCGCCACGGTTTCCGCCACATCATGCACCCGGACCATCGCGGCGCCCCGGGCAGAGGCGGCAATGGCCACACCGATGCTGCCGGCCATGCGGTCCCGCGGCGAAGTGGCGCCGGAAATGGTTCCGATGAAGCGCTTGCGTGAGGCGCCGACCAAGATGGGGCAGCCCAGGCCCAGCAGGATGGGCAGGCGGTCCAGCAGGTCCAGGTTGTGCTCCATGGTCTTGCCGAAGCCGAGGCCGGGATCGATGGCGATCCGGTGGCGTGGAATGCCCGCTTCCACGCAGGCCGCGATGCGGGCGGCCAAGAACTCCGTTACCTCCAGCACCACATCCTTGTATTCGGCGTGCTGCTGCATGGTGGCGGGATCGGTGCCGGGCATGTGCATCAGCACCACGGGGCAGCCGGCCTCGGCCACCACGGCCATGGCCTCGGGATCATGGCGCAGGGCGGTCACGTCGTTCACCACCTCGGCGCCGGCATCCAGGGCGGCGCGCATGGTCGCGGCGTGGCGCGTGTCCACGCTGACCGGGGCGTCCTTCGCGATCTCCCGGATCACCGGCAGGACCCGGGCGATCTCCGTTTCCGCATCAACGGGCGGGGCACCGGGGCGGGTGCTCTCGCCGCCCACATCAATGATGTCCGCGCCTGCCTCCAGCATGGCGTTGGCGGCCATGATCGCTGTGCGCGGGTCAAAATGCTTCCCGCCATCCGAGAAGCTGTCTGGGGTGACGTTCAGCACGCCCATGACAAGCGGGCGCCCCAGGCTTTCCGCATCCGGCAGCCCGGCGAAGGGCTGGGGGGGCCGGGTCAGGGCCAGAACCGCCTCCTGCCAGTCCTCCGGCGTCTCCACCGCAGGCATCAGCCCCACAACCGCCCCGTTCTCGATCAGCCGCACCAGGGTGAAGGCAGCAGTGCCGCTCTCCATCGGCAGGGCAGCCCCGGCGGCACAGGCGGCAAAGGCAGCGCGCCCATGCAGGAGCCCCATCGGTTCGACCCAGCGCGCCATCGGTCCTCCCATCGCCGGGCGTTACCAACCCCCGACGGAAACGGGGGCCACTAAGGGCCCCCGTTCTATTCAAGCGCTTCGCTGCTGACTGCGCCAGAGGGGCGCGGGCGAGATTTCAGGCCCCTGAAGGCGCCGGCTGCATCCCACCGGTGTCCGGCCGAGGGTTCGAGCGGCCGGAGGTCGGTACACTGCCCCGCCCCTGGTTCACCGGCTCATCCGGCCGGTCCCGCACGATCGGGTCGCCACGCAGCACCTGCTTGATCTCGTCGCCCGAGAGCGTCTCGTATTCCAGCAGGCCCTTGGCCAGGGCGTGCAGGTCCTCGATCCGTTCCGTAAGCGTCTTCTTCGCGCGCTCATAGGCACTGTCGATGATCGCCCGGATCTCGCTGTCGATGGCCTGGGCCGTCGCCTCGGAGAGATTCTTCGACTGGGTCACCGAATGGCCGAGGAAGACCTCCTGGTCGTTCGAGCCATAGGCGACCATGCCGATCTTGTCGGACATGCCCCATTCCGTAACCATCCGGCGGGCCAGGTCGGTCGCCATCTTGATGTCGCCCGAAGCGCCGTTGGAGACCTTGTCCGGCCCGAAGATGATCTCCTCGGCGACACGGCCGCCCATGGCCATGGCCAGCTCGGCCTTCATCTTGGACTTGTGCTTGGAGTAGCGGTCGCCCTCCGGCAGGGACATCACCAGGCCCAGCGCACGGCCGCGCGGGATGATGGTGGCCTTGTGGACGGGGTCGCACTCCTCCTCGCTCATCGCCATTAGGGCATGGCCGGCCTCGTGATAGGCGGTCATGCGCTTCTCGGCCTCGCTCATGACCAGCGAGCGGCGCTCAGCGCCCATCAGCACCTTGTCCTTGGCCTGCTCGAACTCGTGCATGCCGACGGTGCGGCGGCCGGTGCGGGCGGCCAACAGCGCGGCCTCGTTCACGAGGTTCGCGAGATCGGCGCCCGAGAAGCCCGGGGTGCCGCGCGCGATCACCTTCGGATCCACGTCAGAGGCCAGCGGCACCTTCCGCATATGGACGCGCAGGATCTTCTCCCGCCCGTTCACGTCGGGGTTGGGCACCACGACCTGACGGTCGAAGCGGCCAGGGCGCAGCAGGGCGGGGTCGAGCACGTCCGGGCGGTTCGTGGCCGCGATGAGGATCACACCCTCATTGGATTCGAAGCCGTCCATCTCAACCAGCATCTGGTTGAGGGTCTGCTCGCGCTCGTCATTGCCGCCTCCGAGACCGGCGCCGCGATGGCGACCCACCGCATCGATCTCGTCGATGAAGATGATGCAGGGGGCGTTCTTCTTGCCCTGCTCGAACATGTCGCGCACGCGGCTGGCGCCGACGCCCACGAACATCTCGACGAAGTCGGAACCGGAAATGGTGAAGAAGGGCACATTCGCCTCACCCGCCACCGAGCGGGCGAGCAGCGTCTTACCCGTACCCGGAGGACCGACCAGCAGCACGCCCTTGGGGATCTTGCCGCCCAGGCGCTGGTACTTCTGGGGGTCGCGGAGGAACTCGACGATCTCCTCCAGCTCACCCTTGGCCTCCTCGATGCCGGCCACGTCCTCGAAGGTCACGCGCCCCTGCTTCTCGGTCAGCAACTTGGCCTTGGACTTCCCAAAGCCCATGGCCCTTCCGCCGCCTCCCTGCATCTGGCGCATGAAGAAGACCCAGACGCCGATGAGCAGCAGCATCGGGAACCAGGAGATGAGGATCTGGAAGAGCGGATTGACGTCACTCTCCTCGGGCCGCGCGACGACGCGCACGCCCTTCTCCGTCAGCCGCTGGACGAGCTGCGGGTCCTCGGGCGTGTAGGTGCTGAAGGTCCGCCCATCCTGCAGAGAGCCGGAGACAATCCGCCCCTGGATGGTGGCATCACGCACATGCCCCTGCTGGACCTCGTTCAGGAAGTCCGAATAGGCAACCTGCATGCCCCGGTTGGTGGCAGTGCCCGAGGGCTGGAACAGGTTGAACAGCGCCACGAGCAGCAGGGCGACGATCACCCAGAGCGCGAGGTTGCGGCCGAAATTGTTCACTTGGCGGTCCCGATCTTCTACCGGCAAAGCCGGCACGGAGAACAAGATAGGGAGGCGGACCGCGTCAGGGAACCACTACATGACGTGGCATTCACGCGATCGCGCCTGAAACAGGACGGAATTCGAGCTGAGCCCCTCCATCCAGGGCCGGAACGGCGACCAACCGCCCTTCCGCATCCCGGATCGCGGGCAGTCCGGCGGCCACCAGGGCGGGCAGGCCGCCTCGCCTCGCCCCCCTCGCCCCGTCCGTGCCCCAGACCCCGATCCAGCTTCCCTTCGGGGCCGCCACCACATGCCATCGCGCGTCCCAAAGCGTGCCCGGCCGCGCGGGAATGGGCGGGGCGCAACGCGCTGGCTCCCGGGCGATCACCGCCCCGCGCCAGACGGCGCCACCCAGGCTGCCCCCGCCGCGCGCCAGCAGGGCGGCCACCGCTGCCCGCCCCGGCGGGTGCGCGCCGCCGCCCAAGGCCCTGACCAGAGCGGAGAGCGCCGCCTCCGCCACCGCATCAGATCCCAGTTCAGCCCGATCCAGCCGCGCCCAGCCGGTTTCGTAAAACTGCGCCGCCCCGGCCAGCCGCGCCGCGACCGCCGCGCGCATCCGGGCCCGCCGCAGCGCAAAGGCATCTGCCGCTGCCGCCAGCGCCGCCACGCCGGCCCCTTCCCCGCCCGGATCCCCCAGCACGCGGCGCAGCCGGGCGCGGGCGAAGCGAGGGTCCGAATTGGAGGGGTCGCGCACGGGCGCCAGCCCGCGCTTTGCCAGGAAAGCCTCGATTTCGCCCGGCGCCACGCCCAAAAGAGGCCGAAGGATCAGCGCCCCGCCCGCCGGTCGGGCCATGGCCATCCCGGCCAGCCCATCCGGCCCGGAGCCGCGCAGCGCGCGGAAGGCCACGGTCTCCGCCTGATCGGCCCGGTGATGCCCCAGCAACAGCCAGGGCGCGCCCCCGGCCTCCGCAGTCTCCAGAAGGGCCGAGAGCCGCGCGGCCCGCGCCCGTTCATGCAGCCCCGGCCCGGCGGTCAGCCCAAGCGGCAGCACCCGCGCCGGGATGCCGAGCCCGGCAAGCCGCGCTGCCACCCCGGCGGCCTCGGCCCCGCTCTCCGGCCGCAACCCGTGGTCCGCCACCAGGGCGAGCACCCGCCCGCCCCGCGCCGCCACCCAGTTCCTTGCCAGGAGCACGAGGGCGAGGCTGTGCGGCCCGCCCGATACGCCCACCGCCAGGGCAGGTGCCGGGCCGAAGGGCCCCAGCCCCGCCATTGCGGCCCCGAAAGCCGCTTCCAGCCCTTCCCCGCCATGCGGGTCGGGCGTCAGCGGCAGCCCGCGCGCTGGCGCGCCTGCCCTACCCGCTCCGCCAGATTGGCGGACATGCGGGGGAACTGGCTGCGCAGGTCGTCCAGGGTCTGGCAGGCCTCGCGCTTCGCGCCGAAGCCGTTGAAGGCATTCGCCAGCCCGAGCATCGCCTCCGGCGCCCGGCCGGAGCTCCTCGCCTTGCGGTAGGCGTCGTCATAAGCGAGCGCCGCGTTCTGGAAGTCCCGCTTTCCCATCAGGGCGTCGCCCAGCAGGATTCCCGCATCCTGCGCGCGCGGCGTGGAACGAACTGCCAGAACCTCCCGCGCCGCCGCCTCGGCGGTCGCATAATCACGCCGGGCGAGCGCCGCCTGTCCCTCGCGCAGCGCGACCTCCGGCGTGCGGGGGGCGGGCGCCGAGGGCTGGCCGGGCGGAACGGCGGGGGCGTCGGGCTGGCTACCGGGCGGGTTCAGCGCGCCCGGCTGCCCGCCCGCGGATCGCCCCGCCGCGGGAGCCCCTCCGCCGCCCCGGCTTTCCAATGCATTCAGCCGGTAATCCATGTCGCCCCGGAGCTTCTCCAGCTGCTCCTGGAGGGTGCGGCTCGCATATTCCGCCTGCTCGGCCCGGCCGCGCAGGCGGCGGACCTCATCCTCCAGCCCGCCCACCCGGTCCAGGAGCTGGCCGATCAGTTCCCCGCCACCGGCGATCGCTCCGCCACGCCCAGGCGGCGGCAGCTGCGGCGCCACCGGCACCGCGCCACGCTGGCGCATCATCTCGAGTTCCTGCCGGAGCTGCAGGATCTGGTTCTGGAGGTAGATGCCCTCCCGGCTCTCCGCCTGCGCATGCGCCGTACCGGAAGGCAGGAACCCGGACAGGGCCACCCCCGCCAGCAGCGCCGCGCGCCACACCCGCACCCCGCGCATTGCACCAAGAGACCCGCTTCGCATCCTCACCCCCATCCGCGGCACGGGCATCCCGTGCCGTGTCTTGCCGAGCCCCTCCGGGAACGGCGGAGCCCGGCGCGGCCTTGGCCGCGCCGGGCGAAGCATCAGCCGAAGCCGATCAGCGGACCACCGTCACAGCGCGGCGGTTCTGCGCCCAGGCGCTCTCGTCCGAGCCGAGCGCCGCCGGGCGATCCTTGCCGTAGGAGATGGTCTGGACACGCTGGCCGGAGACACCATTGGCCACCAGCAGGTCGCGGGCCGAGTTCGCACGCCGCTGGCCGAGGGCCAGGTTGTACTCGCGGGTGCCACGCTCGTCGGCATGGCCTTCCATGTACACGGTCACCTGCGGGTAACGGGCGAGCCAGGCGGCCTGCCGCGCCAGCGTGTCGCGGCCGTCGGCGCGCACCTGGCTGCTATCGGTGTCGAAGAAGACGCGGTCGCCAACATTGGCCACCAGGTCCTCCTGGCTGCCCGGGCGCACCACGCCGGCGCCGGCCACGCCGCCAGAGCCACCGGCCCCGGTCGCCGCGGCATTGGACGCCGCGTCGTCCGAGGAGCAGGCCGCCAGCATGGCCATGGCGCCCAGTGCGCCGAGAAGCTTCATATTCACTCTGTTTCTCCTTCGATCAGGTTCACATTCGATTGGATCAGGCGAGAAGCGGTGACCATGACGGATCGGTTGCATCGGTCGGGGTCACCATTTGCCGTTCATTAAATCCGGCGATGTCGATCTGGGCCAGACGCGCCGAATAGCCCCCGCCGCGCGAATCGCGCGCCGCGGTCTCCCGGTAAAAGGCAAGGACGCGCCCATTTGGGGCAAAAGTTGGGCCTTCCATGCCCCAACCTTCCGACAAGATGCGTTCGCCGGAACCATCCGGCCGCATCACGCCGATCCCGAACTGGCCGCCGGACATGCGGGTGAAGGCGATCAGGTCCCCGCGCGGCGACCAGACGGGGGTGGCGTAGCGCCCACGCCCGAAGGAGATGCGCCGCGCGCCGCCGCCGCCCGCGCTCATGACGTAAAGCTGCTGGTCGCCGCCCCGGTCGGAGTTGAAGACGATCTGCGAGCCGTCCGGGCTGTAGCAGGGCGAAACATCCAGCCCGCCACCGGAAGTGAGCTGCCGCTGGGCGCCCGAGCCGACATCCACCGCGAAGATATTCGCGTCGCTTCCCCTGGCGAAGGAGAGCACGACGGTGCGCCCATCCGGCGAGAAGCGCGGCGAGAGCGTCATGCCGGGGAAGGAGCCCAGCACCTGCGAGCGGCCGCTGTTCAGATCGAACAGGTACACGCGCGGCTGGTTCTGGAAGTAAGACATGAACACGATCTGCTGCGCGTTCGGATGGAAGCGCGGTGAGAGCACCTGGAAGGAGCCGTCGGTCAGGAAGCGGTTGTTCTCGCCATCCTGGTCCATGATGGCCAGGCGCCGCACACGGCGGTCGCGCGGGCCGCTCTCGGCCACATAGACGATGCGCGTGTCGAAATAGCCCTTCTCGCCCAGCAGGCGCTCATAGATCACGTCGCTGATCAGATGCGCGATGCGGCGCCACTGCGCGGCCGGGGCGGTGAAGGCGGTGCCCTGGATCTGCTGCTCCGGCAGCACGTCCCACAGGCGGAATTCCACGCGCAGCCGCCCGCCCTGGTCCTCGACCCGGCCAGTCACCAGCGCATTGGCGCCGATCACCCGCCAGTCCTGGAAGCGCGGCGTCGCGGCGGCGGCCTCGGCGCTCTGGATGAAGGCTGCGTTGTCCACGGGGCGGAACAGGCCGGAATTACGAAGATTGGCCTGGATGACGCGGGCGATGTCAGCGCCCCGCCCGCCACCGGCCAAGGCTGGCACGGCAATCGGAATCGGATCGGTGCGCGCGCGGGTGATGTCGATCACCGCGCCCTGGGCCGTTCCAGCCGCGGTCCCCTGGGCACGTGCGGTCGCCGGCACGGTGAGCAGGGCGGCACCCCCCAGGATCAGGCCACGCCGGTTGGTCGTCATCATCGATGGAAACCCTCGGAGTTGCGGGACCGGGAAAGAGCCGAAGCAGCGGCGGGACGCAACCCGTCCTCCGCCGCAACGGCCCCCTTCCCCCCGAAGTTGATCAGGGAAGATCCTGGAAGCTGAACCCGGCACTTCCCGGGATCAACGAGCCAGACCTCTCGGATTGAAACGGAAGGTGGAGGCATTGATGGCCGCCAGCTTGTCGCGCGGGAAGGGCAGCGGCGAGCATTTGGGGTCCAGTAGCGCGCGCCGGGCGGCCTCGTACACCGCCCGCGCCCGCGGGTCGGAGGGGATGCTGCCCGCCGGCATCACCCGGCGCACCACACCCTGCGGATCGGCCTCCACCTTCAGCTCCACAACGATACTCGCGATATCCGGCGCGCCGGCATCGACCGACCAGCACTCGCTGATCTTCTCCGCCACACCCCGGATCTCGCCCGAGGTCAGGGCGGCGGTGCCGGTCGGCGCCCCGCCCCCGCGGGAGGGGCTGCCCGCGGCCGGGTTAACCCGGGAGGTCGGCGCCTGGTTCTGCGCCTGCATCGCGCGCAGCCGCTCCAGCGTGTTCTGCACGGAATTGCTGCGCTCCGCGGGCTTGTCGACCGGCGGTGTCTGCCCGGTACCCGGGCGGTTGTTGCTCTCCCGCGCCGGGGGCACGGGTGGCTGGTTGGGCACGGGGTTCGGACGCGCCGGCGCGTGTGGCGCCGGCGGCGAAGCGGCGGCCTGCTGCTGCGGAGCCGGCTTCGGCGGGGCCGGTGGGCTGGGTGGCGTCGGCGTGGGCGCCGGACGCTGCGGTGCGGGCGGGCTGGGCGTCGCCTGCGCGATCCCCTCGGGCGCCGGCGGCACGGGCGCGGGCGGGGGAGGCAGGGGCAGCGGTGGCGCGGGCGGCGTCGGCGGCTGGGCCTGCGCCTGCTGCGGCGGCGCCGGGGTGGGCGGCGTCGGACGTGGCGGCGTGGGGGCCGGCGGGGCGGGCGTCGGAACCGGCGGCGTCGGCAAGGCCTGCGCCGTCACCGGCGGGGTGGGCGTGGGCGGTGCCGGCATGGGCGCGGCCGCCGGGTTGGGTGGCGGGGGCGGCGGCAGTGGCGTCGGCGGCTCGTTGCGCGGCGGCTCGGGCGGCGTCGGGTTCGGGCTCGGCACGGGCGGCGCGTCGGGCGCCGGGGGTGCGGGCAGTGGCAGGGGCTCGGGCGCCTGGGCGAGCTGCGGCACGTCCGGCATGATCACCTCCACCGGCACCGCCGTCTCCACGGGCTCCGGCAGCTCGGGGGCCGGCAACCCGATCAGCAGCAGGGCGAAGATCAGGGCGTGCGTCGCAAGGGATGCCGCGATCCATGGACGGAGCCGGTCCTCCGTCGTGCCCAGGGCCTGCGCCATCGTGGTTCTACCGCTGGGGCGCGCCCGCCGGGCGGGCCGGCGGGGCGGCGGGGCGCGCCGGGGCCGCGGCGCCCGAACGGGCCGGCTGACCGGCCGGTTGCTCGGCCAGGAGCGCGACGCGCGAGAAGCCGGCGGAGGAGACAATGCCCATCACCTCCATGACCCGCCCATAGGCAATGCTCCGGTCACCACGCACGAAGATGCGCCGCTCCGGCTGACCCTGGGGCTGGTTCTGCATGATGGCCTGGAGCTGCGGCACAAGGTTCTCGGCCTGCACCTCGGTCTCCTGGAGGAAGATCTTGCCTTCCGGGTTCACCGTGATGGTCAGCGGCTCCTGCTCCTGGTTCAGCGCGGCCGCATTGGTCTTGGGCAGGTCCACCGGCACGCCCACCGTCATCAGCGGCGCCGCCACCATGAAGATGATGAGCAGCACGAGCATCACGTCCACCAATGGGGTGACGTTGATCTCGGCCATGGGGCGGCGGCGGCGACCGGCGCCCCGCCCGCCCGTGTTCAGGGAAGCGGCCACGGGATCAGACCTGGGCCGGCTGGCGCGGGGGCGCGTTGGGCGGCGGGGCGGCCGGCACTTCGTCCGCCTGGCGGGAGAGGATGGCGCCGAACTCGGCCGCGAAGCTCTCCAGCCGCCCGGTGAAGCGCGACAGGTCGGTGTTGATCTTGTTGTAGGCCAGCACCGCCGGAATGGCGGCCACTAGGCCGATGGCGGTGGCGAAGAGCGCCTCCGCGATGCCCGGCGCCACCACGGCGAGATTCGTGTTGTTCATGCCGGCAATGGCCGAGAAGGAGTTCATGATACCCCAGACCGTGCCGAACAGCCCGATGAAGGGGCCGACCGAGCCGACCGAGGCCAGGAAGGTCATCCACTTCTCCAGCCCGTCCATCTCGCGCGAGATGGCCACGTTCATCGCGCGCTCGGCGCGCTCTTTCATCCCGGTCAGCGCCAGGACGCCGGTCAGGCCGAGATCGGCGGCACGCTGCCATTCCCGCATCCCCGCGCCGAAAACGGCGGCCATGGGGTGGGTGGGGCGCTCACCCTCCAGGCGGTAGAGATCCTCCAGGCTGCCGCCGGACCAGAACTTGTCCTCGAAAGCGTCGGCGGCGCGGTTCACGCGGCGCATCGTGTTCCACTTCTCGAAGACGATGGCCCAGACCCAGACGCTTGCCAGGAGCAGGCCGATCATCACCAGCTTCACGACCCAGTCGGCCTGGAGGAAGAGCCCCCAGAGCGAAAGGTCGTGCCCGGCCGCGGCCAGGTTCTGCGTCGTCACACCACCGTTCACGGGCGGCCTCCTTCAACAACCCGCCCCCCCGGGGCGACCGTGACCCATGCCCCTTGCGGAGCCATCCCCTGCGCCCGGACCGGGCGCCTTCCCCAGGACCCTCGCGGGCCCAACCACACGGAATGCCCGAAGGCACCCCAAAATTCGCCGCGGACCCTGCTGGTCCCCCCGGACGGCATTGCGGCAGCCCCCGCCACCGCATCGCCGCATTCCCGGGAGGGCCTAGCCCTCCACCGCGTCCTCCGGCGCTGGCCGCAGGGCCGAGCGCCAGGGTTCCGGCATCGGCACCGGCCGCAGCGTTTCCTGCGACACGCAGACCAGGCCAACCTTCAGCCGCGCCAGCATGCCCCCATCTTCCGCCACTACGTCCTGCCCGACATCCAGCGAAGCGGCCCCGGCCTTCAGTACCCTGGTCTCCACGACCACCGCGTCATCCAGCCGGGCGGGGCGCAGATACGCCACTTCGACGCGCCGCACCACAAGCAACGAACCGTGACGTTCCATCATAAGTTGATGGGGCAAGCCAATGTCGCGCAAGGATTCCGTCCGGGCCCGTTCCGCCCAGCGCAGATAATTGGCGTGGTAGGCCACGCCGCCCGCGTCGGTATCCTCGAAATAGACACGAAGGGGATAGCGGTGGACGGCCATGGGCAGCGCCGTAGCGCCGATCCGGCGAAACGGCCAGAGGCGTGCAGACCATGCGAGCCCCCTGCTTTCCGGGGAGCACGAGGCCGTCACGGCATTTCTGGTTACGGAACGAAGAGCTGCGGCGTTAAGGCTGCCAGCGGCCCAGCCCCTCCGGCCGTATCCGTGCAACGGGAGACGACGTGATGGTACTGATCAAGCAAGCCTGCCTGGCCCTCGCCCTGCTGGCCGGGACTGCCCTGGGTGCTCAGGCCAAGGCCCAAACCGGTTCCCCTTCCGGCACGAGCACAGGAAATCCAGGCCCGGCGAGCCCTGGCATGAATTCCACCATGGGCGGCCGGTCGGCCGACACGGCGCGTTCCGGCAGCGGAACGGGCGGCACAGCCATGAGCGGCCCCGGCACGGCCAATTCCGAGATCGGCACGGGCTCCGCTGGCTCATCGGTGCCGGGCCGTCCAACTTCTCCGGGCACCTCGACGGGGCCAAGCCGCTAGCCAAGGGCCCGGGCGGGCGTCTCTCTCCGGTGGGCCCGCGGCCCTACCGGGCGACGCTTACAGCCCCGGATCGTCCAGCAAATCCCCCTGGGCCACGGCCGCGCTGCGCGGCGGTGTCATGCCCAGATGCTTCCAGCCCGGCAGGCCCAGCACCCGCCCGCGCTGGGTCCGCAGGATAAGCCCTTCCTGGATCAGGAAGGGCTCGATCACCTCCTCCAACGTGTCACGGCTCTCGGCAAGGGCGGCGGCCAGGGTTTCCACCCCCACTGGCCCGCCGCCGTGATGATCCGCCAGGCGGCGCAGATAGCGCCGGTCCATGGCATCCAGCCCGAGCCGGTCCACCTCCAGCCGCTCCAGCGCCGCATCGGCCAGCGCCTGGTCGGCAGGCCGCCCGGCCACGGCCGCGAAGTCGCGCACGCGGCGCAGCAGGCGCCCTGCGATCCGGGGCGTGCCGCGGCTCCGCGTCGCGATTTCCCGTGCGCCATCGGGGGTCAGCACGAAGCCCAGCTTCTGCGCGCCGCGGGCCACGATCCGCTCCAGCTCCTCCGGCGTGTAGAATTGCAGCCGCAGCGGGATGCCGAAGCGGTCTCGCAGCGGCGTGGCCAGCAGGCCGGCGCGGGTGGTGGCGCCTACCAGGGTAAAGGGCGGCAGGTCGATTCGCACGGTCCGCGCCGCCGGCCCCTCCCCGATGATCAGGTCGAGCTGGAAATCCTCCATCGCCGGGTAGAGCGTCTCCTCGATCGCCGGCTGAAGCCGATGAATTTCATCGACGAAGAGAACGTCGCGGGGCTGAAGATTGGTCAGGATGGCCGCCAGGTCCCCTGCCCTTTGCAGCACCGGGCCGGAAGTGGCGCGGAACCCCACCCCCAGCTCCCGTGCCACGATCTGCGCCAGCGTGGTCTTGCCTAGGCCAGGCGGGCCGAAGAGCAGCACATGGTCCAGCGCGTCCCCGCGCGCCCGCGCCGCCTGGACGAAGACCGACAGGTTCTCCCGCAGGGCCGGCTGGCCCGTGAAGTCCGCCAGGGTCTGGGGGCGCAGCGTGGCTTCCGCCGCGTCCTCCTCCTGCAGGTTGCCGGCGGTGATGCGATCCATACTCATGGGGGGAACATAGTGTGACCGGGCGCCCCTGTCGCCGTCCCCCTTCCCCGGTTCGGGCTGGCGTTACCCGGCCGATGCGATCTGGCGAAGCAGGTTCAGCTCCGGCGGAGCAGCAGCAGGGTTCCGGCCACGGGGGCGCCCCGCTCCTCCCGCAAGGTCGTCTCCTCCTGCGCCACCGACCCGAAGCCGGCCGCATCGGCCAGGGCGAGGACATGGGCGGGGTTGTGGCGGTAGCGCATGCCCGGACCGAGTGCGTAAGGGGCGTCACTGCCCGTCTCCAGGCTGAAGGCGGCATGGCCGCCGGGGCGCAGGGCACCGGCCATGGCCCTCAGCGCGGGAGCGAGGTCGCCCAGGTAGTTCAGTACATCGGCTGCCGCGACGAGGTCATAGGCCCTCGGATGCTCCATGAGGAAGGCGACCAGGTCGGCCTCTTGCAGCACGTCGTAGATGCCCTGCTTCCCGGCCTCCTCCAGCATGCGGGGAGAGAGGTCCACGCCGGTCAGGCGCCGCGCCCAGGGGCGCAGGGCGAGGCCGGACAGGCCGGTACCGCAGCCGGCATCCAGCACATCCAGCGCCTCCTCCGCCACCAGCCCTGCCCGGGGCAGCAGTGCCGCGAGTTCGTCCGGCGTGCGGTAGGCGAGCGTGCCCGTCAGCTCCGCCTCGAAGCGCGGGGCGTAATTGTCGAAGAGGTTGCGGACATAGCCCACCGGCGGGCGGGCGGGCGCCTCCCCCTCCCCGAGCGAGGCCAGGAGGAAGCGGGCCTGGGCACCGACATCACCGCCGGCCGTGGTGGCCAGGCGGGCGGCCTGGGCGGCACCGGGCTCGCCGGCTTCGCGCAGGCCATGGGCCAGGGCAAGCTGGGCCTCAGCGTCGCCGGGGGCCATGGCTACCGCCTGACGCAGATGCGGCAGGGCCTCCTTCGCGCGGCCGAGGGCGCACAGGGCCTGGCCGAGATTGCGATGCGACATCGCATCCGCCGGGCGGATTTCCAGCGCCCGGGAGAGGATCCCGACGGCCTCCTCCAGCCGGCCGGCCTGGGCCAGGGTCGCGCCGCGGGCGGCAAGGAAGACCGGGGAATTCGGCATCACGGCCAGGGCGCGCGCGGAAAGCGTCAGCGCCGCCTCGATGTCACCTTCCTGCCGGGCGATGAGGCCGAGCAGGTGCATCGCATTGGGTTCGTTCGGCTCAAACTCGAAGGCGCGGCGGTAGAGGGCGATGGCGCCCTGCACATCGCCGATGCTTTGGCGCGCGGCGCCCTCCCGCACCAGGGCGGCGGCCGCCTGCCGGGGATCGGGGGGCGAGGTGGGCTGCTGCATTCGGCTGCTCCGGGAAGGGCCGGTCGAAGGGCTCCGCAGGCGCGGGACGGCTCGGGGAACCGGACCGGGCGGCGGCGCGGAGCGCGATCCCTAAACGGGCGCGCCCGCCCGGGCAATCCGGGGGATTGGCCCGAAGATTGGCTGCACCGCTTCGCTTCCTCCATTGGCCAACCGGAACAGGCACATGGATGTGCGATAACCCAGCCGAGCGGAGCAGTCCTTTCCCTCGAAAGCCCTGTTCCGATCCCCGACAGTCCGTGGGCCGAGTGGATGGCCCGAGGTCGCCTGGGCGTTCTCAGGGCACCATCCGTCATCATGCCGCCCTCGATGCCGTCTCTCGCTCGTCCGGAGGATGCAGGAACTCGCCGCCGTCGCGTCGCGAGGGGCCGAAGGGGCACCGGATCGGGCCGCGGTCCGGCATGCTGCGGACCATCTCGGGGCCGCCTGGCGCGCCGCCGCGATCTTCGCCGGCGGGACGGAGGCCGCCGCCCTGGTCACCGGGGTGCGGCACCTGGCCACGGAGCTTTCGGCGATAACGGAAACGGATCTCCGGATCGATCGGCCCCCAGGCGGCCACCCGCTGATCCTGCCGCCCGACCGGGCGCGCGCCCTAGCCAAGCCGGTGGAAAGGCATTTCGCCAGCGCGGCCGAATTTATCGAGGCGCTACGGCCTCTGGCCGCCAGGGAGGCGCTATTCCTCCCGGGCAGCCTTCACGGCATCGGCAAGGGCTCGCAGCGCCTCCGGCACGCCGGCGCCGGTGGCGCCGCTGATCAGCAGCGGCTCCTTCCCGAGCACGCGGGTCAGCGCCTTGATACGGCTGGTGCGGGCCTGCGGGGTCATGGCGTCCAGCTTGTTCAGCGCCACGATCTCCGGCTTCTCGGCGAGGCCACCGCCATAGCCCTCCAGCTCCGCCCGCACGGTGCGATAGGCATCCACCGGATCGGCCTGGGTGCCGTCGATCAGGTGCAGCAGCACCGCGCAGCGCTCGATATGGCCGAGAAAGCGGTCACCCAGGCCCGCGCCTTCATGCGCGCCCTCGATCAGGCCGGGGATGTCGGCGAGGACGAATTCCTCGGTAGCATTGAGACGCACGACGCCGAGCTGTGGGTGCAGGGTGGTGAAGGGATAGTCCGCGATCTTCGGCCGCGCGGCGGAGCTGGCGGCCAGGAAAGTGGACTTGCCGGCATTGGGCAGGCCGACCAGCCCGGCATCGGCGATCAGCTTCAGCCGCAGCCAGACCCAGCGCTCCTCCCCCGGATAGCCCTTATCGGCGCGACGGGGGGCGCGGTTGGTGCTGGTCTTGAAATGGGCATTGCCATGGCCGCCATCGCCGCCACGGCAGAGGATGGCGGTCTGGCCCGGCTTGGTCAGGTCCGCGAGAACCGTCTCCTTGTCCTCCGCCAGGATGACAGTGCCGACGGGGACCCTGAGGATGACATCCTCTGAGGCCGCGCCGGTGCGGTCGGAGCCGGCACCGTTGCCGCCCTTGCGGGCCTTGAAATGCTGGGCGTAGCGGTAGTCGATAAGGGTGTTCAGCCCCTCCACCGCCTGGGCGATGACATTGCCGCCGCGGCCGCCATTGCCGCCATCGGGGCCGCCGAACTCGATGTATTTCTCACGCCGGAAGGCGACCACGCCGTCCCCGCCGTCACCGGCCTTCAGGTAGACCTTTGCCTCGTCGAGGAACTTCATGGTGGAACGTTATCCAAAACGAAAACGGGGGCCGCGAGGGGCCCCCGTGATGCGTCGCGCTGAGGCGAAGCCTTACTCGGCCGCGAGGGCCACCGGCTCCACCGAAACCGCCACGCGGTTGTCGGCCTTGCGCTCGAACTTCACGGTGCCGTCCACGGTTGCGTGGAGGGAGTGGGTCCTGCCCACCAGCACGTTGCGGCCCGGCATCATCTTCGTGCCGCGCTGGGTCACGATGATGTTGCCGGCGCGGACAACCTGGCCGCCGAACAGCTTGACGCCGAGGCGCTTACCAGCGGAGTCGCGCCCGTTGCGGGAGGAGCCGCCGGCCTTTTTATGAGCCATCTCTCAGATCTCCTGTCTCAGACCGCCGCTCAGACCGCGAAGTCGCCGATGCGCAGCACGGTCAGGTGCTGGCGGTGGCCGTTCTTGCGGCGGCTGTTCTGCCGGCGGCGCTTCTTGAAGATGATCACCTTGTCACCGCGCTTCTGCTCCACGACCGTGGCGGTCACGGAGGCGCCGGGGACGGTCGGGGCGCCGACCTGGAGGCCGTTCTCGCCGCCAATCGCCAGCACGTCGTGGAAGGTGATGGTCGCGCCGGCCTCAGCCTCGAGCTTCTCGACGGTCAGGACGGCATTGGGGGTCACGCGGTACTGCTTGCCGCCGGTGCGGATCACTGCGTAGGTCATGGGGCTGCGGGTCCGCCTTCGTCTCGGCCTTGGGTCTCGGCGTGTCGATCGTGCATGAACCGGTAAGGCCCGCACCAAGCCTTGGGCGGGGGGCCTCACCGGAAGAGGGGCGGCGTATAGCGGGGTCGGAGGGCAGAAGTCAATGGCGCGCTTTGGCCGCGACGGAGACAATTTGCGCGCAACGCATGCGTTGCGCGGCGTGGCCGGTCGCTTCATAGGGCCATCCTGCCCGGCGCAGTGCCAGAGTGGCCGACTGGGTCGGTCTCGAAGTTCGACTGCCCCCTCCTGCTACGGCACTGATCCGACGTAGGCTTCTGATCTTGCTCGGTTCCCGCTGGCGCAGATCGCGCGATTCGCGCAGAGAGGTCGGCACGCAGCGGGAACATCGGAAATGTTCCGGCTGCGGCCTTTCCCCTGTCCCGGGAGACGGGAACCCGCAGGCCGTTACGGATACGAATTCCAAGACCCCAGACGTAGAACGACCTGCTCTCCGTCCGCCCCGGGCAAGGTGTGGGATCCAATAGCGAAACCGGCCCGCTGAAACGAGGCCGGCATGTGGCGGGCATTCGCAAGTTGACGGGCAGTGGCCGAAATAACGGAGGCCGGGCTGTGTAACGGAAAGACGTCAGACCCCGCCACCTAGCTTGGGTATCGTTTCCCGGCAGAGATCATCAGCCACGCCGTGTGGCTCTATCATGTGGTCAGCTTGAGCCTGAAGGACGTGGAAGTAGTCCTGGCGGAACGGAACATTACCGTCACGCGCGAGCTCCTGCGAGGTGCGGCATCGGAGCAGCCGGCACCTGAACAACCGGGCGACCAACTCGCACAGACCCACCCGGCGGCGAGAGCGGCAGATGCAGCGCTTTAGGTCAGCCGGGCAGGCCCACAGATTTCTCTCGGCACACAGTATGACCCACGGCCATTTCGGTCCTCGCTGGCACCTGATGACGGCCGGCGATGATCGGCGCGCCCGGATCAAGGCCTTCCGGACATGGCACCAGGAGACCTGCGCCCAAGCGGCCATTTGATCCTGCCGCCCCTCCCCTTCCGGCCGAATTCGCCCTCTCACCCAACAACTTGCCGATGCCTGCCCCGGGGTTCGCTGTCACGGCCAGGGTACAGGTCGGTCCAGCGGCACAAAGTTTTTGTCAGACAATATGCCGTTCTTGACTCAGCCCCGCCTTGTCTCCAACCATGCAATGAAAGCCCGTTCAGAGGGTGTGAGGAGACGTTCGTGACCAGAGACGATGCGGCCTTCCCGCCGCGCACGTTCGGCTGCTTCAGATGAGCGCGCACCTCCCGTCACCTGCGGCGCTTACCCAGGGCCGAATGCTCGAAGCACCGGCGGCGCAGCATGTGGCAGAACCTCTCGCACGGCAGGCCGCCGAGGCCGCTCTGGAGCAGAGGCGGCACGACGACGAGGTCGTCCGCAAGGTGCAGACTTGTGTTCTGGATGTCATCGGCGCGGCGCTGGAAGCGCGGCATCTTCCGTGGGGCGATCAGGCCGTGCAGCTCGCGAGCCCCTGTCCGGGGGGCGTCCGGATCATCGGATCGTCGCGCCGTACGACGCCGGGGGATGCGGCCTTTGCCAACGCCGCTCTCGCCCATGGGCTGGTGCGAGAGGACATGCACGCGGGCTCTATCAGCCACCTCGGCGTGGTCGTTATCCCTGCTCTTCTCTCGCTCGCGCAAACTCGGCGGGTGGACGGCGGGACCTTCGTGTCGGCAGTCGTCGCGGGCTACGAGGTCGGGGCGCGGATCGGCGCCGCCCTGTTCACAACCGAGCTTGCACGCCTGTTCCGCCCGACGGGCATCACCGGCCCGATCGGCGCCGCCGCCGCAGCGTCCCGGCTCCTTGGCCTGAATCGGGCGCAGGCCACCAGCGCGATTGCCCTTGCCGCGAATGCCACAGGCGGCCTGAACGAGTGGCCAGCGGTCGGAGGGGAGGAAATGTTCTTCCATCCGGGCTTCGCCGCGCGGAATGCTCTCACGGCGGTCCAACTCGCGGAACTCGGCGCCGTGGCATCGGAAACCGCGCTGGACGGGCCTTCAGGCCTCTTCGCGGCCATGCGCCGGGACAGTACCCGGCCGCAAGTATCGTTTTTCGACGGGCGGCCGGAAATTCTTGCCGTCTACAACAAGCCCGTTCCGGCCTGTAATTTCGCGCAGACGGCATGCCAGGTCGCGTTCCGCCTCTCGCGGAAGCACGCCTTGCGGGCAGAGGAACTACGCGCCATCCGCATCCGCGTGCCCCGCGCCGCCGCCCGCTACCCCGGCTGCGACAGCACAGGTCCGTTCGACCGGTTGCTCCAGGCCAAGATGAGCATCCCCTTCGGCGTGGCCGCCACGCTCTGCCATGGCAGGATCGAGGAAGCGAACTACGCCCTCCCGGTCAGCCCCGAGATCGCGCGCCTGATCAGCATCACCTCGCTGGAAGAGGACGAAACGCTGACGGCGGCCTTCCCGACCAGGCAGGGCGCCACCATCGAACTGCTGCTGGACGGCCAGACCCTGACCGGACACCTGGACGATGTGGTCGCGGCAACACCCGGCGAGGTGCGCGCGCGTTGCGAGCGCGCGGCAACCGAGGTTCTGGGAGCGAGGGCAGCCCGGGCGATCCTCGACTTCGTGGAAAACCTGCCGGAGGCCGCGGATGTGGGCGCGATCGGAGAGCTTTTCGCCTCACCGGAGGACGCGGCATGAACGCGGGGCTGGAAGGATTTCTGCAGGCCCTCAACGCGGGGCTGCTGCTCGGTGCCCATTACGGTCTGATGTGCGTCGGGCTGAGCCTCATCTTCGGCGTCATGCGCGTTATCAACTTCGCCCATGGCGACTTCATGATGGCTGGCATGTATGTCGCCTTTCACCTCTTCGCGCTGCTCGGCCTGGGCGCGATCTTCGGGGCGGAGGCCGGGCCTTTCATCGCGGCCCTGCTGGCCGCACCAGTCCTCTTCCTCCTCGGCTATCTCGCGCAGCGCTTCCTTATCTCACGCGTCACCGGGACGCGGGTTGGCGCATTGGAAGGCGAGGGTCACTACGCCCAGCTGATCCTGACGCTCGGCCTTTCCCTGATCCTCCAGAGTGGAGGGCAGATCCTCTTCGGCAGCGTTCCCGTCTCCCTCCCCAGCGACATCTCATCCGAGGCCTGGGAGATCGACCTTGCCGGAGGAGACATCGTCGTCTTCATCAACCAGGCACGCGCATGGGGCGCCGTCATTGCCGTGGCAATCGTGGCCTTGCTCGTGCTCCTCATCACGCGCTCCCGACTTGGCAAGTCTCTGCGTGCCGCCGCCGATAACGTTCAGGCCGCCCTCTACATGGGAATTGACGTGGATCGCGCGCACCGCATCACCTTTGGGCTTGGCGTCGCGATCACCGCGGTAGCGGGCGGTCTGCTCGCCTCCAGCTATCCATTCACACCCTATGTCGGGCTTGAATACGTCATCATCATGTATGCCGGCGTGGTGCTGGGCGGCCTCGGCTCAACGATTGGCGCTTTCTGGGGCGGGCTGCTGATCGGCGTGATCCAGCAGTGCTCAGCGCTGCTCCTGCCGACGCAGCTGCAGAACACCGCCATCTTCGTCGTCTTCCTCCTGGTGGTCTTCCTGCGGCCGCAAGGGCTGCTCGGCCGCGTGTCGGAAAGGACCTAAGCGCCGTGTTCCGTCCGCTCTCACCCGCGCGCATGGTGTGGCCCATCCTCCTCTTCTGTGCGGCCTACGCGCTGCTCGGGCTCTTCGTCACCAACTCCTACCATCAGCTCACCCTTACCCTCGTGCCGGTCTGGGCGATCTTCGGCCTGTCCTGGAATCTGCTGTCGGGGATGACAGGGCTGATCTCATTCGGCCACGCGGCCTTCTTCGGGCTGGGCGCCTATACGGTCGCGCTGCTTTTCGTGAAGCTCGGGCTGACGCCCTGGCTGGGCATCCCCGTCGCTGGGCTGGTGGGCGGGCTGTCGGGCTTGCTGATCGGCCTGCCCACCTTCCGGCTCCGCGGCCACTACTTCGCCCTGGCAATGCTGGCCTATCCGCTGGCCCTGCTGAACGTCTTCCTCTGGCTCGGCTACCAGGAAGTGTCACTGCCGCTGGTGCGGGAACGCGGCTGGGCCTTCATGCAGTTCACCGACCACCGGGTCTACATCTATCTCGCCCTCGGCCTTCTGCTCGTCACGATGGTTGCGATGCGCCTGGTCGAGCGGTCGCGCTACGGCATGGCGCTGATGGCGATCAAGCAGAACGAGGCAGCGGCTGAGGCAGTCGGCATCGACGCGCGCCGCCTCAAGCTCCTCACCATCACCTTGAGTGGCGCGCTGGCCGGCGCCATTGGCGGCTTTCACGCGGTCATACTCCTTGTGGTCACGCCGGAGGCGGTGTTTGGCATGCTGATCTCCGCCCAGGCGCTGACAGTCGCCATGTTCGGCGGCGTCGGTACGGTCTGGGGCCCGGTGATCGGCGCCCTCATCCTCATCCCGCTCGGCGAGACGCTGCACGCGCAGTTCGGCGCGGTGCTGCCAGGCATCCAGGGTGTGGTGTTCGGTACTGCCATCATCGCCGTCATCCTGTTGGCACCAGAGGGTCTCTACTGGAAGGCGCACGACCTCCTTCGCCGCCGCGCGGCGCCGCAGCCGCAGGACGCGGCGGTGCCGTTGCCGCCTTCCCTTGCCCCTGGCCCGGTGCGGGTCGCGCCCCCAGAGGACGCGCCGCTCATCCTGCGTGCGGAGGGCATCTCGCGCGCCTTCGGCGGGGTGAAGGCGGTGCGGGACGTCACCTTCTCGGTGCGGCAGGGCGAGATCCTCGGTGTGATCGGCCCAAACGGGGCGGGCAAGACCACCCTGTTCAACCTGCTGAATGGCTTCGTGCGGCCGGACGCGGGGCGCGTGCTGCTGGACGGGCAGGATGTCACCGGCCTGCCGCCGAACCGCCTCGCGCGCCTTGGCGTGGGGCGCACCTTCCAGGTCGTCCGGCCTTTCGCGCGCATGTCGGTGGCCGACAACGTCATGAGCGGCGCACAGGTCCACGCCACGAGCATCGAGGAGGCGCGCGAGATGGCGCAGCAGGCCATGCGGCGCGTCGGGCTGGAAGCCATGGCGGACGCGCGGGCAGGAACCCTGAGCAACCTCGATCTGCGCTTGATGGAGCTCGCCCGCGCCCTGGCCGGGCGGCCACGCCTGCTGCTCCTGGACGAGACCTTCGCCGGCCTGGGCGGGCCGGAGGTGGACCAGCTCCTGCCCGTCATCCGCGGCATCGCAGCAGAAGGCACCACGGTGGTGATCATCGAGCACACGCTCCACGCCATGGTGCGTCTGGTGGATCGCTTCGTTGTCCTCGACCACGGCGCCGTCCTGGCGGAAGGGCTTCCGGAGGAGGTCACCAGCAACCGGGCCGTCGTTGAGGCCTATCTCGGCAGCAAGTGGAGCGCCCATGCTGGAGCTTGAGGATCTGCATGCCGGCTATGGCGGCGCGCCGGTGCTGAAGGGCGTGAGTCTCCGTGTGGAGCAGGGCGAGTTCGTGGCCGTGGTGGGCCCGAACGGTGCCGGCAAGACAACCCTGTTCAAGGCCATCTCCGGCACGGTGGCGGCGCGGGCCGGGCGCATCCGCTTCCGCGGCACGGATCTGTCCTCGGTGCCGGCCGCGCACCGCCCGCATCTCGGCATCGCCCATGTGCCGGAGGGGCGCCAGCTCTTCCCCTCTCTGACGGTCATGGAGAACCTGGAGATGGGCGCCACCACGGCGGCCGGGCGACGTGACTGGGCGGAGAACCTGGCTCGGGTGTTGGACTGGTTCCCCATCCTGAAGGAGCGCCGGAATCAACTCGCCGGGACGCTCTCGGGCGGGCAGCAGCAGATGGTGGCGGTGGGGCGCGGCCTCACCTCCTCCCCACACCTGCTGATGCTGGACGAGCCCTCCATGGGCCTCGCGCCGGCCGTGGCGGATTTCATCTTCGAGCGCCTGGCGGAGATCCGCCGGCAGGCCGGGCTGACGATCCTGCTCGTGGAGCAGCGCGTTGCCGAAGCCCTGGACTCAGCCGACCGGGGCTACGTGTTGGAGGCAGGACGGATCGCGCTGGAGGGGCCCCAGGAGACGCTCCGGCGCGACGACCGCGTGCGCCAGGCCTATCTGGGAATGTGAGGTAAGCGGCAGCCGGAGAACCGGCGCCGGGATGGGAGGACGAAGCATGGACGAAATCAGGAAGGCAATCGCACCCAGCCGGAGGGCCCTGCTGGCCGGCGCGGCGACGTTGGCCGGAACGGCGATGGGCCTCGGCGCGGCGCGCGCGCAGGCGCCGGCGGGCGGGACCGTCAAGATCGGGCTGCTCGTGCCGCTCTCGGGGCTCTACGCCCGGTTCGGCCAGCTCATGCGGATGGGCGCGGAGCTCGGCGTCCGGCACGTCAACGAGCAAGGGGGGATTCCTGCGCTCGGCGGCGCGAAGCTGGAACTGCTGCTCTTTGACGCCGGCGATTCCACGGAGAAGGCGAAGAACGCCGCGCAGCGCATGGTGGCGGACCACCCGGATCTCGTCGCCTGCTCCGGCGCCTACCTCTCCTCCTTCACCCTCTCGGCGACCGAGGTGACCGAGCGCGCGGAGCTGCCCATGCTCACGCTCAGCTACTCCGACCTTATCACCTCGCGCGGGTTCCGCTATGTCTTCCAGACCTCCGCACGCGCGGGCGATCAGGCGAAGGGCGCGCTGCCCATCATGCTCGACCTCGCCGAGCAGGCCACCGGGAAGCGGCCGCAGACCGTCGCGATCCTGACGGACAACACTGCCTCGTCCCTCTCCTTTGTGCAGCCCGTTCGGGACGGGGCGGCGGGCTTTGGCCTGCGCATCGTGATGGACGAGACCTTCACCCCGCCCTTGTCGGACGCAACGCAGCTCATTCAGAAGGTCCGCACTGCGCGGCCCGAGATGCTGGTGATGCCCATCACCGTCATCTCGGACGTGAAGCTGCTCGTCGAGAAGATGAACGAGTTCGGCCTCGGTCGTGGCCGGGTGCCGACCATTGGTGCCGGCATTGCCATGGCCCAGTCCGACCTCCTGCAGAACATCCGCCCGGCGCAGATGGAAGGCTTCATCACGGTGGTCGGGAATTGGGATGCCAAAGGGCAGGAGGCGATGATTGAGGAGTTCAAGCGCGTCTCCGGCGAGCCTTGGATGGGCCAGAACAGCATCGCGACCTACGGCGACATATGGATCATGCGGGACGCGTTGCAGAAGGCCGGCCGTGCCGACCGGCGAGCCGTGGCAGAAGCCCTCCGCAGCATCGACATCACCGAGGGCGCGGCCCTCTACTATCCCGGGCGCCGGGTGAAGTTCGACTCCACCGGGCTGCGCGAGAACGCTCCACCCGTGGTGGTGCAGTGGCAGAACAACCGGCCGGTGACGGTCTACCCGCGAGATTCAGCCACGGCCGAAATCTTCTGGCTCAAGCGCTGACACGCCCCGGGAGAGCACGGATATGCGGATTGCGATCACCGGCGCGGGCAGCGGCATCGGCGCCGCTACCGCGCGGCTCCTCATCAAGCGCGGCCACCAGGTAGCCTGCCTCGACCGCGACCTGCCCGCGGCACAGCGGGTGGCCGGGGACGGCCATCCCGCCATTGGCGTGGACGTCGCGGACGAGGATGCGGTGGTGCGCGCCTTCAGGGCGGTGCGCACAGCGCTGGGTGGCCTCGACGCGCTGGCCACCTGCGCCGGCATTTACGAGACCACGGCCTTCGACAACACCACGGTTGCCATGTTCCGGCGCGTGCACGACGTGAACGTCATTGGTACCTTCCTATGCATGCGGGAGGCCGCGGCGATGATGGAGCCCGGCGCGCGTATCTGCACCGTGGCCAGCGTTGCCGGCCTGCGCGGCGGCGGGCTGGCCGGCACCGTCGCCTACGCCACCAGCAAGGGCGCGGTGCTCGCGATGACGAAGAACGCGGCGCGCGTGCTCGGGCCACGGGGGATTGCGGTGAACACCATTGCCCCCGGCATGATCGATACGCCCTTCGCTGCCGGCCCGCTGGGCGACCCGGCCATCCGCGCGCGGATCGAGGGCATGACCTCCTTCGGCCGCCTTGGAACGCCGGAGGAGATCGCGCCCGCCATCGCCTGGCTGCTCTCACCGGAGGCGTCCTACGTGCATGGCGCCACCCTCGTCGCGGACGGTGGCATGGTCATGTACTGACCCGCGCCACCCGGCGCTGGGTCCCTGTCCCTGGAGGAACCGGCATGAGGATCGGGATCGAGGAGGCACGGCGGCTCGCCGTGCGAGGGCTTTGCGCCCTGGGCCTGCCGGATCACGACGCAGCGCGCGTGGCCGAGCACCTGCTGGACTGCGAACTCCGCGGGCTGGGCTATGCGGGGCTCGCGCGGGTGCTGAGCATCGCGGAACGCTTCGCCGACCGGCCCTATCAGGGCCGCCCGATCGCCGTCATTTCGGAAACGCCGGTGTCGGCTCGGATCAATGGTGGCGACAATGTTGGCTACCTTGTCGCCCATGAGGCAACGCGGGTCGCGATCGACAAAGCCGGGCAGAGCGGCATTGCGATCGTTGGCGCCAACGACACCTGGTACACCGGGATGCTGTCCTTCTACGCGGAAATGGCGGCGGCGGCCGACCTTGCAGTCATGATCGCCTCCAACGCCACGCCCTGGGTTGCACCGGCCGGCGGCACGGAGCCGCGCTTCGGCACCAACCCGATCTGCTTCGGCTTCCCCGGCGAGGCCGGGCCGGTGATCTGGGATATTGGAATTTCCGATATCATCCATGCCCAGGCCGTCATGGCCCGCCGGCTGGGGCAAGCCCTGCCGGACGGCGCGGCATTCGACGCCGGGGGACATCCAACCACCGATCCCGTAGCTGCGCTCGGCGGGGCCTTCGTCGCCTGGGGCGGCCATCGCGGCAGCGGGCTCGGGATCGTCGTGCAGATACTCGGCATGATGGCCGGATCACCCGCCACTCCGGATCACCTTGCCGACTTCGGCTTCCTCATCATCGCCTTCAAGCCGGATCTGCTGACCCCGCTCGACAGCTTCAGGCGGAAGGTCTCGGCCTATGCCGACCTCATCCGCGCCACGCGGCCGGTGGAGGGCGGGCCCGCAGTCCGGATGCCGTTCGACCGCTCCGCGGCCCTGCGCGCCGCAAGGCTGGCCGAGGGCTCGATCGAGATTCCCGATCCTGTCCTCGACGCTGTGCGAGCTCTCGCCGGCCCTCCAGCCTGATTGCTTCGCGCAATCAGCCGCGACCAGCCGCGCGCCCCGCCTCTACCGCGGTGCCAGGCCGGCCTTGTTGACCACCTCCGTCCAGCGCGCCACATCGGCCTCGATTCGCGCCCGCATCGCGGCCGGGCCGCGCTCCTCGGGCGGCGGCGCCGTGGTGGCGAGATCGGCGAAGCGGGAGGCCACAGCGGGGGTGGCGAGCGCCGCATCAATCGCCTTTAGCAGGCGGTCCACCCGCGCCTGCGGCATGCCGCGCGGGCCTGCGATCGCGTTCCAGATCACCATGTCGAACTCGGGCACGCCGGCCTCGGCGAAGGTGGGCACCTCCGGAAGCTGAGGAAGGCGCCGCGCGCCCGTGACGGCCAGCGCCACCGCCGTGCGTCCCTGGTGCGCGGGGATCATCGTCACGGTCTGGTCGATCACCGCCTCCACTGTGCCAGCGGCGAGGTCGCTCATGGCCGGTCCCGCGCCGCGATAGGGAACCAGCATCGCCTTTGCGTTGAGGATGGAGAGAAGATAGGCCGGTGCGAGATGGCCTGTGGTGTTCGTACCCGGCGTGCCGAAGGTCACCTCTTCCCCCCGCGCCCGGATACGTTCCACGAGGCCGCGCAGGTCCCGTATGCCGGAGCGCGGGCTGGTCGCGATCACCATGGGCACATCCGCCACGATGCTGATCGGTGTAAGGTCCCGGCGCGGGTCGAAGCTGGGATCGGCGCCGAGCGCCACGGTGGCCGCCATGGAGGCGAGATTCCCGAAGCCGATGGTATAGCCGTCGGGTTCCGAGCGGACGAGGCGCTGCGTGCCGACCACGCTGCCCGCACCGGTGACGTTCTCTACGACGACGGTGCGGCCGAGATCCGCACCCATGCCTTGCGCCAGGAGGCGCGCAAGGGCGTCCAGCGTCCCGCCTGGCGCGGAGGGCACGATCAGCGTGATCGTGCGAGTGGGATATTCCTGTGCGTCGGCGCGGCCCGCCGTGAAGCCCGCACACAGGATGCAAGCGAGCCCGAGCATCGAGACCTGCCGCCGGAACCTGTGGCCCATGGCGTATCCTCCCACCGGTTTGTTCTGAGGCCAGCTTAGTCACGCTGATCCCGCACACTCAAGTCTTCTGTCTGACAATCTGCCACTCTTGCGGCATCCCTCGACCCGGCATTACGCTGCTGCGTCCAGAACACACGGGGAAACGCCATGAGCACGAAGCCCATCCCGCAATCCGCCCAGCGCGACCGCGTGCGGAAGACGGTTCCGGCCCTTGTCGAGTACACGGAGGGAGTCCTTTACGGCGATCTCTGGGAGCGAGCCGACCTGTCCAAGCGGGACCGGAGCCTCGTCACCGTCGCGGCACTCGTCGCGACCTACCGGCCGGAGCAGCTCTCCGTTCATATCGGCCGCGCGCTGGATAACGGCGTGACGCGCGAGGAGATCGCAGGCCTCATCACGCATCTCGCCTTCTACGCCGGCTGGCCCGCCGCCATGTCGGGCGCCCAGGTCGCGACCGAGGTGTTCGAGAAGCGGGAGGGTTGATCGCCATGCGCGTCGGCTTCATCGGCCTGGGCACCATGGGTGCCAGCATGGCCGCGAACCTTGCCAAGGCGCCGGACGTGACCCTTGTAGTCCATGACGTCAGGCAGGAGGCGGCGGAATCCCTCATCGCGGACGGTGCGGAATGGGCGGCCGATCCCCGGGCGGTCGGCAGCGCGTGCGAGGTGGTCTTCACCTCCCTTCCCGGCCCTGCCGAGGTGAAGGCCGTGGGCGCGCAGCTTCTGGAGGCGATGCGGCCGGACACGGTGATCGTCGATATCTCCACCAACGCCGTCTCCAGCGTGCGGGAATTGTACGCGGCCG
This sequence comes from Roseomonas chloroacetimidivorans, assembly GCF_049629625.1. NCBI lineage: Bacteria > Pseudomonadati > Pseudomonadota > Alphaproteobacteria > Acetobacterales > Roseomonadaceae > Roseomonas > Roseomonas chloroacetimidivorans. Next base: position 116,061 of record NZ_JBNBZS010000003.1, on the reverse strand, counting down.
GCGCGGCGCGCGGGGTGAATGTGCTGGACGCGCCGATCAGCGGCGGTCCGCGCGGCGCGAAGACGGGCAAGCTCGCCTTCTTCGTCGGCGGGGACGCGGCAGTGTTCGAGCGCTGCCTTCCCCTTCTCTCCGCCATGGGGGACCGCCCCATCCTGGTCGGCGATATCGGCGCCGGCAGCATCGCCAAGCTCGCGCACAATCTTTCCGGCTACGCGCTCAACGTCATCATGGCCGAGGTCTTCGCCATGGGGGCTAAAGCGGGTCTTGATCCCCTCGCGCTCTATGCAGCTATTCGGCAGGGCGTGCATGGCCGCCGCCGGACCTATGACGGCGTGACGGAACAGTTCCTGCCCAACAGCTACGACCCGCCGGCCTTCCAGCTCCGCCTGGCACACAAGGACGTGTCCCTCGCCTGTGCCCTGGGCCGGGAGGTGGGCGTGCCCATGCGGATGGCCGCGCTCACGCTGGAGGAGATGACGGAGGCGCTGAACCGTGGCTGGGGGCACCGGGACTCCCGAAGCGCCATGCTGCTGGAGCTGGAGCGGGCCGGGGTGGAGATCGCGGTGGACCGCGCGGCCATGCAGGAAGTCATCGATGCCGACGGAGCCGTGAGGCGATGACCTACGAGATCCACGCGATCCGCTATGCTAGGCGCGACGCCACGCGATCGCAGCACTTCATCGGCGGCGATCCGCATGACGGCCCCATGCCGATGGACTACTTCGCCTGGGTGATCACCGGTGGCGGCCGCGCCATCGTGGTGGACACAGGCTTCACCGCAGAGGTGGCGCGAAGGCGACAGCGGGAGTTCCTGCGCTGCCCCGTGGAAGCGCTATCCCTTCTTGGCGTCGATCCCGCTACGGTGGAGGACGTCATCCTCACCCATCTGCATTATGACCATGTCGGCAACTTCGACCGCTTTCCGAAGGCGCGCTTCCATCTGCGGGAAGAGGAAGTGCACTACGCCTGCGGCCGCTACATGCGACACAAGCAGCTCTCTCACTCCTTCGAGGTCGAGGACGTGGTCGGCATTGTTCGCATGAACTACGCCGGCCGCGTGGTGTTCCACGACGGGGTGGTAGAGCCCTGGCCCGGCATCCGCCTCCACCCCACGGGCGGCCACTCCGCCGGATTGCAGTTCGTCTCCGTGGAGACAGCCCGCGGCCGCGTCGTGCTCGCCTCCGACGTCACGCATTTCTACGAGAACATGGAGAGCGGCCGCCCCTTCACCACCGCCTTCCATATCGGCGAGATGCTGGAGGGCTTCGACCGGCTGCAGGCCGTGGCCGACAGCCCTGCCCACATCATCCCCGGGCACGACCCCCTGGTGATGCGGCGCTATCCGCCGCCCCGCCCGGAACTGGAGGGGATCGTCGCACGGCTGGACGTGCCGCCGCGCGAGTAGGGTTCGGCTGGGGAGGGTTGCCCCTCCCCGCCGGATCACGCGCGGTTGCCGCCGCCGAGCGTCTCGCCAGCCAGCCGCTCTGAGAACTGCGCCATTGCGGTATGGTCCTGGCCGGGCCCCAGCAGGCCTTGGGCACTGACCCACAGCTCCCGGCACAGAGCGGCGAAAGGTGTCGGCGTGTTGGTCTCGCGACCGACCTCCAGCGCCACCGACACGTCCTTTGCCATCAGGTCCAGCCCGAAGCCCGCATCGAAGCGGCGGGACAGCACGAACTGCTTGAACTTCTTCTGCGTACTGTTGTTCATGCCGGTGGAAGCGTTCAGCACGTCCACCATGACAGCCGGATCGAGCCCGAAGCGCTGGCCGATGAGCAGCGCCTCCACGCCGATGAGGAAGCCGGCAGCCCCCATCAGGTTGTTCAGTGCCTTCATGGCCTGCCCGGCTCCGACAGCGCCGACATGGGTCAGCGTCGTGCCCATGGCTCGCAGTACCGGATCAGCGCGCCTGACCGCCTCGGCTTCCCCGCCGAGCATGATGGCGAGTTCGCCCGTCTTCGCGCGCGGCACGCCGCCGGAGACGGGCGCGTCGATCATCGTCACGCCCTTCTCCGCCAGGCGCTTGGCGAAGCCCTGGGTCGCGGTCGGCACGCCGGAGCTCATCTCGATCACCAGCGCGCCCGGGGCCAGGGCGTCACCCATCGCCTCCAGCGCCTGCCCCACATGCTTCGAGGTCGGCAGGATGGTAATGATGGCGTCCGCGCCGCGGACGGCGGAGGCCGCGTCAGCTGCCGTCGTGCCGCCGACCTCCTGCGAGAAGCGCGCAGCGCGATCCGGCGCCGCGTCGAAGGCAACGACCTCAAAGCCAGCCTCCACGAGACGGGCCGCCATGGGCCAGCCCATGTTGCCGATGCCGATGAAGGCGATCCGACGCAGATCCCCGCCGCTCATTCGGCGGCCGGGCGAGCGGGTTCACCGCTCAGCGCGCCTTCCTTCACCAGCACCTCGTGCGCGGCCTTGAAGGCATCGAGCCCGGCCGGGATGCCGCAATAGACCGTGGCATGAAGCAGGACCTCCTTGATCTCCTCCACCGTCACGCCGTTGGTGAGCGCGCCCTTCACGTGAAGCTTGATCTCAGGCGTTCGTCCCAGCGCCGTCAGCATGGCGAGGTTGAGCAGGCTGCGCGTGCGCCGGTCCAGCCCCGGGCGGGTCCAGGCATAGCCCCAGCACCACTCGGTAGTAATGCGCTGGAACGCCATCATGAAGTCGTCGGCTTTGGCGATGCCGCCATCGACATATTCGGCGCCCAGGACCGCACGGCGGACCTCCAGCCCCTTCTCGAACCATGTATCATCGGACATGACGTTACCTCCCGGATGACACAACGTTAGAGATTTGACGGATTGTCCGTCAACCTGGATACGTGCGCATGGGAGCTTTTTGCTGGACGCCCAGCCGGGTCGCCACCACATTGCATGATCGTTAGCCTATATGGGCGACACATCGGTCGGTTCCCGAGGACAGGAGAGAGATGCCGGACGACGGTTCCCTGAAGGTGACGCCCCAGCCCGTGCGGCGGCAGGTCGAGGACCGCCTGCGCGAGGCCATCGTCGACGGACGCTTCATGCCAGGCGATCACCTGTCGGACCGCTTGCTGTGCGAGTTGTTCGGCGTCAGCCGCAGCGTGATCCGGGAGGCGGTGCGCCGGCTCGAGGCGGAGGGACTGGTGGATGTCCTTCCCAACCGTGGCCCCTTCGTGGCCTTCCTCTCCCCTGCCGAGGCGACGCAGGTTTACGAGGTGCGGGCTGTGCTTGAGGCCCTTGCCGGCCAGGGCTTTGCAGAGCGCGCCTCCGACGACGAGGTGGCCGAGCTGCGCGCCGTGTTCGAGGAGATTGCCGCGACGCCACCCGGCACAGACCGCGCAGCCCTGCTTCGCCTGAAGCGGCGCTTCTACGATGTCCTGCTCCGCGGCTGTCGCAATGCCTATGTGGCCCGCATGCTGGATCAGGTGCTGAACCGGAACACGCAGCTCCGTGCCACGACCCTGTCCGATCCCAAGCGGTTGCCACACACCGTGGCCGAAATCCGGCGGATCGTTGAGGCGATTGAGCGGCGCGACCGCGAAGGCGCCTGGGAAGCCTGCCGGGACCATGTGACCCAGGCTGCCCGCGTTGCACTGCGAATCCTGAACCGTCAGGCGCGGGAGAAGACCGAGAACGAACGACGCGGATCCGCCGCCACGGCAGCCTAGAGCATCTCCCTACGCCTTGCCTTGCTTCAACCACCCCAGTTTCTTGTTTGAAAAGCCGATCCCGTTCCAGTGATTCTACCGGAACGGAATCGGCTCCAAGGGCTCACCGCACGGCGGAGAAGTTGGTGGGCTGCAGGATCAGGTTGCTGACGCTCGCCACGATCGCGCCATCCTTCTCCGTCTCGGCACGCCGGGCGATCCACTCCGGGTCGGCCTGGAACGCGCCCCATTTCGTTTCCCGCTCCGCCAGGGACTCCCACTCCAACAGATAGTAGAGGTCCTGGTTCGAGTCTCCGATCGCGACCGTCCAGAAGCCGGCCTGACGAATGCCATGCTTGTTCCAGATGCCCAGCGTGATCGTCTCAAAGCGCCGGAGCAGGTCCGGCAGCCGTCCAGACACACAGTGATAGATCCGCAGCTCGTGGATCACGCTTCCATCCTCCTGTTCGTGAGCATCACCATGCCCCGCGTCGTTTTGACCGACAATATGTCATTTCTTGACAAGCCAGGAAGGTTTGCGGAACGATCACCCCAATAGGCCGGGGACGGAAGAAGAAAGCCGCACGCACGCCCCGCGAAGAGGAAACGACAGGAGCCACCATGACCTCGATCACGCGACGCGGCCTCCTGGGGGGGGCGGCCACACTTCCCCTCGCGACCCCGGCCCTCGCCGCCTTCCCCGAACAGCCGATCCGCGTGATCGTGCCCTGGAACGCAGGCGGGCTTGCGGATGTCGTCATCCGGGCACTCGCTCCCGCCATGTCCGGCCCCCTTGGCCAGCCGGTGGTGATTGAGAACCGCCCGGGTGCGAACGGCGCGGTGGGCACGCAGGCCGTCGCCCGCGCGGCGCCCGACGGGCATACGCTGATCCTGGCCAATGCCGAAACCCACGCGATCAACCCGCTGATCTACCCGAAGCTGGCCTACAACCCCGTCAACGACTTCACCCCCGTCACCCTCATCGCGCGCGGCCCTTTCGTGCTGCTCACGCGGCCGGGCTTCGGCACAGACAGCCTCGACAGCTTTCTCGCCAAAGTGCGCGCCGAACCCGGCAAGGTCACCTTCGCCTCCTGGGGCATCGGCAGCACCTCGCATCTCGCGATGGAATCGCTGATCAAGCAGGCGCGGCTGCAGATGCTGCATGTCCCCTTCACCGGCGCGGCGCCGGCCAGTACCGCGCTCGCCGGGGGGCAGGTGGACGCGATGTTCCTCAACGCGGGTCCGGCCGAGGCCATCGCGCGGGACGGAAAGGTCAAGATCCTGGGCGTCGGTGCGCCGGAGCGCATCCCGCTCCTGCCGGAGACGCCGACCATGGCGGAGCTTGGTCAGCCCGTAAGCGCGGGGAACTGGTTCGGCCTCCTCGGCCCCGCCCGCCTGGCCATGCCGATCGCCGAGCGCCTCTCCGACGTCGCCGCCGAAGGCCTGAAGGTTCCGGCGGTGCTGAACGTCTTCCGGTCCCAGGCCGCCCTCCCCGTCACCACCCGGCCGGAGGAAATGCGGTCCTTCATCGCCGAGGACCGGGCGGGCTGGGCCAATGTGGTGCGCGACCTCAACATCCATCTGGAATGAGGCCGCGCCGGTGAGGTGGCATTGGCACGGGGCGTCCTACGCCCCGCCGATCTCCACCCCCGCCCAGCCCTCGACCAGCCTCGCGACATTGGTGAAGTCGCTTCCCGGCCCGAAGGTGGCGCTGGTGACGGCGAGCATCTGCCGCACCGCGCTGCCCACCACCATCGGCACGCCCATGGCCCCGGCCTCATCCACGCAGAGACCGACATCCTTCAGCGACAGCGCGGTGGTGAAGCCGAAATCGAAACTGCGGGGAATGACGGCGCGGGGGAACTTGTCCTGCGTCGCGCTGTTGCGGCCGCTGCTGCTGTTGATGACCTCGCACATCAGGCTCGGGTCCAGCCCGGCCTTCACGCCCATGGCGATCGCCTCGGACGAGGCGACGAGCGCGGCGGCGGCGAGCAGGTTGTTGCAAAGCTTCAGCACCTGCGCCTGCCCCGCCTTCTCGCCGCAGAAGAAGGGCTTACCCATGACGCGCAGCACAGGCTCCAGCGCCTCGTACTCCGCGCGCGGGCCGGAAACCATGATGGCCAGCGTTCCCTTTTCCGCCCCGGTGATCCCGCCGCTGACGGGCGCATCGATGGAGGTCCGCCCCTTCTCCTCGAAGGCGGCCGCGACCTGCTGGGCCACACGCGGCCCGGTGGTGGAGAAGTCCACGAAGCGCCGCGCCCGCTGCCCCTGGAGCACCCCGTCCGGCCCCAGCCCCACGGCGCGCACCACATCCGGCGTCGGCAGGCTGGCCAGCACGATGTCCGCCAGATCCGCCACCTCGGCCGGGCTCGCGGCCCGGCGCGCCCCCCGCGCCACCAATGGCGCCGCGGCGGCCTCCACGGGGTCGAAGACCACCAGCGCGTGCCCGGCATCGATCAGCCGCGCCGCCATGCGGCTGCCCATCTGCCCCAGCCCGACGAAACCCAGGACCTCGCCCGCCATCTTTTCCTCCCTCGGCCTAGCCGGCCCTTGCGGGTCTATGCAGCCAGGGTACCAGGCACAAGCAATTTCATGATATCGATATCAGAAATCGGTTCAGGTGCTGCCCCGCTGGATGATCTCGAAGCCCAGATCCACCGCCACCCGCTCGTCGGACCGCCCCTGGATGCGGTCCAGCAGCACCTCCGCGCTTCGGCGGCCGATCTCCTCGCGCGGCAGTCGAAGGGTGGTGATGGGCGGCACGGCGTGGCGCAGCATGTCGATATCGTCGAAGGCGGCGAGCGCGACCCGTCCCGGCACCGGCCATCCGCGCCGCTGGCACTCGAACAGCGCGCCGGCGGCCAGCACGTCCCCCGCGAAGAAGATGGCGTCCGGCGGCGCGGCGCCTCCCAGCAGCCGCACCACCGCCTCGGCGCCGGAGGCGAGGCCCGGCGGCATTTCCAGCACCAGCCGCGGGTCCTCCTCCAGCCCCAGCTCCGTCAGGGCGGCGCGGTAGCCGCGCCGGCGCTCCCGGCTGCGGTCGTTGTTCGCCGCCGGCAGGCTGACAAAGGCGATGCGCCGGTATCCCAGCCGATGCAGGTGCATCACCATGGCGCGCGCCGCGTCGTGGTTGGAGTAGCTGACGAGCATGTCCAACGGGTCGGGCACCAGCGTTCCCGTCTCCACCACCGGCAACCCCGCGCGGCGGATCATCCCGCAGGCGGCCTCGGTGTGGCGCGTGTCATGCAGCATCAGCCCGGCCACGCGCTGCCCCAGGAAGGCGGTGATCAGTTCCTCTTCTGCCTCCGCGCTGTAGCCGCAATCCGCGATCATGAGCTGGAACCCGCTGCCCCGCAGCACGGCCGAGACACCCTGGATCGTTGGAGCATAGAGCGAGTTGCTCAGCCCGGGCACGATCAGCCCAATGACGTTGGATCGCATGGAGGAGAGATTGCCGGCCACGCGATTGGGCACGTAGCCCACGGCGCGCACCGCTTCCTCCACCCGGCGCCGCAACTCCTCGGACACCTTGGTCGGGTCGCGCAAGGCGCGCGACACGGTCATGGGCGAGACGCCGGCCCGCTGCGCAACCTCGCGCATGCGGCTGGCCGCGCCGCGCCCGCCGCCGTCATCCGGCAAGGCGCGGCGCTCCGGCAAGGCAGGATATGGGAGGACATGGCCAGGCATGAGCCAGGACAACGACACCTACGAGATCCACGCGATCCGCTACGCCCGGCACGACCGCCCGGCGCATGAAAACTTCATCGGCGCCGACCCGCATGACAACGCGCCCATGCCGCTGGACTACTTCGTCTGGGCCATTATTGGCCGCGACCGCCGTTTCGTGCTCGACACCGGCTTCGACGCGGCCATCGCCCGCAAGCGCGGCCGCGAGCTGATCCGCACTCCGGCGGAGGGCCTCGCCACGCTTGGCCTCGATGCCGGGACGATTCCCGACGTCATTCTGTCTCACATGCATTACGACCATGCCGGCAACCATGCCATGTTCCCGTCCGCCCGATACCACATCCAGGACCGGGAGATGGCCTATTGCACGGGGCGGTGCATGTGCCACGGCGTGCTGCGCCAACCCTTCGAGGCAGCGGACGTCACGGCCATGGTGAGCCGGGTCTTCGAGGGTCGCGCCAAATTCCACGACGGCTCAGCCGAGATTGCCCCCGGCCTCAGCGTCCACCATGTCGGAGGCCACTCGCTAGGCCTGCAAGTCGTGCGGGTCAGAACCCGCCGCGGCTGGGTCGTGCTCGCCTCGGACGCGACGCATTTCTACGCCAACTTCCGGCAGAGGCGCCCTTTCCCCATCGTCGCCGACGTGGCGCAGATGCTGGAGGGCTACGACACGCTGGAACGCCTGGCGAGCTCCCCGGACCACATCATCCCCGGCCATGACCCGTTGGTGATGCGGATCTATCCCGCCTCCGCGCCGGGGCTGGAGGGCATCGCCGTGCGGCTGGACGCCGACCCGGCAGAGGGCTGAGGCGCCCCCTCCATGCGGGCGCGCCTTTGTCCTAGTCCTTCGCTGGTAGAACCGAGGGGGCTCCGCCCTCTCCGGGCCTCTTCTGGGATGAACCAGCGGTTCCCGCACCCTCCACCCGGCAGCCGCGAGATACCGATCAAACGGGTTTCCAAAGCCTGATCCACCGATCCGGCCTCCGCAGTCGCCTGAGGTCTCCGACCTCAGGCGCACCGTCAGCCAAACCCGTCCGATGAATAGAAGAAGATGATGGTGGAAGGTCCGGAGGGAGGAAGAATTCTTTCTTCCTTCCTCCGGGACAGGCCAACACCCCAGGAGAGATATCCGCCGATTTCAGACAGCCCGAACCCATCCGCCATCCACGTCCAGGATCGCGCCCTGCACATAGGAGGCATCGGGCCCAGCCAGGAAGGACACCACGCCCGCGATCTCCTCCGGCTGCCCGAAGCGAGCCACGCCCGTCTCCTCCGCCAGAGCGCGGGCGGCGGCTTCGGCATCCAATCCGCGCTCGCGTCCTAGGGTGGCGATACGGCCGGCCAAGCGGCCGGTGTGGATGCTGCCTGGGTTGATCGCGTTCACCCGCACGCCGTCCGCCACACCGCGATCGGCCAGCGCCTTGGTCAGGTTCATCAGCGCCGCATTGACCGACCCGCCGATGGTAAAGTCCGCGCTGGCGACGCGCCCGCCCACCCCCGCAATCAGCACGGCCGATCCGTTGGCCGCGCGCAGGTGCGGCCAGGCCGCGCGGCACAGGCGCACGGCGCCGAACAGCTTGAGCGCGTAGCCGTCGGTCCAGGCGCTGTCGTCCAGCTCAAGGAAATCTCCCCGCTGGGTCGCGCCGGCACTGTGCACCAGCAGGTCCAGCCGCCCGAAGCGAGCCAGGGCCTCCGCCACCGCCGCGGCGGCTGCCTCCGGCAGGGAAAGATCGGCCGCGAAGGCGGCAGCGCCGGGCAGCACCTCCGCCTCCGCCCGCAACGCCGCCTCGCTGCGGGCGACCAGCAGAACCCGCGCCCCGTCCGCCGCCAGGCGCCGTGCAACGGCAAGGCCGATCCCGCGGCTGGCGCCGCTTACCAGCGCCGCCCGGCCCTCCAGCCTTCCTGCCATGATACCTGCTCTCCTACTCCAACGTGATACGCGCCTCGCGCACCACGCGGCCGATATTCTCCATGTCCTGCGCCATCAGGCGACCGAACTCCGCCGGCGTGCCCACGGCGACCTCGGCCCCCATGTCCAGCAGCCGCGCCTTCTCCGCCGGGGTGGAGAGGATGGCAGCGATCGTCCCGTTCAGCCTTTCCACCGCGACCGGCGCCATGTCCCGCGGCCCGATGCAGCCGTACCACTCGTCAATGGCGAACCCCGGAAGACCGGCTTCCGCAATCGTCGGCACGTCCGGCAGATAAGACGCCCGCGTGGCAGAGGTAACCGCGATCGCACGCACGCTGCCATCCCGAACAAAAGGCAGGGTGGAACTGGCATTGCCGAACATGAGCTGCAGCGATCCTCCTACCAGGTCTGCCAGGGCTGGCCCGCCGCCGCGATAGGGCACGTGGACCATGTTCGTGCCGGTCGCCAGCTTGAACATCTCACCGGAAATGTGCACGGCCGAGCCGATCCCGGGAGAGCCGAAAGAGAGCTGCCCTGGCCGCTGCCGGGCGAACGCGATCAGCTCCTTCACCGAGTGAACCGGCAGCGAGGGATGCACCGCCAGGATATTCGCCACCCGCGAGTGCAGCAGGATCGGCACCAGGTCGCGCAGCGGGTCATAGGACCGCGGGCGAAGGACGGCCATCGAGACCAACGTACTGGTCACCAGACCGAAGGTGTAGCCGTCATTCGGCGCGCGGATCACCTCGGCAGCCCCGATAGCACCGGAGGCGCCGCCCCGATTGTCGATGACCACCGGTTGGCCGAGTGCGGCGCTGAGCGGCGCCTGCAACTGCCGCGCAAGAATGTCCGCCGTTCCTCCGGGCGGCCAGGTGACGACGAGCCGGACCGGGCGCGTGGGCCAGCCCTGGCCCTGGCCCCGGGCAAGGCGCGGTGCCGCCAGAAGCGCCGCGCCCGCCAACAGGCTTCTCCGTTCCATAACCTGTCTCCTCCACATGCGCCGGTCTTCCGGTCGCGTCCGGTTCAGGTGGCGGACCACCCCCCATCCATCGGCAGCACCGCCCCGGTCACGTCCCGCCCGGAGGGGCCGCATAGGAAGCCCACCATGTCGGCCACGGCCTCAGCTTCCACGAAGCGTCCGGTCGGCTGCTTGCCCTGCAGGACCGCCGCCGAGGCTGCCTCGTGACTCATCCCGCCCGCCACCAGGCCCCCGATGCGCTCCTCGATACCCGGAGTCAGGCTCGTGCCGGGGCAGATCGCGTTGCAGGTGATTCCCTGCTGCGCCGTTTCCGCCGCGACCGCGCGCGTGAGGCCGATGAGCCCGGTCTTGGTCACGACGTAGCCTACGCGGTCCGCCGCACCGATCAGCCCGTAGATCGAGGACATGTTGACGATGCGGCCCCAGCCACGCGCGCGCATGCCGGGCAGGGCCAGCCGGACAGTATGGAAGGCCGCGGAAAGGTTGACCGCGAGATCCGCGTCCCAATGCTCGGTGGGCATCGCGTCAATTGGTGCGAAATGCCTGGTAACCGCGTTATTGACGAGGATGTCGACTGGCCCGGCCGCCGTCATCATGGCCTCGATCTCCTCGGGCCGCGCCAGCTCGGCGCGGTGGTAGGCCACCTCTATGCCGAACTCCTGCGCAAGGGCCTCGCAGATCTCTGCTGCCTCCTCCGGCATGGCGAGGCCGTGGAGCACGATCCCGCAGCCATCCGCGGCCAGGCGCCGCGCCACTGCCAGGCCAAGCCCACCCACGGAACCGGTGACCAGGGCGCAGCGATTGTGCAGCCGGCCGCTCACTGTCGGCGCCCGCGCAGGGGACAATCCATCATTGCCATTGACCCTTGTCCCCAAACGAGCCCATCGTGATATCGATATCAAGAACGGTCCAGCCAACACCGTCAATGGGCTGAGCGGGACGACGAGGAAACGCCATGACCACCATCGCCCGCCGGAGCCTGCTCGCAGCCCTGCCCGCTACTCTCGCCGCCCCGTGCACCCTTCGCGCGCAGAGCAACTGGCCCCAGCGCCCGGTGCGCATCGTCGTGCCCTATGCTGCTGGCGGCGGCACCGACATCTTCGTCCGCTCCCTGACCGACGGTCTGACCCAGGTACTGGGCCAGACCGTGATCGTGGAGAACCGACCCGGCGCCAATGGCTCGATTGGATCGGACTACGTGGCGCGCGCGGAGGCGGACGGCTCCGTCTTCCTCGCCGACACTGGCAGCCACATCATGAACAGTTATGTGATGCCGTCCCTGCCCTACCAGCCGCTCCGCGACTTCGCGCCGGTCGCGCTGCTCTCCCGCTATCCGCTGCTGCTGACAGCCTCCACCGCCGCTCCCTTCCGCGACGTGCCCGGACTGATCGCCGCCGCCAAGGCCGCGCCACGCACCATCGGATTCGGCACCTCGGACGCCGCCATCTCCTATGCCGGGAACCTCTTCACCCGGCTTGCCGGCATCGAGATGGTGGAGATCCCCTATCGCGGTGCCGCGCCGATCCTGAATGACCTGGTGGCCGGCCACCTGCCGACCGCCTGGAACAGCACCGTGGCCGCAACGCAGCACCTCTCCACCGGCCGCATACGGGCGCTCGGCGTCACCACCACCGCACGCAGCCCGCTGCTGCCCGATGTCCCCACCCTCGCCGAAGCCGGCGTGCCGGGCTATGACTTCGCCGGCTGGTACGCGATGGTCGGCCCCGCCGCCCTGCCCGCCACCATCGCCGCGCGCATGCACGAGGCGGTGGTGCAGACGATGCAGATCCCGCGCGTGCGGGAACGCCTGGCCGGGATCGGCGCGGACCTGGGCGTCCTCAGCCCCACCGAGCTCTCGGCCTTCCTGCGCGAGGACGACGTCCGTTGGGCGAGAGCCGCCCGCCAGGGCCTGATCACCCGGGCGCAGTAGGAATGAGCACCTCCCCTAACCGGCCCTTCGCTGGAGAGGCGCTGGGCGGTTTCGTCGCGGCTTCCCGCTGGCCGGAGATCAACCAGGCGCTTCGCCATGAGGCGAAGCGCTCCCTGCTGAACTTCTTCGGCTGCGCGCTCGGCGCCGCCAGGGATCCCGCCGTGGAGACGGCCGCCCAGGTCATGGCTCCCTTCTCCGGCACTGAGCGCGCGACGCTGATTGGCCGGCCGGAGCGGCTGGACGCGATGGGCGCCTCCTTCGTGAACACGATCGCGGCCAACCTGCTGGACTACGACGACACGCACTTGGAAACGGTCATTCACCCCACCGCGCCGGTCGCCTCGCCCCTGCTCGCCCTGGCGGAGATCCACGGCTTCACCGGGGCAGAGGTACTGCACGCCTTCATCCTGGGCGCCGAGGTGGAGTGCCGGATCGGCGCTGCCGTCTCTCCCGGCCACTACAACCGGGGCTGGCACATCACCTCCACCGCCGGTGTGTTCGGCGCCGCGGCCGGTTGCGCACGGCTGCTGGGGCTGAACGCGCACCAGTGCTGGCACGCGCTGGGCATCGCGGCCAGCCAGTCTGCCGGTCTGGTGGAGAACCTGCCGAGCGCCGCGAAGAATGTTGGAATGGGCAACGCCGCGCGAAATGGGCTCCTGGCTGCCCTGATGGCGCAGGCCGGCTACACGGCTGCCCCCGCGGCCATCGAGGGCCCGCTCGGCTGGGCGCGCGCCATGGGCGACATTCCGGACCTCGATCGCATCACGACAGGCTTGGGACAGGACTGGGAGTTCGCCCGCAACACCTACAAGCCCTACCCCGCCGGCATCGTCTTCCACGCCGTCATCGACGCCTGCCTGGAGCTGCGCCAGCGCGTGCAGCCCGGCGACATTGCCTCCGTCCTCGTAGAGGGCGACCAGCTTCTCCTGGACCGCGGCGATCGCGCCGTCACCAGTGCGAGGGACTGCCGCGTGAGCATCCATCACAGCGCAGCCGTGGCCCTGCTACGCGGCTCCGCGGGCGTCGCGGATTTCTCGGAAGGAGCCATGCACGATCCCGGGATCGTTGCCCTGCGCGGCCACGTCCAGGCAAGGCTCGACGCAGGGCTACCCCGCGGCGCTGCACGCGTGACGCTGCACGACAAGAGCGGGCACGAGTTCAGCACTGTCGTGGTGGGCGCACGGGGCAGCGCGGCCCGTCCTCTCACGGACCAGGAGTTGGAGGCGAAGTTCCGGGAGAATGCGTCCATCGGCGGACTGGAGAACGACGCCGGCCTGCTCATACGTAAGATCTGGGACATAGGCGACACGACAAGTCCTACCGCTCTCCTCCGCTCCCTCGGGGCAGCGAAGGATTAGCCAGTGGCCTAATTTGCGCGGGGTAGCCCGCAAGCCTTATCCCTCTAGCGTGTCCGATGAGGGTCGGAGGCACCGCCTCCAACACGCTGGTTGCGCTCGCCCGGTGAGCAATCAGACCATCCGGAACTCCAAGGTCGCAATCCGCCAAGCGACCGAGCACGCAAGGGGCAACGGCTCGGAGTTCGCCTCGAACGCGGCCATGGACTTTGGCAAGCAGTCCCTCAAGACGAGCCGGGAAGTCATCCAGTCCCCCGGGAGAAGCACATCAAGGCTGTCGCCAAGGCCATTCGGCCGCTCCACCCCGAGTGGCCGGTCGTGATTTGCTGGCTTCGCGCGACCGGGATGCGGGTCGGGGAGACGGCGGCGATACGACGGGGACCTAACCGAGACCGCGGCCGGCACCACCCTGACCATCCCGAGGCCCGAGGGCTACCGCTCCGGCAGGATGAGGAAGATCACCCTGTCGGACGCGGCGGTCGCCATGCCTGTCCGACCCGGCACCAGGTGCCGACCACCCTTCGGCGCATGGCCAGACCAGAAGCGGTGCAGCAGTGACTTCTCGCTATGGAGGCTGGCGAGTCGGGACCAGCCCCAATTCCGGCTCTATGACCTACGCACGCCCATTCGGCCGATTGTCCCACCCGGAACCCTATAATGGCGCGCCCATCAAGGGCAGGTTGGACCGGATGCTGGCATCTCGCCGGAACGCGTCGGCCTTGACGAGGCGGTCACGGCGTAGGTAGGACGGCCACCCGGCGTGCCCCGGAGAGGTGCCAGAGTGGCCGATTGGGCCGGTCTCGAAAACCGGAGTAGGGGCAACCCTACCGTGGGTTCGAATCCCACCCTCTCCGCCATCATGACCCGGAAATCTTGGATTTCAGGTCGCTGTACGGTGCCGGACGCGCCAATCCGCAGCCCGGCCGGTCATGTGCGGTGACAGACATTCGGAGGCTCTGGCCTCGGACAGATACTGGCGTCATTCCGCGAGTTGTCTGCTTCACCCCGCCGGAATACGCTGCCAGATCGCTGGCACGGCCTCCTGAGAGGGCCTGGAGCACCTAGAGAAGCGCCCCGGGCGGCCTTTCCGCGGGAACGAGACCAATATCCATACCGGGGCAGACCCGATGCCACGTCATGGGTCATGTTCCGGAAAGCTGATAGCTCACGCCGGAGTAACCGACCCGCGGAAGGGAAAGAGCATTGAAGGCTGTAATCTTGTGCGCTGGTCAGGGCCGTCGCCTGCTTCCTCTGACGGAACACATGCCAAAGTGCCTTCTCCCCGTTGCTGGACGCCCGATCCTCGAGTGGCAGCTTCGGGGTCTGGCCGCGGCAGGCATTCAGGACGTGACTCTTGTCACGGGCTTCGAAGCCGAGGCGGTGGAACAAGCCATTCCAGGCATCGTCCAGCCCGGGATGACGATCCGCACGGTCTTCAACCCGTTCTTTGCCGTTTCCGAGAACATTGGCAGCTGCTTCCTGGTCCGCGACCTGCTCCAGGCACCGGATACGGTGCTGCTGAACGGCGACACGCTCTTCGAAGCGGCCGTGCTGCAGCACCTGCTCGCGGCGCCCAAAGCCCCGGTCACCGTTACCATCGACCGCAAGCCGACCTATGACGCGGATGACATGAAGGTGTCGGTGGACGGAACGCGCCTCAAGGCGATCGGCAAGACCCTGTCGCCCTCCGAGACGAATGGCGAGTCGATCGGGATGCTGCTGTTCCGGGGGCATGGGGGCGGAATGTTCGCGGCGGGCCTCGAAGCCGCGCTGCGGCAACCGGATGGAATCCGCCGCTGGTACCTTTCAGTGATCCACGGGCTTGCCCAGACCGGCGTGGTGCAGGTGACCTCCATCGAAGGCTGCAAGTGGGGGGAGGTCGACTATCCGGCGGACCTCGCGAATGCCGAGGCACTCGTCCGCTCCTGGCCAGCCGCCGCCTCGGCATTGACCCCCGCAACGGCGGAAGGGCACTGAATGACAGCCGCCCCCCTTCCGACCCTGAACTCCGTTCCCAGGCGGCTCGGGGACTTCCCGACCATGGCCGAAGCCCTCGATTACGCTGCGGCCGGCGTGACGGGGCTCGGCTTCCATGATGGCCGGGGCCAGTTGGCCGAGGCCCTGCCCTATCGCCAGCTGCGCCAGGACGCCCTCGCTCTGGCGCGCCGCCTGACCCATGCCGGCCTTGGGCGCGGCGAGCGGGTCGCCATCGTGGCCGAAACCCATCCCGACGTGGTGACGGCCTTCTTCGCCTGCCAATATGCCGGGCTGGTCCCGGCGCTGGTACCGCTGCCGACGGCCTTCGGCGGGCGCGAGACCTATATCGAGCATATCCGCCGCCTGACCCTGGCAGCCCGGGCCTCGGCCCTCTTCGTACCACAGGCCCTGCAGAGCTGGTTGGAGCCCCTGGCCCGCGAGGCCGGGCTGAAGGCCTTCGGCAGCGTCGCTGCGCTGGAGGAAGCTCCGGAAAGCACCCCCATGCCCTCGCCCATGGGCGAGGACGAGATCGCCTATCTGCAATTCTCATCGGGCAGCACCCGCTTCCCCGTCGGCGTCGCGGTGACCCAGCGGGCCTTGATGGAGAATATCCGGGCTATCCTGCAGCATGGTCTCCAGGTCGTGCCCGAGGACCGCGCGGTGTCCTGGCTCCCACTTTACCACGATATGGGGCTGGTGGGCTTCCTGCTGGCGCCGCTGGCGGGCCAGGTGACCGTTGATCTTCTCTCGCCGCAGGAATTCGCCCGGCGGCCGCATCTTTGGCTGCGCCTTCTCTCCTCCAACCGCGGCACCCTCTCCTACAGCCCCAGCTTCGGCTATGAACTCTGCACCCGGCGGGGCCGCCAAGCGCCGGAGAAGGGCCCGGCGCTCGATCTCTCCTCCTGGCGTGCTGCGGGCATCGGCGGCGACATGATCCGCCCGCATGTCCTGGCCCGTTTCGCCGAGACCTTCGCGCCGGACGGCTTCCGCGCCGAAGCCTTCGTGCCGAGCTACGGCATGGCGGAGGCGACGCTCGCCATCAGCTTCACGCCCCTGGGGACCGGCGTTTCCACTGATACGGTGGATCTCGACCAGCTCGAACGCGAGGGCACTGCATCGCCACCTCCGGCCGAAGCCGGCCGGATCCGGACTTTCACCCTCTGCGGACCGCCCCTGCCAGGCACCGAGGTCGAAATCCGGGACGCGGCCGGCTCCCCCCTGCCGGAGCGCCGGGTCGGGCGCATCCTGGTCCGCGGACCGGGGCTGATGCGCGGCTATGATCAGCACCCAGAGGAAAGCGCCGCCGTCCTCTCCCCGGATGGCTGGCTCGACACGGGCGATCTCGGTTATCGCCTGGGCGGCCAGATCGTGATCACCGGGCGTGCCAAGGACCTGATCATCGTCAATGGCCGCAATGTCTGGCCGCAGGACCTGGAATGGACGGTCGAGCAGACCGTGCCCACACTGCGTAGCGGCGATGCCGCCGCCTTCGCCGTCGAGGAGGACGGGACGGAACAGGTCGTGCTGCTGATCGAGGCGCGCGGCATGCCCGGCAGCGCCGAGCGGGAGCGGCTTGTGGCCGATGCTGCGGGTACGCTCCGCGCCCGCCATGGGGTAGAGGCCCATGTCGTCCTGGTGCCGCCGGGCAGCCTGCCGCGCACTTCCTCGGGCAAGCTCAGCCGGACGCTGGCACGCGCCCGCTACCTCGCAGGGGCCTTTGTGGCCCCCGCCCCAGAGCTGGCCGCCATTCAACGATGACAGACGCGCCGCTCGCGGCCGTCACAGGCGGAACCGGTTTTCTCGGGCGCCATGTGATCACCGCCCTGGCACGCGAGGGCTGGCGGGTCCGCATGCTGGTCCGGCGTGAGGTCGTAGCGCCGCCGGAAGCGCCGCCGGTCGAGACCGTGCGCGGCGACTTGGCGGATCCGGACGCGCTCCGGCGCCTCGTCCACGGGGCGCAGGCGGTCGTCCATCTCGCCGGCCTGACCAAGGCCCGCAGGCGATCGGAGTTTTTCGCGGTGAACCGCGACGGAAGCGCCCGGCTCGGCAGCGCGGTCGCTGCGGCGGCGCCCGGGGCGCGCTGCATCCTGGTCTCCTCGCTCGCCGCGCGGGAGCCCCACCTCTCCGCCTATGCCGAAAGCAAGCGCGCCGGTGAGGAGGCCGCGATCGCAGCCCTTGGCGGAACGGGGCGCTGGGTGGTGTTGCGGCCCTCAGTCATCTATGGGCCAGGCGACCGCGAGGGCCTCGTCCTGTGCCGCCTGGCATCCGCCCCGGTCGTTCCGGTTCCCCGTGCACCGGAGCCGAGGATCGCCTTTGTCCATGCGGCGGATGTCGCCTCCGCCATTGTCACCCTTTGCCGCTCGGGGCCTCTCAGGACAGCCTTCGAGGTCACGGATGAGCGCCATGGCGGTTATGGCTGGCGCGAGATCCTGCACCATGTCGGTGGCCTGTTGCGGCGCGAGCCGCGCTTCCTGCCAGTGCCGGATTCCGTGATGCTCGCCGCCGGCGCGGCGGCCGATACCTGGTCATCCATAAGCGGCCGGTCCGCCCTGTTCGGGCGCGGGAAGGCGCGCGAGATCCTGCACCGTGACTGGGCATCAAGCCCTGAGCGACAGCTTCCCAGCCTCGTCTGGGCGCCGCGCATTCCGTTGCAGCCCGGGCTTCAGGACACACTCGAATGGTGGACCAGCCTTGGCCTGCCCGGGACGGTGGCCCGTGCCTGAATTCCGGCGCACCGCCGCGGAAGCGGCTGCTAATTCCGCAGCCCCTCGCGACGGACAGCCTCATAACGGTAGGTGCAGGAGCTGTGGCCTTCCCGCACAACAGCAGGGGCCGAGATATCCCCGGCCGTCAGGCGGTCGCCTTCGATCCGGCCGGCGGCCATGCGGTCCGTATCGGTTCCCTGCATCACCACCTCACCGGCGGGGGAGAGCGTTCCGGTCATCAGGGAGGTTCCGACAGCGGAGCGCCGATGGCGCGAGCGGCGCATCTCGATGAGCCCGTTCTCGACACGAAACCAGATGTTCCGCGCCGTTTCTCGACATGTGAAGGCGGAGCCGACCGGAAAACGCTGGCCCTGGTACCAGCCTTCGAACCGCGCGAGATCCCCGGCAACAGGGGCAACGGGTTCCGCCGCCTGCACCGGCGCGGCGCTCTGCTGGGCGCAGGCAGCCGTCAGGACCACAATGAACATGGCGAGCCCGGCCGATAACGCCGCCCGCCGCCTCTGGAACGACCGATGAGCCAAGCCAACACCTCCGCCAACCGTCCCGTGGTCTTCATTCATACCAACGCGAAGCAGAGGCTGGGCGCCCTGGTCTCGGCCCATTCCTTCCGCCGTAACGCCCGCAATCCGGACGCCTTCGAGGTCCGGCTGCTCGAAGCTGAGGATTGTGGGCCACTGCGCGCGGCTGAGGGCCGGAGCTTCCTCCGCGACGGGCACAGCCGCGTCTGGCACATGGACGACCTGCAATCCTTCACCCCGCTCCGCTTCGCCGTGCCCGATGCCATGGGCCACCAAGGGGTCGCCCTGGTGGTGGACCCCGATGTCTTCGCCGTGGGCGATGTGGGGGAACTTTTCGCCCGTGACCGCGAGGGCAAGGCCATCTGGTGCCGCGCCCGGCCCGGCCATAACGGCGCCCCGGACTACCTGGCCAGTAGTGTCATGCTGCTGGATTGCGCCCGCCTGCCGCATTGGCGCTTTGAGCCGATGCTGGAGGAGCTGTTCGCCGGCCGGCTGGACTATGTGGAGCTGATCGAGCTGCGGCGCGAGAAGCGGGAAACCATCGGCCTGCTGGAGACGGTCTGGAACGATTTCGACCGGCTCGCCCCCGATACCCGCCTGCTGCACACCACCAAGCGCCGCACCCAGCCCTGGAAGACCGGCCTGCCCGTGGATTTCACCCTTCGTGAGCGCGGCTTCGGCCCGATCCCGGCCGCGGTGGTCCGTCCCCTGCTGCGTCTCTGGACCGCCCATGCGCGCTATCGCCCGCATCCCGACCCCAGGCAGGAGGCCTATTTCTTCGCCCTTCTTGCGGAGTGCCTGGATATGGGCTCGGTGACCCGCGAGGAGGTGGAGCATGGGATCAGGGAACGGCATATCCGCCCCGATGCCATGGCTCTGGTGGAGCGCTGCCGCGGTCAGTTCCCGCCGCCTCGGAGGGCAGAAGCGGCGTGATCCGCGCCGCTGCTATTTCGGCCACGGCGGGGGGCTTGCCGCGTACCGGCGCCTCGATCCTGCCCGCGAGCCCCTGATGGCCGAGCACCCGCCAGAAGAACCAGAGGTCACGCGGCCAGCCGGCCAGGCCGCGCCGCACCAGCGCGCCCCAGGCCCGGCCCGCCATGCGCAGGAATGGTGGCGCCGCCCGCTCCTCCTCTTCCGCCAGCCGCAGGGCACGCATCAGGCGCAGCCAGGCCCCGCCCAGCCTTGCCGGGCGGAGCGGGACGAGGCCGACCGGCTTACCGGCGGTGACCGCGTCCGACATCATCGCCACGCTGTCGGCGGTCACGGCGATCTCGTCCGCGAGCGCCAGCAGGCCGGAATAGGGATTTTCTGCACCCGTGCCGGTGAACAGGGCCGCCGGGACGGGCGCCGTTGCCAGCACCGCCCGCACCCGTTGCTCGATCTCGGCCGGGGTCCGGCGGCTGGGGATGGCCAGCACGCTCCCTCCCTGCGCCTCGGCACGGGCGAGCAGTGTCCGGCAGGCCGCCTCGACATCCTCCGGGCGCAGCCGCCAGGGCCAGGAATTGCCGCCCAGGAGGAGAGCCAGCCGTGGCGCCGGAAAATTCTCCAGCCTCTCGCGCCACTGTACCTCGGCCTCGGCCAGCCGCGCCGGGGTCTGCCGGCTCAGGGAGATAGGAAGTTCGAGCACCGTCGGCCCTGGCGGAACGCCGTATTGCGGCGTGGTCACCACCAGGTCGAACCGGGCCGGGTCGCAGCGCGGGCGGCCGATCTGCACGATCCGGCTGCGGCCGCCGGAGCGGGCGCGGATCCAGCGCGCCACCGGCACGCTCCGCTGCCCGACGCCAATGACGAGATCCGGCCAGGGCGGGGCGAGCAGGGCGCGCGAGGCGGCATCCAGGCTGGCGAGCCCGGAATCGCCGTAGCGGTTCGGAAGCAGCCTGAGCCAATTATAGCGAAGGCGAAGCAGCTCCACGCTGCCGCCCAGCGCCTCGGCCAGCGCCAGCACCTGATTGTTGTCGCCGGTCCGCGGGCCGAGCAGGGCCCAGATACGTGGCCGGTCCGGGTGATGCCCTGTCTCCAACCGGATCTGACCTTCAGAAGAGAGTTCAGGATGAGGACCGCCCGCGCCCTGGGCAAGGGTCCGAGGCTCCGGCCAGGCATGCCATGCGTATAAGCTATGTCGCCGGGACGGCCCTTCCCTCCCGGGTCGCCAGCGCGATCAATGTCCTGAAAATGTGCCGTGCCTTCGCTGCCGCCGGGCATGAGGTAACGCTCTATGCCCGCGGACGCCAGGCAGATGCGCCGTCCATCTTTGCGGCCTATGGCATCGAGCCCTGCTTCGACCTGGTCCTGCGCGCGCCGCCGACCCTGCCGCTCGCCAAGAACCTGCTCTATCCCGCTCTGGTCGCGCGGGCGATGGCCTCACGGCCACCGCCGGATCTGATCTATGGCCGGCATGCCTATGCCCTGGCCCGCGCCATCGGCCGGAGCGCCGCGCCCTTCGTGTATGAGGCGCATGCCCTTCCCCTGCGGATGCCCCGTCGGCTGGCTGAATCCTGGCTGTTCCGTCATCCGCGCTTCGCCCTGCTCGTCGCCATATCCCTCTCCCTTGCGGAGGACTACGCAGGCTATGTTCCGGCGCTAGCCGGGCGGCCGGTGATGGTGGCCCATGACGGGGCGGATCCCGTCGAGGCCCCCCTCCCCCCGCCGCCCGGCTCCTGGCCCGGTCGGCCAGAGGCACCGCAGTTGGGCTATGTCGGCCATCTCTATCCCGGGAAAGGAATGGAGATGGTGGAGGCGCTCTCCACCGCATTGCCGGAATGCGACTTTCACGTTGTCGGCGGGACCGAGCAGGATCTGGCCTTCTGGCGTGCCCGCTGTGCCGGCCGGGCCAACCTGCACCTGCACGGCCATGTGCCGCATGCGCTGGTGCCGGCCTGCCTCGCGCGCTTCGATCTGCTGCTTGCCCCACCGGCGCCCAGCGTCGCCTCCGCGGCAGGGCGGGAGATTGGGCGCTGGATGTCGCCGCTGAAGGTCTTCGAATATATGGCGGCGGGAAAGCCCATCCTGGCCTCAGACATCCCGGCGTTGCGCGAGATCCTGTGCGATCGGGAGACGGCGCTGCTCCTGCCCCCGGGCGAGCCGCAGGCCTGGGCCGCGGCCGCGCGCGGCCTGCTGGGTGATCCCGCGGGGGCCGCGGCGCTCGGCGCTCGGGCCCTCGCCGCCTTCCTCGAAACCTATACCTGGGATGCCCGGGCCGCCCGGATCCTGGCGCGTCTGCAGGAGGCCACGGCATGAGCGACACCACGGCTCGCGTCTCGGCCGATGCGCTGTTCCGCCGCATCCTGCGGAATGCAGGGCTGGTTCTCGGCGGCAAGGTGGCGACGGCGCTGCTCAATCTGGCGGCATTCAGCATTGCCATGCACAGCCTGGGCGCGACGCGGATGGGCGTGCTGGTCCTGGTTCACGGCTTCGCTCAGACCGCCTCCTCCCTCGTGAAGTTTCAATCCTGGCAGGCAGTGCTGCGTTTCGGCGCCGGCAACCTCGAACCGGCACGGCGGGCGGAATTCCAGGCCGTGCTGCGCTTCACCGCGGGGCTGGACCTCGCCTCCTCCGTGGTGGGCATCCTGGCCTGCGCCGCTGCGGCTTGGTTCCTCGGCTCCTCCTTCGGCTGGCCGCCGGAGGTCGTGCCCCTCGCCGCGCTCTATGCCACCAGCACGGCTTTCCTGGTCACGGCAACGCCGATCGGCTTGCTCCGCCTCTTTGACCGCTTCGACCTGCTGGCGCGCCGCGATGCGATGGGGGCGGGCTTTCGCCTCGCGGGGGCGGGGCTCGCCGTGGCGCTCGGCGCCGGGCTGCCCGGCTTCCTCGCCGCCTGGTACGCCGCGACGGTGCTCGGCGGCCTGGTG
Source organism: Roseomonas chloroacetimidivorans (assembly GCF_049629625.1). Classification (NCBI taxonomy): domain Bacteria; kingdom Pseudomonadati; phylum Pseudomonadota; class Alphaproteobacteria; order Acetobacterales; family Roseomonadaceae; genus Roseomonas; species Roseomonas chloroacetimidivorans. Next base: position 93,501 of record NZ_JBNBZS010000003.1, on the reverse strand, counting down.
CTGATCGCCGCCGCCTGGCGGGAGACGGCGCGGCGGGGCCTGCTGCGGCCCGATCCATCCGGCCGGCGGCTGCGCGCGACGCAGGCACATCCGGGCATTTGGGGCTTCGCCTGGTCCACGAACCTGATGACCACGCTCTCCCTGGGCTCCAGCCATGTCGCCACGCTCTGCGTCGGCTGGATGCTCGGGCCAGCCGCCGCCGCACTCTTCTCCCTGGCCCGCCAGATCGGGGAGGCCGCGCTGAAGCCAAGCCGCTTCCTGACCCCTGCCCTCTATCCGGAACTGGCACGGCTGGCGGCGGCACAGGACCGGGAAGCGCTGCGCCGGCTGCTCCGCCGCGGTCTCCGCCTCTCCGCCGCCCTGGCACTCGGCCTCCTGCTGATACTCGCGGCGCTGGGTGAATGGCTGCTCCGCATGGTGGGCGGGGCTGAGGCGGCCGGGGCCTATCCCGTCATGCTGCTGCTGGCGGCCGCCGCCTCCGTCGGCTTCGCCGGTTTTGCCCTGGAGCCGCTGCTGGTTTCGGTCGAGCGCCATGGCCTGGCGCTGCGCCTCCGGGCCCTGACAACAGCGGCTTATGTTCCCCTGGCCCTTATCGGCCTGCATCTGGTCGGGTTGGAAGGAGCGGGTCTCGCCTCCATCTTCTCCGCCTTGCTTCTCCTGGCCGGGCAGGCTGTGCCCGCGCTGCAATGGCTCGCCACCCCTGTACCGCCCGGTTCAGAACAAAACTTGCATTACAGTTCAGGGAAGCATTTAACGGACCATGCCCGGGGGGGCATGGGCGTGGTCGACAGGGGAAGTTGAAGATGCTGGACGAGCAGGCTGCCCTGCGGGAAATCACCGCGGCACTCGAAGAGTCTGGGAAGCTGGCCGGTCCGGTGACAATGGAGACCAGCATTCTGCACGACCTGAACTTCGACTCCGTCGGAGCCATCGATTTCATCATGCTGCTTGAAACACGCCTGGACACCATCATCCCGATGGACCGGATGGCGGAGATCGAGACAATTGGCGATCTCGTCCGCGTGCTGACCAGCGAAACGACTACGGCTGCCTGAACGATGCTGGCAAAGTTTCGTGCGCTGCGCACCGAGCATGCGGCGGTGGCCGCTGCCGGGCGGGATCCCTTCGGCGTGGCTTTCGATGCCGTGCTGTCCGCAACCGAGGCTGTGCTGGGCGGGCGACGCATCCTGCTGCTCGGCACCAACAACTATCTTGGCCTGACCTTCAACCAGGACTGCATCGACAGCGCTGTCGCGGCGACCGAGGCGCAGGGCACCGGCACCACCGGCTCCCGCATCGCGAACGGCACCTATGGCGGCCATGCGGCGCTGGAGCGGCGGCTGGCGCAGTTCCTCGGCCGCCGGTCGGCCATGGTCTTCACGACAGGCTATCAGGCCAATCTGGGCGCGCTGGCCGCTCTGGCGGGACGCGGCGACCACCTGCTGCTGGATGCCGACAGCCATGCCAGCATCTATGACGGCGCGCGGCTTGGTGGCGCACAGGTCACCCGTTTCCGGCACAACGACCCGGACGACCTCCGGCGCCGCCTGCGTCTGCTTTCCAACCAGCCCGGCGAGAAGCTGATCGTTGCCGAGGGCATCTACAGCATGCTCGGCGACACCGCGCCGCTGCGCGAGATGGCCGAGGTAAAGCGCGAGGCGGGCGCCTGGCTGCTGGTGGATGAGGCCCATTCGCTTGGCGTGCTCGGCAAGCACGGCCGCGGCCTCGCCGAGGCGGAAGGCGTGGAGGAGGATGTCGATTTCGTCGTCGGCACCTTCAGCAAGAGCCTCGGCGCGATCGGGGGCTTCTGCGCCTCCAATCTCGACGGGTTCGACGCACTGCGGCTTTCCGCGCGCGCCTATATGTTCACCGCCTCGCTGCCGCCCTCGATCGTGGCCTCGGTGATCCAGGCCATCGAGGTGATGGAGCAAAATCCCCGGTTGCGGGACGATCTGCGGCGGAACGGGCAGCAATTGCATGCCGGACTCGCCGCGGCCGGCTTCGCGCTGGGCGCCATGCCGAGCCCCATCGTCTCGCTGCCCATGCCGGACCGCCAGACCGCAGTGCTGTTCTGGAATACCCTGCTGGCGGAGGGCATCTACACCAATCTCGCCCTCGGGCCGGCGACACCGGGCGGGAAGCCTCTGCTCCGCATGAGCGTCAGCGCCGCCCTGACCCCGGCGCAGATCGACATGGCGATCGCCGCGATTGCGCGGACCGGCCAGGAGCTTGGGCTGATCGGCGCCACACTGGCCGCGGCGGAGTAGGAAACCTGCTTCCGGTTTCCCTTCGGACGGATCTTCTGCCGGGTTCCGTCCGGTCAGGAGCATCCATCTGACCGTGGAGGCTGTAGAGCCCGGTCCGGCGGCCGTCGCGTCGCGGCGGCTGGAGGCCGTTCCTCCAGAGGCGGGGCGCGACATCATCGTCCCGGCGCTGCTGCTGCTCGCGGTGGCGTTGCTGGTGCGCCTGCCCTTCCTCGGCAATCCCGTGATCGAGGGCGACGAGCAACTCTATCTGCTGGTCGGCGACCGGATGCTGCAGGGTGCGCTCCCCTATGTGGATATCTGGGACCGCAAGCCCATCGGATTGTTCCTGATCTACGCCGCCATCCGGTCGCTGGGTGGCGAGGGGATCCTCCAGTACCAAATCGTCGCTACGCTCGTCGCCGCCGCGACAGCCTTCCTCATCACGCGTATCGCCGCCGGGATCGCGGCCGGGCGGGGGGCGCTATTCGCCGGAATCACTTACCTCCTCTGGCTCAACGTCTTCGGTGGCGAGGGCGGCCAGTCGCCGGTCTTCTACAATCTTCCGGTCGCCGGCGCCGCCCTGCTGACCCTGCACGCCGTCGCGCGGCCGGGCTCCCCCGCGCAGCTGTTCAGGCTCGGCGCCGCGGCGATGCTCGCCACGGGGCTGGCGATGCAGATCAAGTACACGGCGGTGTTCGAGGGAGTTTTCTTCGGCTGCGCCCTTCTGTGGCAGGGCTGGCGCTCGGGCGCCGGTCTCCCGCGCATGCTGCTCTGGGGCATCGCCTGGGCGGCCTGTGCCCTGCTTCCGACCCTGGGAGCGCTGGCCGCCTATGCCGGCCTTGGCGAGCTCCAGGCCTTCGTCTTCGCGAATTTCACCTCGGTCTTCCAGCGCAACACAGCCGTTGTGGGATCGGCGCTCGGGCGGCTGGGCGGCATGGCCGGGCTGCTTCTACCGCTGGCCATCTGCGCCGGGCTTGGTATCCGCCTCGCCCTGCGTCAGCAGGCCGGGGAGGCGGAAGCGCGTCGCATGGCGGTTTTCGTGGCCGGTTGGGCGGCAACCGCCATCGCCGGCGTGCTCCTGTTCGGCACCTACTACAACCATTACGCCCTGCCGCTGCTCGTGCCGCTTTCGGTGGCGGCCGCGCCGCTGCTCGGCTGGCCCGCGGCACGGCTGGGCCGCGTTCCCGCCATGGCCGCCCTGTCACTCGTCGCGGTGATCGCCGGCGCGGTGCTCACCACCCTGCACCTGCGGTCCCGGGGCAATGGCTCGGAGGTCCGGGCTCTGGCCGAAGCGGTGACGCCCGGCGCCAGCCTCTATGTCTTCGACGGCGAGACCATCCTCTATTTCCTCACCCGCGCCATGCTGCCGACCCCCTATGTCTTTCCGACGCATCTGAACGATCTGCGGGAAGTCGGCGGGATCGGGGTCGATCCTGTGGCCGAGCTGCGCCGCATCCTGGCCTCGCGCCCCGCCTTCATCATCACGACCGACAGCACACGCGCCCGGATCAACCCGACATCCTGGGCCTTGTTGTCAGAGGCGCTGCGGGCCGAATACCAGCCGGTCCGCAGCGTGAAGATTGGAAACCGCCACCGGGTCGTCTTCCAGCGCCTCCCCTGATCGGAACCACACCGGACGGAACAGCTCCGGGGCGCCTCTTTCAACGCACGGCGCCGCGGCGCCGCAGCCGCCAGAGCAGGAGTGGCGCCGCCAGCACGGGATGCCGGCGCTGCCAGTCCGTCAGCTCCACCGTCACGCCCGAATGGCGCGCGACCTTGGCGGCCAGGTAGTCCGGCCCGCCATCGAAGGTGAAGGCGGCCTTAATCAGGCGCATAACGTTCAGCGCCTTTCCGCAGGCGCGCCGCAGGGCCCAGGATCCGCTCCAGCCCCCCGCTGGCCCCGGCCGCAAGCGCCCCTCGCCATCCGCCGTGGCGGAGAGCCCAAGTCGCGCCAGGGCGGCTGGCAGCGCCGGCCCGTACCAGCCAGGCGATGTGGCCAGCAGCCTGTCCGGCCGGTTGCTGCGCTCGGCGCGGAGTTCCGCGCCATAGGTATGAGCGAAGAGCCCGCGCCAGTAATCAGCCGGCGTCCCGGCGGGCGGCCCCAGCCGCACGGCCCAGAGCACCGCTGTTTCCACCGCCTGGGCCACCGCGCGCTCCACCCGCAGCCGGGCCGCCGGATCGCGCGCATGGACCAGCGTCGAGGGCTGGCAGAACCGGGCCCAAATCGTGGTGTCCAACGCGTCGGCGCGCACCTTCCGCTCGAACTGGCGCAGGCTCATCACCGCCACCTTGGCGCGGACTGGCACGGCGCGGCCCTCCGGGCCGACGGGTGCCTCGCCGCGCCAGTGCAGCACATTCGGCGGCAGCAAGGCGTTGAAGAAGGCCAATGCCGCCCGGCCATAGAAGGCCTGATGGCCGCTGGTCAGCACATAAAGGTCGAGCAGACCCGTCGCATCGCCATCGCGCCGGCAGGACCCATAGAACAGCACCGCCGCCACCGCCGGGCCGTGCCGGGCAAGGATGTCCTCGGCCAAGTGCCGGGCGGCCAGCATGGCGGCGTTCGGCTGAGGCGGCGGAGCGAGCTCGGCGGCGGCCAGCGCTTCCAGCGCGTCACGGATGGGTGGCGTCATGGCGTCACGAAGGCGATGCGGTCAGGCGCGGAGAGCACGAGCCCTTCCGGGCCCGGCTCGAACACCTCCCCGTCCAGCACAAAGGGCGTGTCGAGGCGAATAGCCAGCCGCTCCGCCCGGCCACTGCAATAGCCGGATGCTGGCATCCAGGGGCGTGGCCGGCCCTGTCGGGCGGCCCAGAGCGCCGCCAGCAGCCGTTTCGGCGGCGCCGCCACATCGAGCCACCGTACCGCCCCCTGCCCTTCTCCCCAGAACGGCCATAGCCCCAGCATGAGCCGGTCGAGCGGGGTGGCGAGCACGAGGAAGCGGTTTCCGTCGCGGGCCGGCAAGCCATCCGGCGCCACCCGCATCGGCGCGCCGGCCCGCAGCGGGTGCCCGCGCTGCCACCCCACCCTCAGCGCCACCCCCGCGAGGGCCAGCAGCACTGCCAGCCGGTCATGGATACCACGGCGGTGCAGCGTCCTTTCGGCCAGCAGCTTCGCCTCGGTGAAGGCGCCGGCGCCGAAGAGCAGGCCTCGCAGCGGCTCCACCTCATCGAGGCCGGGTCTTGCCACCTCCAGCACCGGCAGTAGCCGGCGGCGCAGCTTGCCGCGATCCGCGGCCGCCCGCAGCCGCGCCAGCGCTGCCTCTCCTGGCCCAGGGCTGCCCAGCACCCGGGCGGCCAGGTTGGTCTTGCCCGTCGCCAGTATGGAAATCTCTGGCGGATGAGGGCCGAAGGCCTCCGGCAGGGCCGTGAGCACCTCGCGCAGCGTGCCGTCGCCGCCCTGCACGGCCAGCAGGTCCACACCCTCCGCCGCGAAGCCGGCGAGTGCCGATTTCAGTTCCGCGCGGCTGGCAGGCGCCGCCTGCGGCAGTCCCGCGGCCTTCTCGCCCAGTCCGAACCGCCCCTCGCGCAGCGCCCGGCTCAGTGGGTTGGTGATCAGGCCGATGCGACGCGTGCCGCTCATGCCTCCAGCCAGGAACGCAGCGGTGCGCGGCGCCGTGCCAGCCCCGCCTGCACCGTCACCACAGCCTGCTCGACGCAGCCGAAAATCGTCCAGGCCGCCACCGCCAGCATGCCCCAATCCGGGCGCCCGGCCAGGGTGCCGAGGCTGAGGAGCAGCAGATTCGGGTTACGCCGCGCGATCCACAGGCGGAAGAAGCTGTCGAAGCGGCGCCAGACATGGATTTCCATACGGTACAGGGCGAGGAACAGTCCCTCCTGCAGTCGCTGCAGCACATAGCCGCCGAAGACCACCGCCCCCACGGCGACAGGATGGGCGAGCGGCAGGCCGACTTCTCCCAGCCCATAGATCCAGGCAAGCCACCAGAAGGGCGGGTGGATCAGGTCGATCGCGTGGTCGAAGACATTGCCGAAGGGCGTCGAGGTGAGCGTCACCCGCGCCAGCTTGCCATCCACCGTATCGAGGAAGGTCATCACCCAGGCCGCCAGCAGGCCGAGCAGGAAGGCCCCCGTGGCGAATAGCCAGAGCGCCAGGAAGACCAGCACCAGGCTGGCCAGCGTGACCTGGTTCGGGGTGACGCCGAGCGCCGCGCAGCCCCGCACGACATGGAAGGCCGGGCGGGGCCAGACATGCTTGGTGATGGCGTCGGTCACGCCCTTGTAGGAGCCGCCAAACATCTCCCATTCGACCGCCCTCCGGGTCTCAGGGGCGAGCCGCAGCAGATACGGGTTCCCGCGCTTCCGCAGCGCCTTGTTGTAGCTGTCCGTCAGGGCGGCCGGCCGCAGGGAATTCAGCCCGGTGAAGACCGGGTCGTCGGCCTTGCACCCGGCCTCCAGCGCGGCGGCGACGGCGCCGGCCGGCGCCTCGGCGGGCAGGTGCGCGGCGACGGGCAGGCCATCCTCCGGCCGGCAAAGCAGCACGCCCGGGCTTTTCGCGAGGCCCGCCACCAGCGCCGCGTCATAGACATGGTCTGCCCTCAGCAGGAGAAGCGTGCGGCTCTCCGTGCCGGCCTGACCCCAGGGTGCGACATCGGCGATCCCGGCCCGGTTCAGCGCCCGGCGGAGAAGGACGGAGCCAGGCATGCTCCAGACCGGAACGGGTGATTCCCCCAGGAGCCGGGCCGCGGGCGCGGCTGGCGCCGGCGCGGCAGACGGGCGAGATTGGGGCGCCCCATGTCCTTTACCCTCGCGCACCTTTCCGATCTGCACCTGCCTGTTCCCCCTGGGGCTCTTCGCCCGCTCGGGCAACTCGCGGGGAAGCGCTTGCTGGCCTATCTCGCCTGGCGGCGCAAGCGCCGGCGTGCCGTGCCCGCGGCCGGGCTGCTGGCCGATATCGAGGCCGCTGGCGCCGACCATATCGCCGTGACCGGCGATCTCACCAACCTCGCTTTGCCCGCCGAATTCGCCGCGGCGCGGGACTGGCTGGAGCGGCTGGCGCCGCCCGGGCGGCTGACGGTGGTGCCGGGCAACCATGATGCCACCGTGGCCGTACCCTGGGCGACGGGCATCGGAAGCTGGCAGGCCTGGATGATGGATGACGCGCCGGCCCCCGGTGCCGCCCCCTTCCCTTTCATACGCCGGCGTGGGCCGGTGGCCCTGATCGGACTCTCTTCCGCAGTGCCGACCATGCCCGGCTCCGCCGCCGGCAGGCTCGGGCCGGACCAGCTTGCCCGGCTGCCGGCGCTTCTCGACGCCGCCCGGCGAGAGGGGCTGTTCCGGGTCGTGCTGGTGCATCATCCGCCCGCCCTCGGGCCGGGCGGGCGGCGCAAGGCGCTGGGCGACCGCGCGGCACTGCGTGACATCCTGGCCCGGCACGGGGCGGAGCTGGTGCTGCACGGGCATCACCACGTCCCTCTTCAGGATGAGCTTCCCGGACCGTCCGGCCCCATCCCCGTGCTCGGCACGCCACAGGCCCTGGCGGGCGGGCACAACAGGCCGGGATGGCAGCTATGCCGGATCACCCCGGCGGAAACCGGCTGGCTGCTCGAAACCACCCTCCGGATCCAGGACCCGGCCACCGGCAGCTTCCGGGAGGCCCAGCGCCATACGCGCCGGCTTGCGCCTTCGGTCAGTACCGAAGATGGATCGTCATGCGGGATTCACCTGACGGCACGGTGAAGCGGACATCGCCGAAGGATGGCAGCCCCACCGTCGTCGGGGCGTCATTGGAAAAGCCGTAGCCCTCGGCCGGCAGGCCGATCAGCGTGCGGTTGAAGTCGTGATCGTTGTTCTCGTCGTGATAGACGGCGATCGCATAATCGCCGGGTGACGAAAGCGCGAAGCAGGCCTCGGCTGAGGGGCCCTGAAGCGTGATGCGCTGGCGCGCCAGATAGGCGCGGTGGGCCAGGAATTTCTCAGGCCGCGGCCCGTAGATCGTGATGGTGGCATTCCCCGCGACCCGGCGCGCGCCGGTGACCGTCACCCGCAGCCTTGGCCCCTCCGGCGCATCCGGCGCGGCGCAAGCCGCCGCGCGAGGTTCGGACGCCGTGGCCGGGGCGGCCGCGATGAGCAGCGGCGCGGCGATGAGGAGAAGGGCCAGTGTCGGGCGGTGCGCCGGCCGGAACCTGGAACCCGGCCCGAACTGGCGGGCCTGGGGGCCTGCTCCTATAGTCCGCGCGGAGCAGAGCCCGGCCGTTACACTGTCGGAATCCGCTCGGCTCACCCGTAATACCGGTCGCGCGAGATTCCAGATGCCAAGCGCCACGCTCACCAAGTTCGGCTACCCCGCCACCCTGATCGGCGAAACCGACCACTGGACCGTGTTGCTGCGGCCGCAGCAAGTCACGCTCGGCTCGCTGGTGCTGGTCTGCCGCGAGCCGGTCACCAGCTTCGGCGCTGTCAGCCCCGCCGCCTTCGCCGACCTGCATCGCGCCATCACCCGCATCGAGGCGATCCTGCGGGAATTCGTGAGCTATGAGAAGATCAACTACCTCATGCTGATGATGGTGGATCCGGACGTCCACTTCCACGTCATCCCCCGTTACAGCGAGGCACGTACTCATCTCGGCCGCAGCTTCCCTGATGCCGGCTGGCCGGGCCCGCCGGCGCTGGGCCAGGCGGTGGAGCCAGAGGACACGCTGCGCGACGACATCCTCCAGCGCCTCCGCGGTGCCTGGGCAGCCGCGGAAGCGTGAGCCGCAGATTCGCCGCCGGCATCGACCGGGGGCCACCGGCCAGGGGCGGGCTGGTCAGCCGCTACCTGTTGCGGTTGCTGGCGAAGCCCCTCGCGGCCACGCTGCTTCTGGTTCTGCCAGCGCTGCTGCTGGAGCGGCTGCTGCGGCTGTTCAACCTGCTGGTCGGTACCGGAAGCCCCGCCGCCTCGATCGTCGAGCTGCTGCTCTATCTGATTCCGCATTATCTCGGCCTGGCGATGCCGGCGGCTTTGTTCCTGGCCGTCTATGTGGTCGTCGCGCGGCTGAGCCAAGATCATGAGCTGGACGCGCTTCAAGCCTCGGGCTTCTCGCTGGCGCGCCTGAGCTGGCCGTTCCTGGCGGTCGGGCTGCTCTGCGCGGCGCTTGGCGTCGGGCTCTACGGCTATGTCCAGCCGCTCAGCCGCTACTCCTATCGCGCCGCTTTCCATGCCCTGACCAATGCGGGCTGGAATGCGACGCTGATACCCGGGGAATTCGTGCAGATCGGCCACCGGCTGACGGTCTATGTCGAGCGGCGGGACGCCGCGGACGGGCTGCTGCGCGGCGTCTTCCTGCATCAGCGGCGGGAGGATGGCGGCGAAGTGCTGACCACCGCCGCAACGGGCCGGCTGCTTGTCAGCGCCACGGATAGCGAATTGCTGGTGGAGCTTGAGGACGGCCAGCAGATCACCCTGTCTCCCGGCGGAGAGGCCTCGACCCTGCGCTTCACCAATTCAGCCCAGTCGCGGCCCTTCGTCCGGCGCCTGCCTATCTTCCGCCTGCGTGGCGTTGATGAGCGGGAGATGACGATGCATGAACTCTGGGCAGCCCGGAGCCTGCCGGACCCGCCGGTGCCGCAGCGCCGCATGGAGGGCGAGTTGCACGGGCGGCTGGTGCGCTCCGTTTCGCTCCTGCTCCTTCCGCTCCTGGCGATGCCCATGGGGCTTGCGGCGAAGCGGTCGCGACGCTCGGTCGCCATCCTGCTCGGCGCGGTGATCCTGGTGGTCTATCAGCAAGCGTTGCAGCTGATAGAATCCCTCGGCGATGTCGGGCGTATCGACCCGCGCCCCGCACTTTGGATCCTCTTCCTGCTTTTCGCCGCCTTTTCCATCCTGGTCTTCCGGCACAGCAACAGGAACCCGAACGAGGGGGCTTTCGACGGCGTGCTCGCCCGCCTCGACATGGCCGCGAACACCGCCGCCCGCTGGCTGCCGCGGCGCCTGAGAGCCTCTTCGTGATCCTCAACTCGGTTGCCGGTCGCTACCTGACGCGGATCTTCATCAGCCGCACGGCCATGGTGCTGTTGGGGCTGGCAGCGTTGCTGCAGCTCCTGGACCTGCTGGACAAGGCGAGTGACGTGCTGGCCCGCGGCGGGGTTCTGGATATCGGCCGCTACGCCCTGCTGCGCCTTCCGACCACCCTCGGCCAGATCCTCCCCCTGGCCGTGCTGGTGGGGGCGATCCTGACCTTCCGGCGCCTCGCCTCTACGCTGGAGGTGACGGCTATGCGGGCAGCCGGCATCGGCACCTGGCGCATCCTGGGGGCCCTTCTGCCGGCCTGCGCGCTTGCCGTTGCCGTGCAGTTTGCGTTGCTTCTCGGCATCGCGCCACGGACCGAGCGGGCCCTGGCGGACTGGTGGGACAGGCGCGAGGCGCCAAACCAGCCGATTGCCCTTTCGCAGCGCCTCTGGCTGCGCAACGGCACCGATATCGTCGCGGCGGATGCGGTTTCCCGGGATGGCAGCGTGCTTGAGGGCCTGCTGCTCGTCCGCCGGGACGCGCATGGGCAGGCGCTGGCCCGGATCGACGCGCGGCGCGCGGCATACGGGCCGGCAGGCTGGCGGCTGGAGGAGGTGCGCCTTGTCCGGCCGGGCGAGGACCGAACCACCACGGCGCCGGATCTTGCCTGGCCTGAGGGGCCGCCGCCCCGGATGATGCGGGATCTCGCCCGGCCGACCGACGCCCAGCCGCTCGGCCGGCTTCTCGCGGGGCGGCGGGGCGAAGGCGCCGTCACGCGGGGCCCCGCCTATTACGCGACGCGGCTGCAAGTTCTCGCTGCCATGGCGGTGGAGCCTTTCATCATGGTGCTGCTCGCCATCCCCTCGGCCTTCGGCCTGCCGAGGCAGACGGGCGCCGCCCGGCGTGCCGCGGTTGGACTGGTGCTCGGCCTGGGCTATCTGGTGGTTGGCGGCCTGATGAGGGCAGTCGGCGAGGCTGGCGGGCTGGGCCCGGTACCAGCGGCCTGGATCACGCCGCTGTGCTTCTCCGTCGCCGGCTTGCTATGCCTCTGGCGCGAGGAAGCCTGAGGGGACCCGCGTGGTCCATGATCGGGAATCGGGAGAGCAGCATGTATGGTCCGTGGCGCGGCGGACGGAGTTTCGATCTCGGGCGCATGACGCTGCGGGAACTGGTACGCGCCTATGCCGCGCATCCGGCGATCCATCTCTATGTCGTCCTGGCGGTGCTGAGCGCCGGGCTGGCTGTGTACTGGGCGCCGGAAGGTGGGTCGCTCCGCCCGCTCCTGGCCGTGCTCGCCACTATCCTTGCCTATCCGCTGGCCTGGTACCTGATCCACCGCTTCGTCCTGCATTCGCGGTTCCTCTACCGGTCTCCGCTGACGGCGGCGCTGTGGAAGCGGATTCATTTCGACCACCACCAGGACCCGCACCGGCTGGACGTGCTGTTCGGCGCGCCGGTGACCACGGTGCCGACGATCCTGGCCATCCTGGTGCCGATGGGATGGTATGTAGGCGGCGGGCCCGCGGGCATGGCGGCGGCGGTGGCAACCGGCTTCGTCATCACCTGCATCTATGAATTCTGCCACTGCATCCAGCACCTGAACTTCAAGCCGCGCAGCCGCCTGCTGCGGCGGATGAAGGAGTTGCACCTGGCCCACCACTTCCACCATGAGGGCGGCAATTACGGCATCACTAGTTTCGTCATCGACCGGACCTTCGGCACCTATTACGGCGAGGTCCGGCAGCGGCCGCGCAGCCCGCATGTGTTCAATCTCGGCTATGACCGGGCAGAGGCGGCGCGTTTTCCCTGGGTGGAGAAGCTGACCGGCGCGCCGCCGCGCGACCGTCCGGCCCGGCCCGGCGAAACGGCGTGATCCTGCCGCCAGCGCGGGCCTCCTCCGTCGAGATCCTGCCGGTGACCGACCGCGCCGGTCTCGACCGCTTCATCCGCCTGCCCAATGATCTGTTCCAGGCCGATCCCGCCTGGGTTCCGCCGCTTCTCATGGAACGCCGCGACGCCTTGTCGCCGAAGAAGAACCCGTGGTTCCGCCATGGCGAGGCCGCGTTCTGGATCGCCCGCCGGGATGGCCGCGATGTTGGCCGTATCAGCGCACAGGAGGACCGGTTGGTGCCGGGCGGGGACAAGGGACGCCCGGCCCATTTCGGCCTGCTGGCGGCGGAAGACGACGCTGAGGTCTTCGCGGCACTGCTGGAAACGGCGGAAGCCTGGGCCCGGGCGCGCGGGCTCCGCGTGATGCAGGGTCCCTTCAGCCTCTCGATCAACGAGCAGACCGGGCTGCTGGTCTCCGGCTTCGACACCCCACCCATGCTGATGATGCCCCACGACCCGCCCTATGCCGGGCCACGGCTGGAGCAGCTCGGCTACCACAAGGCCCGCGACTTGTTGGCCTATGTCTCGGAGCCTTCGGTTCCGATGCCGCGCGCGGCCGCACGCGCCGTGGCGCGCGGCCTTCCCGCCGGTGTCACGCTGCGTCCCATGCGCCGGGACAGGCTGCAGGAGGAAGTTGCTGTCCTCATCGATATCTTCAACGAGGCCTGGTCCGGCAACTGGGGCTTCGTGCCCTTCACCGCGGAGGAAGTGGCGCATCTCGCCAAGGAACTGCGCCCGCTTCTGAACGAAAGGCTGGTCTGGTTTGCGGAGATGGAGGGCCGGCCGGTGGCCTTCGGGGTCTGCCTGCCCAATCTGAACGAGGCGATCCGCGACCTTTCCGGACGGTTGCTGCCCGTTGGCTGGGCCAAGTTGCTTTGGCGCCTGAAGGTCACGGGGGTTTCCACCGCGCGCGTGCCGCTAATGGGCGTACGCCGGCAATTGGGCGCGGGGCTGCTGGGCCGGGTCCTGCCGCTTTTCCTTGTTGAGGCGATGCGGAAGGAAGCAATCGCCCTCGGCATCAAGCGCATCGAGATGTCCTGGGTTCTGGAGGATAACCTGCCCATGCGGCACCTCGCAGAATCCTTCGGGGCCCGCGTCTACAAGACCTACCGCGTCTACGAGAAGGAACTCCCCGCGTGACCGTTGACGGCGTGACCGCCCTGGTACTCGCCGGGCAGCGCCGTGGGACGGATCCGATGGCCGCGGCCGCGGGCCTGTCACACAAAGCGCTACTGCCGGTGGCCGGTGTTCCGATGCTGCTGCGTGTTCTCGCGGCGTTGCGGGCAACGCCGGGCATCGGGCGCATCGTGGTCTCGATCGAGGCACCGGAGACGACGCTCGACGGTGTCGATGGCCTTGAAGGTGTCATCCTGCGTCGCTCGGAAGCCAGCCCGGCCCGCAGCGCCGCCGCCGTGTTCGAGGAATTCGGCGCACCCTTGCTGGTGACCACCGCCGACCATGCCTTGCTGACGCCGGCCATGGTGACGCATCTTTTGAAAGCCGCCCCGCCGGAGGCAGCGGCCCTGGCGGCGCTTGCGCGGCAGGAGACGGTGCTGGCCGACTTCCCGGACACGCGGCGCACCTGGCTGCGCTTCCGCGACGGTGCCTTCAGCGGCTGCAACCTGTTCCTTCTGGCCCGGCCCGAGGCGGCGCGGGTTCTTCGTTTCTGGCAGGCGCTGGAGCAACGCCGGAAGCAGCCCCTCGCAATGGCGCGGATGCTGGGACTGGTGCCGCTGCTGCGCTACGCGCTGGGGCGCCTGACCTTGCGGGGCGCGCTGGACGCGCTCGAACGGCGCTGCGCGGCCCGGCTCGCCTTTGTCGACATGCCATTCGGCGCCGCCGCGGTGGATGTGGACAAGCCGGCTGACCTCAGCCTCGTAGAGACAAGGCTAAGCGCCAGCGTCAGCTGATCCGCAGCAGATGCGCATGGTTCGCGAAGGATGCTCGTTCTTCTGCGGGGAAGGTCACCGGCTGACTCTCACCTCCTCCGAGCCCCACCATTCCGCAGCAAATCCACGACAGCGCTGCCTGGACGAAAGCGGCGGAGCGCGGCGCACTGACGAGTACCGTTTTTGCTGTGGCCGGGTCGTATAGGGGAGTAGCCCCTGGGGGACCGGCTTCCGGGGCCCGCCTCCGGGTCCACCACAGCCCAACCACATTAACTTATGATAGTTTGGCGATCCAGGTTCAGGCCCTACCCTTCCGCATCAGGAGCAAAGTGACTGGCAGGCTCGCCACGGTCCCGGACGGTGGCCAGTACCGATCGCTTTCTTCGCGGGCTCCTCACTGCACCTGCCTGAGGATCACCGCCGCCCCATCCAGCGGCGGTGTCAGGGGCCGCGCTCTCGGCCCCGATCAGCGCTTCCGCTTATCGGAAGCCTTCGGCGCATCCTTCGCCTTTGTCTTCGCCTCCGCCTTGGACAAGGCCTTCTTCGGCTTCTTCGGCTTGTCGACCGTCACAGGCTCGGCCAGTGCCGCTTCCTTTGACTGGGGAGCCGTAATGTCAGCCGCAATGGGCGCCGGGCTACCCTCTGCCGCAACTTCACGCTCGGCTTGGTCCCAATGCGCCTGATGCTGTCCCTCCGGGCGTCCCTCCCGCTCCCATATCTCGTAGGCGCGTTGCTGGATGCGTGCGCTGTCTGGCATCAACTCCTCACTCCGTCAGACCGCGCTTTGGCGGCAGGAACCCACAGCATCACCACTGAGGCACGCCCTCACAAGGGTTCAATCCTTCCCGGACCGGCAATGCCGCACCTCCACGGCGCCTCAAGGTGGCGACTCCGAGGTTTCGCGCAGTGAAAGATTCGTTTCCATGGCCAGGATCAGATTTTGAACCGAACCGACAACGATCTCGTGTCAATCCTGACCAGGATGGGCCTGCTCATGGGCGCGTACTCTCGGCTAACCTCCGTAGCGGTAGCTGTGGTGGGCCCAGAGGCGGGTCCCGCAAGCCCGGTCCCCAAGGGGTCGCACCCCTGCACGACCCGGCCACAGCAACCGCCCATTCACCGGCGCCGCCCCGATCGCGGCGCCGGTGGAAAGGCGCCAAGGCTGGCAACGCCAATCCTGCATCTCGCCACCGCCTCAACCTGACGCCTGGGCGGCCAGAAGGTCAGTCCAGGTCGTTGTGCCTTATACTATCCTCGATAGTGGTCAGGACGGCATAGGCCAGGTTCAGCTCGTTCCAGGCGGCGAATTCGGCCATGCCGGAAACAACAGAATGGGAGCAAGCGGGAAGCGGCGTGCCAGCCGTAGGCCAGGCCGGCAGAAGGACAGCTTGCCGGGTAAGAGGCCTTGCACGCGGCGTGATACTCTGCTGGGTGTGGCGCTGCTGATTTTTCAGTCCCCTGCGCAGCGTCCGAAGCACGTCACAGGCCAGCGACAGCAACCTGCCGGGAATATTCAACTTCGGCCCGACGACCAGGGCCTTCTGCCACCGGATCAGTGCCTCGCTACCTGGAGAACACCTTTCGACTAGCTTTCCGGGCTTCATGATTCCGTCTTCGGCTGCGTTCGGCGTGCTGGATTCGATGCCCCGGCGGCCTGCTGGGCCGTGATCGTCCCATACCCAATCGTGGTGATCGGGATTTGCCCAGCGCGCAAGCATAGGGATGTGACAATCAGGCCTGCGCCGCGACCTCGCGGATCGCGGCCCGCTCCTGTTCCGCAGCCATCGGCTGTTCCTGTTCTTCCTGCTCGCCGGATCGCTGGCAGGAGCCGATGCGCCGTGCCGATGAAAGCACCAACTTCCCAGCGCCTCAGGCGCTGCCGCGCCGGATCAGTTCGAAGCCCAGATCCCGTTCCGGCCCGCCCGTGGCACCGGACATGCGGCCCAGCACCATATCCGCTGCGGCGCGGCCGATGCCGCGCGGGTTGACGCCAATGGTGGTGACGCCTGGCGGGATCTCGGCCGCGATGTCGAAATCGCCGAAGCCCGTCACGGCGATCCGGCCCGGCACCGCCCATCCCTGCAACTGGCATTCGAGCACGGCGCCGGCGGCGAAGGCGTCGGTCGCGCAGAACAGGGCGTCCATTGCCGGATCGCGCGCGAACAGCGCCCGCACCGCCTCGCGGCCCCGCGCGATACCGGAGGGGCCCTCCTCTGGCTGAAAGACAAGGTCGGTGGGCAGGCCGGCGGCCTGCATGGTTTCGCGGAAGCCCTCGCGGCGGCTGGCGAAGCGATGGGTGGTCACGCGGGGGAAGTCCACATAGCCGATGCGCCGCCGCCCTGTGGCGATCAGGTGTTCCGCCATCCGCCGTGCCGCCAGGTGATTGGAAAAGCCGGCGGCCATGTCCATCGGCGGCTGGTCGAGATTCCAGGTCTCCACCACCGGGATGTCGGCGCCGCGGATCATGGTGCGCGACAGTGGCCCGTGATCCACCCCGATGACAACGAGTGCATCCGGCCGATGGCCGAGAACGGTGGCCACTGCGCGCCGCTCCTCCTCGGGCGCGGGACCGCACTCCGCGATCAGAAGCTGGTAACCCGCCTCGCGCAGAGGGCCGGAAAGGCCCTCCAGCGTGTTGCCAAACTGCACCTCGGAAAGCGAGGGGATGGTCGCCGCCACCACGTGGCTGCGGCTGGAGGAGAGCTGCGCTGCGGCCCGGTTGGGCACATAGCCGAGCTTGGCCGCGGCTTCCGCAATCCGGGCCCGCGCCTCGGCTGAAACGCGGCCGGAGTCCCGGTAGGCGCGGGAAACCGTCATCATGGAGACGCCGGCCATCCGGGCCACATCGGCCATCCGCACCCAGCCGCTGCCACGCTTTCCCATCCGGTCCTTACCGATGAATTCCTCCACGAGAGATGCCATGGATCCAATATCCATCATGGCAATCTTTCCTGGCCGGGCAATTGGAGGACGGACCGATCGCCCGATCCTTCAGAAGGGACGCGCGACGGGTTCGTCGCGATATGGCGCGCCCTGGCATGGGGCTGCGGCCTTGCGGTGCCACGCGCAGGATGTCGGCGTCTTGCGTGGCGGGAGGGCGGCCATGCCTGGACCTGCAACGCGACGTGCGATCTTGCAGATGTAATCCACTTGGGCCGCCGTCATGTCGCGCCAGAAAGGCAGACCGATGGCACGGGAGGCGATGGCTTCCGTGACCGGCAGAAGATCGCGCGGGCAGTCGGCATAGGCGGGCTGGCGGTGACAGCCTTCGCCCCACCAGCGCAGTGTGCCGATGCCCTCCCGCGCCAGCATTTCGACCCCCTCCAGCCGCTCCGCCGGCCAGAGGACGGAGAGGGTGGCGCTGACCCAATCTTCCCCGAAGCCGGGCGCCAGGGGCAACCGGGTCTCGCCAGCCAATGCCTCCGCATAGAGACGCGTCACGGAGAGCCAGCCCGAGCGTGTTTCCGGCCAGACATCCAGTGCGGCGAGGCCGATCGCCGCAGCATATTCCGACAGCTTGGCATTGGTGCCGGCCAGCATTGCCTGCCGCGCGCCGAGGAAGCCGAAATTGGAGAGGCGCCGCAGCCGCTCCAGCCAAGCCGGATCGCGGGAGAGTACCGCGCCGCCCTCCCCGATCCCGAAGCTCTTGGTGGCGTGCAGGCTGACGATGACCGGGCTGTTCCCGGCGCGCATGGGCCCGCCTGCGCGCAGCGCATCGAAGGCGGCGGCGGCGTCGATGATGACGGGAATGCCCGTTCGGGCCGCCAGCGCGTCCCAGCGCACCGTGTCGATCGGGCGGCCAAAGGGCGCGACAACGAGGATGGCGCCGATGTCCCGCAGGTCACGGCGCGCTTCCACCGCATCGGGATCCAACGCCCAGGTCGCGGCGTCCACATCCGCGAAATGCGGCACCAGCCCAGCTCCCCGCACAGCCCCGGCACTGGCGACGAAGGTCCAGGAGGGCAGCAGGCATTTCCGCCCCGGCGCCGCGCCGCAGGCCCGCAGCGCGAGGGTGAGAGCGAGCGTTGCATTCGCCGTCAGCGCCACCTGATCCGGTGCCAGGCCCCAATGGGCAGCCAGCCGTGATTGCAGGCGCTGGCAGAGCTGGCCGTGATTCGCGTACCAGCGATTCGCGTCGATCTCCTGCAGATAAGGCAGGATGGCGCGGGCTTCGGGCAGGCGCGGGCGCGCGACGGGAATAACAGGCGTGGTCCCGCCACGCGCGAGATTCAGGTCCGGCGCGGCGAGCGGACCGCTGCTGGCATCGGGACGGGTCGCATCCAGGGGCATGGGGCCGCTCCTGATCATCCTGATCGGGCGCCGTCCGCCAGTGCGGATGGCCAGGGAGAGGCTAGGGTGGGAATCTTTCCAACCCGTTTCTGTCACGCGGGCTCAGACGGCCCGTGCCGGGACATTGAGGCCGGGTCAGCCGCGCATGGAGGCTGCCGGCAGCCGCGTGCGCGCGGCTGCTAGGCGGGCTGCTGTCGGGAACGTTCTGGCAGCCAGGGCCAGCGGGACTGGCGCGGCGCCGAGCAGCCGTGCCAGCAGCCCGGCCCAGCGCATCGGCCGGTCCAGCCGGCGGTTCAGGGTAGCGTGGAAATCAGGGGCAGGCCGCCCCGCCAGGATGGCTTGCGCGGCAGCGATTCCGCCAACCAAGGCCATTGCCACGCCATCCCCGGCCAGAGAGGGCACCACGGCGAACTGGTCGCCGACGCGGTAGAGGCCGGGATCGGCCCCCTTCCCGTCCCGATGGCGGAAACCATAGGGCAGGCCGGCCACTGCCATCGGGCGGGGCAGAAGCGGCTTGGCATCCCGCAACAGCGCCGCTGCGAGAGCGGAGCCCGCGGCGACACGCGCGAGCAGCGCGGCCGGGTTCCGCGCCTCCGGCCCGGCCTCGCCCAGCGCGGCACAAAGATTGGCCCCGCCATCCGGGCGGGGCTGGAGCCCGGCATAACCGCCCGGGAAGGGCAGCAGCAATACCGCCCGGTCCAGGGGGTCGCGAAGACGCAGAGGAAGCTTCAGCCCAACGGCCTCGCCCCGCGCGCGGCGGCTATGGCCGCGCAGCTCGTGCTTGCCAGTGGCCAGCACCAGCGCGGGGGCATCCAGCTCCGAATTGTCTGAGAGACGGGCCGACCAGTGGTGCCCCTTCCTTGCCGCCGCCATTACCGCCCGGCCGCGCAGAAGCTGCGCTCCGGCCGAGGCGGCAGTCGCAAGCAGCGCCTCGTCCAGCACAGCACGGGGCAGGCTCCAGGCGGCAAAGGGAAGCGGCCAATGCGCATCCTGCCTGCCCGCGGCCAGACGGCCCGCCTCGATCGGCAGCACGCCCAGCGCAGGCAGCGAAAGACCCAGCCCATCCAGCAGATCGGCCGCATCCGGCCCCAGGAACTCGCCGCAGACCTTTTCGCGGGGCGCCGCCTCACGCTCGACCAGCATCACCCGCGCGCCGCCGCGCGCCAGGGTGATGGCCGCGGCGGCGCCGGCCGGCCCGCCGCCCAGCACCAGCGCGTCCGTCACCTCGTGCCGAGGCCCGAGACGATCCAGCGAAAAGGAAAGGCCCAGCGCAGTTCCGCCCGCACGCCGGCACGCGCGATCAGCGCTTCCCAATCCGCCCGTGAGAAGCCGCGCGCGATGGAGACCGTGCTGTCATGCACGACCATCGGGTCCATCCGCAGCATTCGCACCCCGGCCCAGACCACCACCCAGGGCAGCATGTGCCGATGCAGGTCGCTGACGAGCCAGCCCTGCCGGGCCCGCGCCTCCATCCAGCGCAGGAAGCGCGGCAGCGTGACATCCTCCAGGTGATGCGTGAACAGGGCGCAGATCACCACATCGAAGCGCTCAGCCGGATCCAGATCGAACAGATCGGCGGTGATCCAGCGAACGGGCAGGTTGGGATGCCGTGTATGGCCATGCGCCGCCGCATGGGGCGAGCGGTCCAGCGCCGCCATTTCCAGCGCCACACCGCGCCGCGCGCCCCAGTCCGCGATCCGCGCGAGCATGTCGCCACCCCCGGCGCCGACATCCAGCACGCTGAGCCGCCGTGCGCCGCTGCGCCGTGCCAGCGCATCCAGCCATCGCAAGGTCGGCCGATAGGCCAGGCTCATGCGGTTGATGCGTTCGAGGTCCCGCAGCGCCGAGGAGAAAGCCGTAAAATCCTGGGCCGCGTCATCCATGATTTCCGGTGCGGTGGAGCGTGCGCGCAGCATCGGCCCCGGCTCCCTCAGACCGTCGCGAAGCGCATGGTTTCGGCGGAAAGGCCGGGGCCGAAAGCCATGGCGATTCCCCGGCGCCCGGGGCCCAGCTCCGCCAGCACGTCGCGCAGCACGAACATGACCGTGGGGGACGACATATTGCCATGCCCCGCCAGCACGGCACGGGAATGCGCCAACGCGCCCTGCGGCGGGCGGCAGGATTCCTCCACCGCGTCCAGCACGGAGCGGCCGCCGGGATGGATGGCCCAAAGATCGAATTCCTCCGCCCCGGCGCCGTCCAGCAGATCGGGCAGGCGCGGCGGCAGGGCACGGGCCAGGCTTTTCGGCACCTCGCCGGACAGAACCATGTCGAAGCCGTTGTCGCCCACACGCCAGGCGATCTGCTCCCGTGCCTCGGGCAACAGGGCACAGCGGAAACCGTCGAGCCGCAGCCCTTCCGGCTCGGCGCTGACCAGGGCGGCGGAGCAGCCATCGCCGAAAAGAAGGAAGCAGAGAAGCTGCTCCACCTCGGGGCGCTCCTGCAGATGCAGGGTGCAGAGTTCCAGATTCACGACGAGCACGCGGGCCCTGGGATCGGCGCGTACGGCATCGCGCGCCAGGCGCAGGGCCACGATGGCGGCCTGACATCCCATGAAGCCGACATTCGTACGGGCCACCGTTTCCTCCAGGCCGAGATGGGCGGCGATGGCATGGTCCAGCCCCGGCGCCACAAAGCCTGTGCAGGACGCGGTAATAAGGTGGGTGATCCCCTTCGGCACGCCGAGCGCGCCCAGCGCCGCGAAGGCCAGGGGCGGCGCCTCGGCTTCCCACCGTGCCATGCGCGCGCGGGTCGAAGGGAAATGGCCGGGGGCATAGAAGCCCTCATCATCCACATAACCGGGGCGGCCATCGGGTCGCAGCACGCTCCATCGTCGGACAATGCCGGCGCGGTCGGCCATGCGGGCAAAGAGGCGGCGCTCCCGCCCTTCGGGAATCAACCCCTCCGCGAAGGCGCGGAAGGTGCCGTGGACCTCGTGGCTTGGCGTCGCCGTGCCGATCCGGTTCAGGAAAACGAAATCCATCGCCCGATAAATCGGGGCGACAAGGAAAATTATCAGAGGCACCAGAAGGGCGCCCCGAACACGAGACCGGGATCGGTCGCCCCGCGGAGCGGGATGACCGGATCAGCGCCCCGGATTTGCGCCCTGGATTAACGCCAAGTCGGACCCGGTGCCTTCCGGACGCGGCGGTTCACCTCCTCAGCGGAGGCGATGTTGCCTTCCCAGAAGTCGTCGATCAGGTCGCGATTGGCCATGACCCAGGCCGAGACACGCTCGAAGTCCTGCTGGCCCAGACCGCCACTCACCTGCATGACAATCGGCTCAACCATCAGCAGCGTCAGCCGGTCCGTGTCCAGCCGCGTGCCGGGGGTGACGGCGACGAGGATATTGTCCTCCCCATGGCCGCGGCGCAGCCAGACCACCTGCGGCAGGCCGGTCAGGTGGGAGCGGATGCGGATCATGTCGTCCATGATCTGGTCCACCGGGCCGTTCTCGACAGGCTCCTCCCGGCGCGCACGCCGGTCGTCGCGCTGGCGGTCCTCGCGACGCTCGTCACGGGGGCGCTCATCGCGGGAACGATCCTCGCGGACCTCATCGCGCGGGCGCTCGGCACGGGGACGGTCCTCGCGGCGTTCATCACGCGGGCGCGGGCCGGCCTGGATCGGCACGGGGCGCGGCTCCTGGCGCATCTCCGGGCTGGGCTCGGGGATGATTTCCGGGCGGGGCGGTTCCGGGGCCGCCGCCGGCGGCTCGACCGGGGCGGGGGCAGCCGGCGGCTCGGCCGCCTGGGCCGGTGCGGGCTCCATCTCGGCAGCCGGCTCCGGCGGCTGGGCGCGGCGGAGGCTCACGCCCTCGTCGTCCACCGCCAGTTCGATCGAGAGATCGGCCTCGAACACCATCCGCAGGGCAGCTTCGAAGGATTCGCGGAAAGCAGCCATGTCGGTGCCGGACGTGCCGAAGCGCTCCATCAACTCGGCCCAGGGCGTGGTGACCGTGGCATCTGCGGTCGCGCGCAAAAGAGCCTCGCGGGTCCAGGCATGAGCGTCCATCGCCTCAGCGGAACCGGAAAGCGCGCGCAGGATGCCGCGATCCAGCGGCACGGCATGCTCACTCAGGCTGGTTAGGAAACGGGTATTCAGCTTCACCTGCGCCGGCCAGCCGCCGCCGCGCGGGCGGCTGCGCGCATCCAGCACGCTCAGCTCCGGCCCGTCATCGACCGAGACCGAGACTCGCGCGGCCAGCAGGCGCTCCAGCTGCTCGGCAAGCGGCGCGGCCGCCCCCTCCACCAGCCCCATCCGGGCGGCGAGGGCAGCGGAGTCGGCGCCCAGCGTCACCGTCGGGCTGCCGGAACGAAGCGCCGCGTCACAAAGAAAGGCGAGCAGGAGGCGCAGCCCCGGGCCATCCGGCAGGGTTTCGCCAGCCGTACCAGGGGCAACGCGCAGGGCGGCATCCGCGCCGTCGCGCCGCCATGCCTCCTTGCCCGGCGCGACCGGCAGGCCGAGGCGGCAAAAGGCAGCGTGCTGCCAAATAACGGATTCGGGCGCGGACGCGCGATCGGCTTCCGCCGCGACGGCTGGATCGGGGCTGGACGTCATGGACGGTTTGGATTCGAACTCAAAAGAGATGGTGAGGATGGCCGCATGGCAAATAACGTCAGCAGGGCGGCCGGACTTTTATGCAGATAATTGCCGCAGCCTGCGGCGGCAAGCCCGGCGACACCAGAAGCGGTGATCCGCCGCGCGGATCGGCCCCCGATGCCGAAGAAAAACTACGGGCCCCGAAAAGATTCAGGCCCCGAAAACATTGGGTAGCGGACGCCCTGTCGGGCCTGGGCCACAGTTCCCTCGCCGGCATTCCGGCGAAAAAAAAGCCGGCCCGTGATCGGGCCGGCTTCGTCATGTCACCCCTCACATCGGAGGGGCCTCGCCGGAGTCGCCGGCGAGAGGCCGTCAGACGGCCTCCTTCAGCTCCTTGGCGGGGCGGAAAGCGATCTTCTTGCTGGCAGCAATCTGGATCTGCTCGCCCGTCGCGGGGTTACGGCCCATGCGGGCCGGGCGCGACTTCACCTCGAGGATGCCAAGGCCGTTGATGCGGATCTTGGCGCCTTCCTTGAGATGATCGGCGAGAGACTGAACGAAATCGTTCACGATCGTCTCGGCCTGCTTCTTCGGCATCTCGTGGCTTTCTGCCAGACCGGCCGCAAGCTGCTTCAGGCTGACCACCGCCGGGGCTGCGGACTTTGCCGCACCCTTCGCGGGGGCCTTCGCCGCCGTAGCCTTTGCCGCGGGCTTCTTGGGTGCCGCTGCCTTTGCCATGTGAACCGCCTGTCTGTTGCGCGTGGTCGCCGAAATCACCACGAAGCGGGGCGGCCAACAATAGGGATGGGGATTTTAGCCAATAAAGACGGGCAAAATTGGCATCGATGCCACAGTTGCCCGCCCGGAGGCCCGCTACGACTCGGGTACGTTGCGGCGCAACTCAGTCAACCAGGCCGCCGCCGTGCCGTCCGAAGGGGCTCGCCAGTCACCGCGCGGGGAGAGAGAGCCGCCCGCCGACACTTTCGGCCCATTGGGTAGGGCAGAACGCTTGAACTGCGAGAATCCGAAGAAGCGGTTGAGGAAGACCTCCATCCAGCGGCGGATCGTCGGCAGGTCGTATTCGGCCCGGCGAGACTCCGGAAAATGCGGCGGCCAGGATCCGCGCGCCGCATCCGACCAGGCCCGGTGCGCCAGGAACGCGATCTTCGAGGGGCGGAAGCCGTAGCGTAGGACATAAAAAAGGTTGAAGTCCTGCAATCCATAGGGGCCGATCTTCGCCTCGGTGCTCTGGATGGCGCCGCTGGCATCGGCCGGCACCAGCTCGGGCGAGATTTCCGTGTTCAGAATGTCGCGCAGCACGTCGGAGACCTCGGCTTCGAAGATCCCCTCCTCCGCCACCCAGCGGATCAGGTGCTGGATCAGCGTCTTCGGCACGCCGCCATTGACGTTGTAGTGCGACATCTGGTCGCCAACGCCATAGGTGCACCAGCCCAAGGCGAGCTCGGACAAGTCGCCCGTGCCGAGCACGATCCCGCCCTCATTATTCGCGGCGCGGAAAAGATAGTCGGTGCGCAGCCCGGCCTGCACATTTTCGAAGGTTACGTCATAGACCGGCTCGCCGCCCGCGAAGCGGTGGCCGAGATCGGCGAGCATCTGCTTCGCGGAGGGCCGGATATCCAGTTCCCGCGCGGTAATGCCGAGCGCCCCCATGAGCCGGTGCGCGCTGGACTTCGTGCCTTCGCTCGTGCCGAAGCCGGGCATGGTGAAGCCAATGATGTCGGTGCGCGGCCGCTGCATCTGGTCCATCGCGCGGGCCGCGACAATCAGCGCATGCGTCGAGTCGAGGCCGCCGGAGACGCCGATGACGATCTTCGGATCGCCGATCGCGCGCAGGCGCTGCATCAGGCCGGAAACCTGGATCGCATAGGCTTCGTAGCAATCCTGGTTGAGGCGCGCGGGATCGGCGGGAACAAAGGGAAAGCGTTCCACCCGGCGCTCAAGGCCGATGTCCTCCATCGGAGGATCGAGGCGGAAGGTCACGGTGCGGAAGGCGTGCGGCTGGATGCGGCGGTTATCGTCGAAGGTACCTTGGCGCGCCCGTTCCTGCCGCAGCAGGTCGAGATCGGTATCGGCAAAGACGATCTGCTGCCCGGCGGGAAAGCGCTCGCTCTCGGCCAGCGTCGCGCCATTCTCGAATATCGAGACCTGGCCATCCCAGGCGAGGTCGGTCGTGGATTCACCCGCGCCGGCCGCCGCATAGACATAGGCGGCGATGCAGCGTGCGGATTGCGAGGCGCAGAGCAGCCGCCGCGTCTCCGCCTTCCCGATCGTGATGTTGCTGGCGGAGAGATTCGCCAGAACCAAGGCGCCGGCCAGCGCCCCCGCATTGCTTGGCGGGCTGGGCACCCAGAGATCCTCGCAAATCTCCGCATGGATAGTCAGCCCCTGCACATCCTCCGCCTGGAAAAGCAGGTCGGGACCGAAAGGGGCTTCCAGCCCGCCGATCCTGATCGTGCCGCCCTCTGTGCCGGCGCCGGAGGCAAAATGCCGACGCTCATAGAACTCGCGGTAATTCGGCAGGTGGATTTTCGGCACCACGCCGAGCAACCGGCCGCGATGGATGGCCAGGGCGCAGTTGTAGAGCCGCCCGGCATAGCGCAGTGGCGCGCCGACCAGCAGCACGGGCATCAGATCGGCCGACTCGGCCACGATGCGCTCGACCGCCGCCACCACTCCATCGAGCAGCGCGTCCTGCAGCAACAGGTCGTCGATCGCATAGCCGGAGACGCCGAGTTCCGGGAAGACAGCCATGGCGGCGCCGCGCGCGTCGCAGTCCCGCGCGGCCGCGAGGATGGCCGTGGCATTGGCGTCCGGATCGGCCAGGGTGCAGCGCGTGGTGCAGGCGGCCAGCCGCGCGAAGCCGTGACGGTAGAGTGCGTGAAAGGTCATCGTGGACTGAACGATCCAGGGGGCGCAGCGTTGACGGCCCGCCGGGGGCGGATCGTCGGGGTAGCCACCATCGCCGCCCGGCGGTGCCTGAGGCAAGACGCGGCCACGTCACGATCCGGCGCCTGTCCAAAGCAGACCCTGCGCGTTACGCAGGCGCTGCCCCTCCGAATGCCGGGATAATCGCCGCATGCCTGATTCCAGCCCCCGGGTGGGTGCGGATTCCGTTTCCCCCTCGCCTCCCCCTTCATCGCCGGCGCCCCAGGCCTCCCGCCGGATCGTCTTCAGCGGCGCGCTTCTCTGCATGCTTCTGGCGGCTCTTGACCAGAACATCGTCAACACGGCGCTGCCGCGCATGGTGGCGGATCTCGGAGGGATGGCGCATCTGTCCTGGGTGGTGACGGCCTTCATGCTGTCCTCCACGGTCACCACCCCGCTCTATGGCAAGCTGTCCGACACCTATGGGCGGCGGCCCATGTTCCTGGTGGCGATCACCCTGTTCCTGCTGGGCTCGCTGCTCTGCGGCACGGCGGGGTCCATGACGCAGCTCATCCTTTTCCGGGCCCTGCAAGGGTTGGGGGCGGGTGGCTTGCTGGTTCTGGCCCAGGCCTCCGTGGGCGATGTGGTGTCCCCGCGGGAACGGCCGCGGTACCAGGGGCTGTTCACCGGCACCTTCGCCCTGGCCAGCGTGGCCGGGCCGCTGCTGGGCGGGATCATCACCTCGGCCCTCTCCTGGCGCTGGGTGTTCTATGTGAACCTGCCGATCGGGGCTCTGGCGTTGCTGCTGATCGGGCTGGGCCTCCGCACCCCACCCTCCCGCCGCGGCCGGCCGCTGGACTTGGCGGGGCTGCTGCTGATGGCAGCCTTCACGACAGTGCTGTTGCTTTTCCTCGCTTGGGGCGGGGTGGAGTTCGCCTGGGTTTCGGCCCCGAGCTTGGGGCTGGCGGTGCTGGTCATCGCCCTTTTTGCCGGCTTTCTGTGGCGGGAGGCGCGGGCGCAGGATCCGCTGATCCGGCTGGGCCTGTTCCGCAACCCCGTCTTCGCGCGCGGCGTGACCGTCGGCGGAATGATGACCTTCGCCATGCTTGGCTCGACAGTCTTCCTGCCACTTTATTTCCAGCTCGTCCTGGGGATGGACCCGGCCCATGCGGGGGCAATGATGCTGCCGCAGGTGATCGGCATGGTGATCTCCTCCGTCCTCGGCGGACGGGCCGCATCGCGGCTGGGGCGGAACAAGGTCTTCATGCTCTGGGGCCTGGGGCTGGAGGCAGTGGCGCTGTGCGGGCTGGCCCTGCTCTCATGGCTCGCGGCGCCCTCCGCCGCCTTCCTCCTTGCCCTGGCGGCGCTGGGGTTGGGCATGGGGATGGGGATGCCGAACCTGACCACCGCCGTGCAGAACGCGGTGGCCTACAAGGAACTGGGCGCGGCGACGGGGGCGATGACCTTCGTGCGGTCACTTGGCAGTGCGGTGGGGGTGGCGGCCTCGGGCGCCATCCTGGCAGCACGGCTCGCGGGGCCGGTAGATGTGGAGGCAATGACGCGGGGCGGCGCACAGGCCCTGGCATCGCTCACCCCCGAGCAGCACGCCTTGCTGGGCGAGGCCTATCGCACGGCACTGGTGGGATGCTTTACCCTGAGTGGCGTGGTGATGACGGCCGCCTTCCTGCTCGTGCTGGGCCTGCCGGAACAGACCCTGCGTGGATCGGTGGACGACAGGCCCGCCTGAACCGAAGCCCCCGCCGCACGTTCCCGGGCCAGGAGGGCCAAGCCCATGAGCGACCGACCGGATAGCGAGACCATGGAGGAGCGCATCCAGCGCCTGGAGCGCCAGCGCGTGGCGCCGGCGGAGGAGGTAAGAAAAGTGCCCCGGGAGGCCGAGGACCGGATGGAGACAGCCGAGGACGAGGCCGCCCGCCCGCCGGAGGGAACAGGTCTGCCCCGCCCGTGACGCCGGGCGTCCCGCGGCAAAGCCATGTCGCGGCCCCGGCTGGCCCGTGGTAACGCGCGGCCATGGCTACCCCTTCCCTCGCCGCCGCGCGGCGTATTGTCGTCAAGATCGGCTCAGCCCTGGTCGTGGACCCGGAGACGGCGGCACCGCGTGCGGAATGGCTGGCCTCGGTGGCCGCCGATGTGGCCCGGCTGCGGGCAGGCGGGGCGGAGGTGGTGCTGGTCTCCTCCGGCGCCGTGGCGCTGGCGCGTCACGCGCTGGGGCTGACGCGCCGCGCCCTGCGGCTTGAGGAGAAGCAGGCCGCCGCCGCAGTCGGGCAGATCCGGCTGGCCGGCGCCTGGGAGCAGGCGCTGGGCGGCCATGGCATCACTGCCGCCCAGGTGCTGCTGACCCTGGAAGATAGCGAGGACCGCCGCCGTTACCTCAATGCACGGGAGACGCTGAAGACCCTGCTGCATCTCGGCTGCGTTCCCGTCATCAACGAGAACGACACGGTAGCGACCGCCGAGATCCGCTTCGGCGACAATGACCGCCTGGCCGCCCGCGTGGCGGAGATGATCGAGGCCGATGTGCTGGTCCTGCTATCGGACATCGACGGCCTCTACACCGCCGATCCCCGCCGCGATCCGGCCGCGCAGCACCTGCCCATCGTGGAGCGGGTGACGGAGGAGATCATGGCGATGGGGGGCGATCCGCCGCCCGGCTATTCCTCGGGCGGGATGCGGACGAAGCTGATCGCGGCACGCATCGCGACCGGCGCGGGCTGTGCCATGGCTATCGCGCTGGGGAAGGAGCCGAACCCGCTTTCCGCCATGCTGGATGGCGCCCGTGCCACCTGGTTCCTGCCGGCGCCGGAAGGGCGCTCCGCCCGCAAGAGCTGGATTGCGGGCTCGCTGGCGCCGCTCGGGCGGCTGGTGGTCGATGACGGTGCGGCCAAGGCGCTCGCCGAGGGCGGCTCCCTCCTTCCCGCCGGCGTGCGGGAGGTGGAGGGGCGATTCGAGCGGGGCGATCCGGTCAGCGTGCGGGATCTCGGGGGCCGCGAACTGGCCCGCGGCCTGTCTGCCTACGATTCAGAGAGCGTGCGCCGCATCGCAGGGCGGCGCAGCGCGGAAATCGAACCGATCCTGGGCTGGCGTGGACGTGATGTAATCATCCACCGTGACGATTTGGTGCGCGTATAGAAACAGCAGTCTTGCAACCATGCGTTGAGGTCGACTATCACAGCAATGTGAATGACCTGTCCTTCTCAACGACGCGGTATGCGGACGAGACCTGCCTCTGCCTGCATGTGCAGCGGGCGGCACGGCGGCTTGCGCGGCGTCTCGACAACGCTCTGCGGCCGATCCAGCTGACCAACGGGCAGTTCTCGCTGCTTGCCGCGCTGGACCGCCCGGAACCGGCCAGGATGGGGCCGATCGCGGAGCTGCTGGCCATGGATCGCACGACGCTGATCGCGGCGCTCAAGCTCCTGGAACGACGCGGGCTCGTGGACATCGCGGTGGATCCTCGGGACCGACGGGGCCGGCTGCTCTCGCTGACGGAAGCCGGACACCGGCTGCTGGCTGCTGCGATGCCGATCTGGACACGATTCCACGCGGCGGTGACCGCGAGACTGCCGGAAGACGAGGCCGACCGACTCCGCACGGCCCTGCGCGCGATCTCCTGACCGGCCAAGGCGACTTCCGGTAGGCCTCTGCCCCGTCGACTCCGGGACTTCCGGAGCCGGGCCAGCGCATTTTTGGTCCATGCGCCCTCGCTTCCGCTGCTCCACCTCCTTGTTGAAGGAGCGGCCTCACGCTTCCGGGCGCTTCCTCCTGGAGCGACCTTCCTCAAGCCGCCAGCAGCTTTACCCGCGCCGGGTCCAGGGCGAGCGAGGCTCGGCCGCCGATGGGCAAATGCCCCTCCCCGCCCGTATGTGGCGCATCCACCAGCACCTCCGCCCCCGCCACGCGCACGCCGTAGCGGATGCTCGCGCCGAGAAACTCGCGGTGAACGATTTCCCCTTCCAGCAGACGCCGACTCGAAGAAGCTGAATCGGCGCCTGTGGCGGCGGGCAGCAGCGCTACATCCTGCGGGCGGAACATGAGGCGGGCGCCCGGGGGTGCCTCGGCGCCGGGCGGCAGGGGAATGCGGGTTCCGCCCGCGATCTCAAAGGCCCGGGCGGCGCCGTCGCGCAGCACCGTGCCTGGCACGATGTTGGCGGTGCCCAGGAAGCCCGCGACGAAGAGGTTAGCGGGGTGGTCGTAAAGCTCCATCGGCGTGCCGACCTGCTGCACCACACCGTCATTCATGACGGCAATGCGGTCGCAGATCGTGTTCGCCTCCTCCTGGTCATGGGTGACGAAGATAGTGGTCAGGCGCAGCCCCTGCTGGAGATCGCGCAGCTCCCGCCGCACCTGCACGCGCAGGCGGGCATCGAGATTCGAGAGGGGCTCGTCCAGCAGCAGCACCTTCGGGCGCACGGCCACCGTGCGGGCCAGCGCCACGCGCTGCTGCTGACCGCCGGAGAGCTGGGCGGGGCGGCGGTCGCCCATCCCTTCCAGCCCCACGAGCCTCAAGGCTGCATCCACACGCAGGCCGATCTCGGCGCGCGGCACCCGGCGTTCTTCCAACCCGAACGCAACATTGCGGCGCACGGTCATATGCGGCCAGAGCGCGTAGGACTGGAACACCATCCCGACATCGCGCTTCCAGGGCGGAAGGTCCGAGATGTCTTGCCCGCCTACCAGAACGCGGCCGCGCTGGGCCGTGTTGAAGCCGGCGATCAGCCGCAGTAGCGTCGTCTTGCCGCAGCCGGAGGGGCCGAGAAAGGCGAAGAATTCACCGGGGCGGATCTCCAGGTTCACGTCCTTCAGGACGCGAGTGGTGCCGTAGGAGAGGTCCACCCCCTCCACGCGGATGCCGGCGGGTTCGCGGGCAAGAAGATCACTCATGCGGATTTCCTCCCGCCGCCGCGCTCGGCGACCAGATGGGACAGCCAGGTGGAAAGGCCGACGATCACCACGGCGATAATTCCCAGCGCCGCTCCGGCGCCGCGCCCGGCCGGGGACTGCATGAAGACATAGAGGCCATAGGCCAGCGGCGCGTCCGCGCTGGACTGCACGAGCATCAGCGTGGCCGAAAGTTCCACCGCCGCCGTGGCAAAGGAGGTGACAAAGCCGGCCGCCAGCCCGCCCGCCATAAGCGGCAGCACAATCCGTCGCACCACACGCAGGCGGCGAGCGCCGAGATTCTCGGCTGCCTCCTCCAGGCTGGCGGAGATCTGCTGCAACGCGGCGGTGCAGGCACGCAGCGCATAAGGCAGTCGCCGTATGGCCAGGGCCAGGACGATAATGCCCCAAAAGGCTGCGAGCGAGCTGCCATTCGGCAGAGTGATGCCGAAGAAGGTGCGGAGATAGCCGATGCCCAGCACCAGCCCAGGAACGGCCAGCGCCGACATTGCGAGGTAATCCAGCCAGCGCGCACCGGCCATGCGCGTGCGCAGCACGAGATAGGCGATGGTGGTGCCGATGATGATGTCAATGAGCCCGGCGAGCCCCGCATAGATCAGCGTGTTGGTGATATATTGCGAGCTCTCCGCGAAGACGCGGGCATAATGGGCAGCGGTGTAGCCATCCGGCAGCGGCGCGAAGGACCAGATCGTCGCGATAGAGAGCAGGAACAGCCCGAGATGCGGGGCCAGCACCAGCGCCAGGATCGCGAGGATCAGCGCATAAGCCAGCACGGCCTGCCCCTTGGTCATGCGCCGGCGCGCGAGCCCGCCACCGCCCCGCTGCACCGTGGCGTAGTCCTTCCCGCGCAGCGCGAGGGATGACACCCAGAGCGACAGCACGGAGAAGAGGATCAGGACGACGGAGATGACGTAGCCGATCGGGTCCTCCAGCCCCACGGAGGTGATCCGCAGATAGGCCTGGGGCGCCAGCATCTCCCGCACATTCAGCAGAAGCGGCGTCGCGAGGTCGTCGAAGACCTTGATGAAGACGAGGCTGGCGCCCGCGACATAGCCGGGCATGGCCAGCGGCAGCACGATCCGGCGGAACAGGCGGAAGCCATGCGCACCCAGATTCTGCGCGGACTCTTCCATCGCACGGTCGATGTTCTTCAGGCTGGCGACGAGGTTGAGCAGGATGAAGGGAAAGTAATGGATGGACTGGACGAAGATCACCCCGTTCAGCCCCTCCATGAAGGGAATGTTGATGTCGAAATAGTCGCCCAGCAGCAGGTTCACGCTGCCGGTGCGGCCGAAGAGCAGCCCCATCGCCACCGCGCCGGCGAAGGGCGGCATGATCAGCGGCAGGACGCCCAGGGTCTGCACGAGGATGGCGCCACGAAATTCGAAGCGCGTCGTGAAATAGGCCAGCGGCAGCGCGATCAGGCTCGCCACCACCACCGACATCAACGAGACATAGAGCGAGTTGATGAAGCTTGTCGTGAAAAGGTCGTTCGACAGGAAGTCGCCGAAATGCGCGAGGGTAAAGCTCCCTGTCGCGCGATCCTGGAAGGCAACGGTGATGACAGTCAGCACCGGCACCACCAGGAAGGCGAGAAGAAAAAGCGCGACCAGCCCAAAGGCCGCAGCCTCCCCCGGCCGCGCGGCCCAGCGGCGGCGGGCACCGGGCACCGGGGGCGCGGAAGTGGTCGCCTCGACGGCCGCCGTGGCCGGGGTAACCGCCACCTTCAGCCTGCTGCCTTTGCGGCATCCGCGGCCTTGGTCGCCGCGGCCTGGTACTTCTCCCGCGCGAAAGCGGCCCAGCGCTGCTCCAACTCCGCCTGACGCGGCCCACCGCCCCTTCCGGCGAAGGCACCGGTGATCTCCTCCGACGAAGCCTCGGCCTCGGTGATCGGCATGGCGGAGATCAGGGCGCGGGCCTCCGTGAGCAGGGCGCGGGCCTGGGCGTTATCCCTGCGGGCCAGCTTCGTCTCGACATCGCCGATCGCCTTGGCGGCGCGCTTCAGCCCATCCAGATTCGTCCCGATGGTCTGGTCATAGAGCGCGTCCACCACGGCATAGCGCTTGCCGGATTTCTCCACGTCGAAATGCAGGCTCGGCATGCCGATGGAGCCGGCGAAGGGGTTGGGATAGCCAGCCGGTGCCTTGGCATAGACAGACGGGTTCACCGGCAGGCGGCGGATGGTCGGCTCCAGCAGGATTTCCTGCCCCTTCTGGGAGAGCAGGAAGTCGATGAAAGCCCTCGCGCCCGCCGGGTTCGGCGCGTTCTTCACGATGGCGATGTTGGCCGGCACCACCGTCGTGACAGAGGGATAAACGAACTTCACCGGGAAGCCCGCGCCCTGGGCGGAGAAGGCGAAGAAGTCGATCACGATGCCGATGCCGACCTGGCCGGAATTCACTGCATCCGGCACGCCGAAGCTGCGCTCCGTGATCTGGCGGAGATTGCCGGAGAAGCCCTTCACCGTGGCCCAGCCCTTCTCCCAGCCCTCGCCCTGCAGAATCGTCTCGAGCGTCAGATGCGTGGTGCCGGAGCGCGACGGCGCGGTGATGATGACGTGGTCGTGATAGATGGGCTTCGCGAGGTCCGCCCACTCCTTTGGCTCAGGCAGGCGATTGGCGCGCATGTAGCGCTCGTTCCACATGATGCCGTAGCCGGAGGCGGCGAAGCCGGTGACGTAGCCCTCGGGATCGTTGATCGTGTAGGGACCGATCCTTTCCGGGATGCCCTGAGCATTGGGCTTGTAGGGCTCCAGCAACCTGGAGGTCTTCAGCACCTCGAAGGCGTCGGGGGCGGAGGCCCAGAACAGGTCCACGGCGTTATTGGAGCGTGTCTCCTGCACGAAGCGCACGCCGGCGGTGGTGTTGCGGTTCTGGATGTCGAGCGTGGTTCCGGGATGCGCCTGCTCGAAGGCGCGCTTGAAGGGGCCGGTGACATCATTGGAGAAGGAGGTGACCACCGTCACCTTGCCAGAGACGCCCTGGGCCTGCGCGGCGCCCGCGACCGAAGCGGCGGCGATGACGCCGAGGGTGCGGCGGCTCAGGACCGGCTGGTTGGAACGCATCATCCCCTCCGTTACGTTTTTATGACTATCCCGGTTCTCGGGCAGGCCCCTGGTCCTGGCAAGCCCGCCGGGCACGGCAGATGTGCGGCCGGCGGGGGCCCGTTACGCTTCCACTTCCCGCCCCGCGGCGCTACCGATGCACCATGAACGCGATTGTCGACCCCGCGAAGGATTCCGCCGCCATCGCCCGTGCCGCGCTGGAGGAGGCCGCCCGTGCCGCCCGCGCCGCCGCGACCATCCTGGCCCGCGCCCCGCGACCGACGAAGGACCGCGCTCTGATCGCGGCAGCGGCCGCCCTGCGCGCGCGCGAATCGGAGATCCTGGCGGCGAATGCCGCTGACCTGGCGGGGGCGCCCGATCTGACGGACGCCTTCCGCGACCGCCTGACCCTCACCCCCGCCCGTGTCGAGGCCATGGCGAAGGGACTGGAGGAGGTCGCCGCCCTTCCCGATCCCGTCGGCCGCGTGCTTGCGGAATGGACCCGGCCCAATGGGCTGGTGATTCGCCGTGTCGCCCAGCCCATCGGCGTGGTCGGCATGATCTATGAAAGCCG
This sequence comes from Roseomonas chloroacetimidivorans, assembly GCF_049629625.1. Classification (NCBI taxonomy): domain Bacteria; kingdom Pseudomonadati; phylum Pseudomonadota; class Alphaproteobacteria; order Acetobacterales; family Roseomonadaceae; genus Roseomonas; species Roseomonas chloroacetimidivorans. The sequence goes on along the minus strand of NZ_JBNBZS010000003.1, from coordinate 59,282 downwards.
TCCCAATGTCGGCGCCGATGCCGCCGCCATCTGTCTCAAGGCCGGCAGCCCCGTGATCCTGCGCGGCGGCAAGGAGAGCCTGAACAGCGCCGCCGCCATCCATGCCTGCATCGTGGAGGGCCTGCACGCCGCCGGCTTGCCGGAGGCCTGCGTGCAGGTCGCGCCGAACACGGACCGCGCCTTCGTCGGTGCCATGCTGGCGGCAGCCGGGATGATCGACCTGATCATTCCCCGAGGCGGCAAGGGGTTGGTGACGCGGGTACAGCAGGACTCGCGGGTTCCCGTGCTCGCCCATGCCGAGGGGCTCTGCCACACCTACATCCACGAGGCGGCGGATCCGGAGATGGCGCGCTCCATCCTGGCCAATGCCAAGATGCGCCGCACCGGCATTTGCGGCTCAACCGAAACGCTGCTGATCGATCGCGCCGTCGCACCCTCGCTGCTGCCCTTGCTGGTGTCGGATCTGCGCGCGCTGGGCTGCGACTTCCGCGCTGATGCCGAGGCGCGCGCCATCGTGCCGGACCTCAGGCCGGCAAGCGACGCCGATTTCTCGACGGAGTGGCTGGACGCCATCCTCAACATCGCCGTGGTCGATGGGGTGGAGAGCGCGCTGGAGCATATCCGCCGCTACGGCAGCGAGCATACCGAGGCCATCGTCACGCAGGACGAAACGGCCGCCCGGCAGTTCCTGGACGGGCTCGGCTCGGCGGTGGGGATGTGGAACGCCTCGACCCAGTTCTGCGACGGTGGGGAATTCGGCTTCGGCGCGGAGATCGGCATCGCCACCGGCCGCCTGCATGCGCGTGGGCCGGTCGGGTTGGAGCAGCTCTGCACCTGGCGTTACCATGTGATCGGAACCGGACAGCTTCGCCCCTGATCCGGCCAGCCGTGGGACCATTCCCCGGTTTCGGGAGGAGATCACAAACCCATGCGCCGCATCGCGCTGATGGCCATCGCGGGGGCTGCAACAGCCCTTTTCACCCCGCTCGCCGCCCGGGCCGCCTGCCCGTCGGATGCGGAGGTGGCGCGCATGGCCCAGGACATCCTGGGCAACCACCCGGCCCAGGCCTATCCGGGGCTGACGATGGAGGATGCGCCTTGCGCGCGGGCGAAGATCGTCACGCTCATGCAGGCGCAGCTCGGCGCGCCGGTGGGCTACAAGGTCGGGTTGACCAATGAGGCGGCGCAGCAGCGCTTCGGCATTCCCCATCCGGTGCGCGGCACCATCTATCAGGCGACCATCCGCGCCCATGGCACCGCTGGCCGCCCGGCCGAGGTGCCCGCCACCTTCGGGGCCATGCCGGCGGTGGAGAGCGACCTGCTGGTTCGCGTGCGCGACGAAGGGATCAACGAGGCCGGCACGGATCACGTCGCCATCCTGCGCCACCTGGACCAGGTGATTCCCTTCATTGAATTGCCCGACCTCGTCTATGCGCCGGGGCAGATGAGCGGGCCGGGCCTTGTCGCCATCAATGTCGGCGCCCGGCTCGGCGTGGTGGGCGATCCCGTCCCGGTCCAGGCGACGCCGGACTTCGCCGCACGGCTGGGCCGGATGACCGTCATCATGGCGAATGACCAGAAAGAATTGTCCCGCGCCCCCGGCACGGCGCTGCTCGGCCACCCGTTGAACGTCATTCCCTGGCTGGTGGAGGATCTGCGCCGGGACGGGCTGCGCCTGAAGGCGGGCGATATCGTCTCGCTCGGGGGCTTCTCCGCCGCCGTTCCGCCTGAGGCCGGGCGCACGGTCACCGTCACCTATGAGGGGCTGGCCGACCGCCCCGTTACCGTCTCGGTGCGAACGCCCTGATTCCTCGCCCTTTCAGCCGGCCGGGGCGTTAGCCGCGCCATGCCGCCCCCCGTTCCCCCGGTCGGCCGCGAGAAGGCGCCATCCCAGCGCCCGTCGCCGTCGCATCGCAGCCCCGGCAAATGGGGTGATGGGCGGCGCGTGCGGATCGGGCTGCTCGGCGGCTCCTTCAACCCCGCCCATTCCGGTCACTGGCATGTGGCCGACATGGCGCGCCACGTGCTGCGGCTGGACGAGGTGTGGCTGCTGGTTTCCCCTGGCAACCCGCTGAAGCCGAATGCGGGCATGGCGCCCTTCGCCGAACGCCTCGATTCGGCACGCCGCATCGCCGATGGACGCAAGGTGATCGCGGTGGATGTGGAGGAGAAGCTGGGCATCCGGCAGACGGAGCGCACCCTGTCGCGGCTGCGGCGGCTGTTCCCCCGCGCCGAATTCGTCTGGATCATGGGGGCGGATAACATGATCCAGCTTCCGCGCTGGCGGCGCTGGCGGAAACTGGCGCAGAACACGCATATGGCGGTGCTGCCCCGCCCCGGCTACACACGGCGTGCACTGCACGGCGCGGCGGCGTCGCTGCTGCGGCGGCATCGCCGGACTTGCGGCGCGCTGCTGAGCCGTGCATCCCATGCCCGGGACGGGCAAGCTGGTGGCCAGCCGGGCCACGCGAGCTGGTGCATGGTGCCCGCCCGCGAGCATCCGGCCAGCGCAACCGCCATTCGCGCGCTGCGGGCCTCGCGGGCACACGCAACCGCGGCCTCGCCCGCCCATTCAGACCTTGTAACCCCGGCGCTGTCGCCCGACGCGCCGGCCGAAATACGCTGAACCATCGCGCCCCGCGCGATACGAGACACAGGAGCCAAATATGGCCCGCACCCCGAAGGAACCGACCCGCCCCGCCCGCAGCCCGGCCAGCCGTGGCGCTGGTGCGCGCAAGCCAGCCTCTGCGGCCGGTCGCGCGACGGCGAAGCCCGCCAAGCCGGCCGCGCGCGCAGCCAAGCCGGCACCCGCGCGCAAGCCAGCGCCGGCAACCCGCGCGAAGATGCCGGCCGCGTCCAGCAAGGCGCCGGCGGCACGGACCAGGGCGCCAGCGAAGGCAGCGCCGGCCCGCACGGCAAAGCCGACCCCGGCGCGGGCCGCCAAGGCGCCCGCGGCGAAGGCGGCGCCGGCCCGCAGCACCAGGTCCACCCCCGCGCGGGCCACCAAGGCGCCCGTGGCGAAGGCGGCGCCGGTGCGCAGCACCAGATCCGCCCCCACGCGTGCCGCCAAGGCTCCCGCGGCGAAGGCGGCACCGGCGCGCAGCACCAGATCCGCCCCGGCGGCCACGCCCGCCCGCGCGACCAGAACCGCCGCACCGAAGGCCACCGCCAGCCGGACGGCGCCCCGCCCCGCGACGTCACGCACGGCCAAGCCCGCCGCGCCCACCAGGCCGGCCACGACGCGAGCTAAGGCACCAGCGGCGACGGCTCCGCGCGCCGCCGCAGGTCGCACCGCGACTGCTACCAAGGCGCCCGCTCGGACCGCTACCAAGGCGCCCGCTCGCGCGCCGCGCGCCCGCACTGCCGAGCCCGCGCCACCTGTGACCCCGACCCGCGCTCCGCGCCGGGCCGCTGAGGCCGCGATCGATCCGAACGCCGCCCGCATTGCGGAGCTGGAGGCGGAATCCGCCCCCACCCCGCGCAAGCGGGCCGCCGCGGCCGGGCCGAAGAAGCGCGGCAAGGCCACCCCGACCCGCGCCGCCCCGAGCCCGGACCGGCTGGAGGCGCTGGTGCGCGCCGCCGTCGCGAGCCTGGAAGACGACAAGGCCGAGGATGTGGTGGTGCTGGACGTTTCCACCCGTTCCGCCTTCGCCGACCGCCTGGTGGTCGCGACCGGCTTGGCCGAGCGCCAGATCGAGGCCATGGCGCGGCATGTGGAGGAGGCGCTGGCTGAGCAGGGCATCCGCCGCATCCGCACCGAGGCCTCGCCCGAATGGGTGCTGCTCGATGCCGGCGACCTGGTCATCCATCTCTTCAAGCCCGAGGCGCGGGCTAACTACGCGCTGGAGCGCATGTGGGGACCGGAGAGTCCTGCGCCGGAGGAGTCCTCCATGCCGGAGGCCCGCCCTGACACCACGGACGAAGCCGGAGTGGATGCCGGTCCGGAGACAGACGATGAGACCGGACCGGATGGGGAGCAGCCCGACCCGCGAGAGCCAATGGTCGATGGTGGCCCGGAGGATGCCCAGGCCGGGGATGCGCAGGACCGCCTCAATATGGGGGAGGTCGGCGACGGCCGGCCGGCGGGCGATGGCAACGGTGCCATCCTTCCCCCCGGAGAGGCCCTGGACGGCCCCGCCGGCTTCGCCTTCGACACGACGGGTGAGGACCTGCAGCCGAACTTCCCCGACGAGTTGTCCGATGCCGAGGACCGGACGCGCGGCAAGCCGGGCCAGGGCGACTGAAACCGCCCCTGCTGCTCGCCGTGGGCCGTGCCCGCGGCGGGCCAGAGGCGGCCCTGTTCGAGCATCACAATGCCCGCCTCCGCCCTCCCCTTCTTCTGCGCGAGTTGGCGGAGGCGCGCGGCGCCCCCACCGAGATCCGCCGGCGGGAAGGCATGGCCATCCTTGAGGCGCTGCCGGATGGGGCGCTGGTGGTCGCGCTCGATCTCGGCGGCGAGATGCCGGACAGCGAGCGCCTCGCTGCCCTGACCGCCCGATGGGCGGAGGCGGCCCGTCCCCTGACCTTCGTCATCGGCGGCGCGGAGGGGCTGGACGAGGCGGTGCTGGCGCGGGCGGATCACCGGCTCTCGCTCGGCAAGCTCACCTGGCCGCATATGCTGGTGCGCGGGCTGTTGGCCGAGGCACTGTTCCGGGCGCAGTGCATCCGGGCCGGCCATCCTTATCACCGGAGCTGGCGGCCGGGTTGAGGGAACACATCGGGGCACCGGCGCGGCCGGATCTCCTGACCCGGGCCGCACCGCTTTCCCGGCGCGCCATGATCCCGGCGGCCCTTTCTATTCCCAGCTGACTTGCCCTTGCGCGGCGGGCCGCGCCTTGCGATGGCTGGGCCCGCCATTGCCAGGGGGAAGCCCATGCCGCAGACCGTGAGCGACACCCCCTCGGACTCCACCCGTGCCGGCACGGCGCCCCACCCCGTTCTGGCGCATCGCTACGCGGCGGCCGAGGAGCGGGAGGGCTTCGTGCGGGCCCTCTTCGACCAGACAGCGCCGCATTACGACCGGATCGACCGCATCTTCTCCCTCGGCACCGGGCCGGGCTACCGCCGCCGGGCGCTGCGCGAGGCAGGGCTGCGCCCGGGGATGCGGGTCCTGGACGTGGCGGTGGGCACCGGTCTTGTCGCGCGCCAGGCGGTGGCGATCACCGGTGACCCGGCCTTTGTCACCGGCCTCGATCCCAGCGAGGGGATGCTGGCGGAGGCGCGCCGCACCCTGCCGGGCGTGACGCTGATCCAGGGCAAGGCGGAGCGGATTCCGCTGCCGGATGACAGCGTCGATTTCCTCTCCATGGGCTATGCGCTGCGCCATGTCGCCGATCTCGGTGCTGCCTTCGCGGAGTACCGGCGCGTGCTGAAACCCGGCGGCACGGTGCTGATCCTGGAGATCGGGCGACCGGAGAGCCGCCTCGCCCATTGGATCGAGCGCTTCTACATGGGGGCCATCATCCCGGCCCTGTGCTGGGTTGCGGCCCCGCGCCACCGTTCCGGCGAACTGATGAAATACTATTGGGAGACGATCGAGGCCTGCGTGCCCGCCGAGACGATCCTCGGTGCGATGCGGGAGGCCGGCTTCACCGGCGCTACCTGCGCGACGGAACTGGAAGTGTTCCGGGCCTATACCGCCCGGGCCTGACAGGCAGATCGGACCAACCCGGCGTGGACCGGCAGCCCGTGCCGCGTTAAGCCGCCGGGAGCCGAGTCTGCGAGAGGTCGCCCATGCCCCGTCCGAAGCCCGTCATGCTCGCTATCCTCGATGGCTGGGGTTGGCGGGAGGACAGCACGGACAATGCGGTGGCCCAGGCGAATACGCCGACTTTCGACTCCCTCTGGGCTTCCTGCCCCCGTGCCTTCCTGCGGACCTGTGGCCCGGACGTCGGCCTGCCCGAGGGACAGATGGGCAATTCCGAGGTTGGCCACCTGAATATTGGCGCGGGCCGGATCGTGATGCAGGACCTGCCGCGCATCGGTTCCGCCATCGCCAATGGCACCCTGGCCGGCCTGCCGCCGGTGGTCGAACTCGGCGAGAAGCTGCACGCCACGGGCGGCACACTGCATCTCTGCGGCCTTGTCTCCCCGGGCGGCGTGCACGCCCATCAGGATCACGCCCTCGCCCTCGCGCGGATTTTCACGATCAAGGGCATTCCCGTCGTCATCCACGCCTGGACCGATGGCCGCGACACTCCGCCCAAGGACGCCGCGACGACCCTGCCCGCCTTCGAGGCCGAGTTGCCCGAGGGCGCCCGCATCGCGACTGTCACCGGCCGCTACTTCGCCATGGACCGCGACAACCGGTGGGAACGCGTCTTCCAGGCCTGGCGCGCCATGGTGCTGGCCGAGGGTGGTTCGGCCGCCAGCGTGGCCGAGGCGGTGACGGCGGCCCATGCGGCCGGCAAGACCGACGAGTTCATCCCCGCCACCATCCTGCCGGGCTACCAGGGCATGAAGGACGGCGACGCGCTGCTCTGCTTCAACTTCCGCGCGGACCGGGTACGCCAGATCCTGGCCGCCCTGCTCGACCCCGCCTTCGACGGCTTCGAGCGTCCGCGCCTGCCGAAGTTCTGCGGCGCCCTGGGCATGACCGAGTATTCCGAGGATCTGAATCCGCTCCTGGGTACGATCTTCCCGCCGCAATCCATGGTGGACCTGCTTGGCCCCACCGTCTCGCTGGCCGGTATGACGCAGCTTCGCATGGCGGAAACCGAGAAATACCCGCACGTCACCTACTTCCTGAACGGCGGCGACGAGACGCCCTCTCCGGGCGAGGAGCGGATCATGGTCCCCTCCCCCAAGGTGGCGACCTATGACCTGAAGCCCGAAATGTCCGCGCCGGAACTGGCGGAGAAGGCCGAAGCCGCCATCCGCTCCGGCAAGTTCGACATGATCGTGCTGAACTTCGCCAACGCGGACATGGTGGGCCATACGGGCAGCCTTCAGGCCGCCATCAAGGCCTGCGAGGCGGTGGATGCCGGGCTGGGTCGCATCGTCGCCGCCATCAGGGACATGGGCGGCGCGCTGCTGGTCACCGCGGACCATGGCAATGCCGAGATGATGAAGGATCCTGTCACCGGCGGGCCGCACACCGCGCATACGCTGAATCGCGTGCCCGTTCTGTTGGTGAACGGCCCAGCGGGCACGGCGCTGCATGACGGGCGGCTGGCGGATCTGGCGCCGACCATGCTGGCGTTGCTTGGGCTGCCCCAGCCGAAGGCCATGACGGGCGAAAGCCTGATGGAAGCCCCGAAGAGGTGAGGCGCTGCGGGCGCAGCGCCGCGCCCCACCGCCCGCCGGGCATCTCCAGGGGGCCGGCCGGCGGAACCTTGCTGATGCGGGCGGGGCTGGCCGCCCTGCTGCTATGGCCTGCCCTGGCCCCCGCCCAGCAGCCCGATCGCCATAGTCTGGGCGAGGCAGAGCGGGCCGCCCGCGGGGCGCGGGGCGAGGCTGCCGCCATCGCCCGTGACGCACGGGAGGCCGAGGCGGCGGAAGCGGCACTGGCCCGCCGCCGGGCGGAGGCTGGCCGCCGGGCCGTGGCCGCCGAGGAGGCGCTGGCCGAAGCGCAATCCCGCCTTGATGCCGCCCAGGCCGCCCGCGACGAGGCGGAAGCCGACCTGACCCGCCGGGCCGAGGCGCTCGCACCGCTGATCCCCGCCATGCGCCGGCTGGGGCTGTGGCCGGCCGAAACGCTGCTCGTCGTCCCCGCCCCGCCGGAGGAGGCGCTGCGCGGGGCGCTGGTGCTGCGCGGCCTGGCCCGCCGGCTAGCGCGGGAAGCCGCCGAGTACCGGGCGGCGCGGGAGGAGGCCGCCCGCGCCGCGGTAAGGCTGGATAATGAGCGGGCACGTCTGGCGGCCGCCCGCCTGGCCGCGCGGGAGGCGGAGGTGGCGGTCGAGGCGGCACTGGCCGAGGCGCGGGCGCGGCGCGAGGCTGCGCGGGATGCCGAGGTCGCCGCCACCCGCCGTGCCGCCGCGGCAGCGGCCAAGGCCCGCGACCTGCGCAGCGCGGTGGAGCAGCTGGAAAAGGAGGCCAAGGCGCGCGAGGCTCGTGAGCGTGCCGAGGCAGAGCGGGAGCAGGCGGCCCGCGAGCGCGCCGCCCGGGAACAGGCCACCCGGGAACAGGCCGCGCGGGATGCGGACCGGGATGCGGCCCGAGAGGCAGCCGAGGCAGCGCGCGAGCGGACGCGGGAGGCGGCGGCGAGCCAGCCCCGCCCATCCAGGGGAGCCCCGGTGGCCGGGGTGGTCCAGCGCGATTTCGGTGAACGCGGCGCCACCGGCCAGACCTGGGCCGCCCCGTCCGGCGCGCGGGTGGTCAGCCCCTGCAGTGGGCGGGTGGTTTTTGCCGGTCCGTTCCGCTCCTACGGACGGATGTTGATTGTGGATTGCGGCGGCGGGTACCATTTTGTCCTGGCCGGCCTGGACCGGCTGGATGCGGATACGGGGCAGCGCGTGCTGGCCGGGGAAGCGGTGGGAACACTTGGTAACGGCGAAGGATTTGGCGGGGGGCGTGCCTCCCTCTACCTTGAGTTACGTCGCGGTGGCCGGGCCGTGGACCCCGGGAGCTGGACGGCCCGGGGCTAGCCCCCTCGGCCATGCCGGTTCCGGATTGTGTAGCCGTTTGGCAGGGGCCGGGCGGCAAAGGATTTCAAGCGCCGCGGCTGGGCTGCGGCAGAGGGGTGTCTGACGGATGCGTGATTCTGCTGGACAGTCGGATAAGCCCCGTTTCCGGGCACGGATGCTGGCCTCGGTGGCGGCGGCCTTCGTGGCCGGCGCGGTAGCCGGCCCCGTGGTGACGGCCTGGGCGCAGGACGGGTCCCGGGCTGAGACCTACCGGCTGCTGAACCTTTTCGGCGATGTCTTCGAACGCGTGCGGGCCGAGTATGTGGAGCCCGTGAACGACCGCGAGGTCATCGAGAACGCCATCAACGGCATGCTCACGGGGCTCGATCCCCACTCCTCCTACATGAATGTCCGCAATTTCCGCGACATGCAGGTGCAGACCCGCGGGGAGTTTGGCGGCCTCGGCATCGAGGTGAGCCAGGAGGCGGGCTATGTGAAGGTGATCTCGCCGATCGACGACACGCCCGCTGCCCGGGCCGGCGTGAAGCCCGGTGACCTGATCACCCATATCAACGACAAGACCACCCAGGGCCTGACCCTGCAGGAAGCCGTGGACCAGATGCGGGGTGAGCGGGGCAGCTCGATCCGCCTGACCATCCGGCGCGAGGGCACGGCCGCCCCGGTCGACATCTCCCTGGTGCGCGACGTGATCCGCCCGCAGGTGGTGCGCGCGCGGCTGGAGCAGGGCGACATCGCCTATATCCGCCTGACCTCTTTCAACGAGCGGACTGAGTCAGGGCTCCGCCAGGCGCTCAACACCCTCCGTTCCCAGGCGCGGGACGGGCTCAAGGGCATCGTTCTCGACCTGCGCAACAACCCGGGCGGGCTGTTGGACCAGGCGATCCAGGTTTCCGACGACTTCCTCGACCAGGGCGAGATCGTCTCGACCCGCGCCCGCCGGCCCGAGGACGCGCAGCGCTGGAATGCCCGCCCCGGCGACATCAGCAGCGGCCTGCCGGTGGTGGTGCTGGTCAATGCCGGCTCCGCCTCGGCCTCCGAAATCGTCGCCGGCGCGTTGCAGGACCATCGCCGCGCGATCGTCATGGGCGTGAAGAGCTTCGGCAAGGGCTCGGTGCAAACCGTCATGCCGCTGCCCGGCAATGGCGCGATCCGGCTGACCACGGCGCGCTACTACACGCCTTCCGGCCGCTCCATCCAGGCGACCGGCATCCAGCCGGATATCGAGGTGTTGGCCCAGCGGGAGGATGCGGAGCAGAACCGCCACCGCGACCGTGAGGCAGACCTGAACCGCGCCCTGCGCAACGACAATGGCGAGCGGGCCCAGGGGGCCAGTGTCCGCCCACCCGCGCCGTTGCCGCCGCTGGCGCTGCCCGCCGGTGCGCTGGAGCGGGTGCAGCGGACGCCGCCCGAGGGCGCGCCCGCCTTCGACCCGACCAAGCCGGAGACGGATCACCAGCTCCAGCAGGCGGTCGGGCTGCTGCACAGCATCGCGGCCACCCCGGTGCAGCGCCGGGCCAGCCGCTGATCGCGACAGGACGCCGACGCCAGGGATGAAGGCGCTCGGCGTCTTCTGGCTGCTGGTCCTGGCCGGGCTCGGGGCGGGTGCCTTTGCCCTGCAATGGCTGGGGCCACCAGAGGGTGGAGTTCCGCCCTCGCTGACCCGTGCGCCGATGCAGGCAAGCCGGGGCCCGGGAACGCCCGGCCTGGCGCCCCAGCCGCCCTCTGCTTCCGCCATACCGCCCCCCGCCGCGAACGCGGTGCCCTCCCCGGCAGTCTCAACGGCCCTGGCGGAGCCTCCCGCTCCCCTATCCTCTGTGACGCAGCCCGTGCCGGCCGCGGCGCCGATGCCCCCGCCTGAGCGGGTGGCCAGCGTGGCGCCCAGCCCGGCGCCGGTTCCCCCGCCCCCGCCACCTGTCAGGGCCGAGGCCCTGCCACGCGCGCCGGAGCCGCCGCCGCTCGCTGCCGCTCCCCCGCGTGCGGAGCCCCCTTCCCGCCCCACGCCGCCACCTGACCCAGCGCTCGAGGAACCGTCCCGCTACGGGCCGTTGCCGCGCGTCGGTCCGGATGGGCGAACGCCGGTCCGGACCTATGCCCGTCCCTTCGACCGGACGGACACGCGACCGCGCATTGCGCTGGTGGTCGGGAATCTCGGCCTTTCCACCTTCTTCTCCGAGGAGGCGATCCGGCGCCTGCCGCCGGCGGTGGGACTGGCCTTCTCCCCCTATGCGACCTGGCCGGACCCGCTGCTGGAACTCGCCCGGGAACGGGGCATGGAGTTGCTCAGCGCCCTGCCGCTGGAGCCAGCCAACTACCCGAACAATGATCCGGGAGACCGCGCCCTGCTCACCTCCCTGCCGCGGTCCGAGAATCTGGACCGGCTGGAATGGGTGCTGTCACGCATAGGCGGACAGGTTGGGGCGGTGGGCGCGCTCGGGCCGATGCGGGGGGAACGCTTCGCTGCCCTGCCGGAGACCATCGGCGCGGTGCAGGACGCCCTGCGGGGCCGGGGGCTGCTCTATATCGATCCGCGTCCGGGCGCCCCTTCCCCCGCCCGCGCCTGGGGCCGCGCCGTGGATCTGGTGGTGGACGAGCCGGCGACGCGGGGCGAGATCGACCGCCGGCTGGAGGAGCTGGAGCGTATCGCGCGGGATCGGGGATCGGCGCTGGGGCTTGCCGCCGATGCCTCGCCCGTGCTCGTGGACCGCGTGGTCGCCTGGTTCACCGGGCTGGAAGCGCGGGGGCTGGTACTGGCGCCCGTGACCGCGCTGACCAAGCGGCCCGAGGACATCCCACGCAACGCGAGCGCCCCATGACCCTTCTGCCGCTGCGTCCCAATGTCGGGGCCTGCCTGTTCAACCGCGACGGACTCGTCCTGGTCGCCCGCCGCGCCGACCTGCCGGCCGGGGAGGCTGCGTCCGGCGCCTGGCAGCTTCCGCAGGGCGGGCTGGATGAGGGCGAGGACCCGGAGGCCGCCGTTCTGCGCGAGTTGTCGGAGGAGATCGGCACCAGCAACGCGGTGGTGATGGGCCGGATGGCGGAATGGCTGGACTATGACCTGCCCGCCCATCTGGTCGGCAAGGCGCTGGGCGGGCGCTATCGCGGGCAGACGCAGCTATGGTTCGCCCTGCGCTTCCTGGGCGACGATTCCGAAATCCGCCTGGACGCCGATAAGCACCAGGAATTCGATGCCTGGCGCTGGGCCCCGCTGTCGGACCTGCCGTCGATCGCCGTCCCCTTCCGCCGGCCGATCTATGAGCGGCTGGCGCGGGACTTCGCGCGCTTCGCCGTGCCGGGCTAAAAGCCCGTCAGCCCGCGCTGGTGAAGGCCTGGGCCATGGCGCGCCACATCTCCTTGCGGTTGTATTCCCAGTCCAGCGGCAAGCCTCGATGCAGCTTGCCGTCTTTCCTTGCCACGCCGGGCTCGCTGACCAGCCAGGAATAGCGGTCCACCAGGCCCCAGGTGAGGAAGGTCTTCACTCCCGCCTCGATAGCGGCACCCATGAAGGCGGCGGCTCGCTCGGCCACGAGCCGGTCGCGGGCCGCATAGTCGTCCGGCACCTTGGTCGCTTCGCGGATATCGAGTTCCGTGATCAGCACGGACAGACCGAGCGAGCGCAGGGCGCGAATGAAGTCGCCGAAGACCTGCGGGTTGAAGGGACGGTCCATCTGTAGATGGGCCTGGATGCCCACCGCATCGATCGGCACGCGCCGGTTCACCAGGTCCCGCACCAGAGAGAGCAGACGGCGGCGCTTCTCCGTGGCCCAGGGTGTGTCCTCTTCCACCCCGTACTCATTCAGGGTCAGGCGCAGGGTCGGGTCCTGCTCCCGCGCCAGGCGAAAGGCTGTTTCGATGTAAGAGGGACCCAGGGCCCGGAGGAAGGGGCTGTCGCGCAGCTCGCCTGTGGCCTGGGGGGTGTCGCTGCCCGGGGGGTCGGCGATCACCTCATTCGCCACGTCCCAGTCCCGGATCCTCGGGCGGTAATAGGTGAGAACGCGGGTGATATGGGTCGCCATCACGGCACGGGCGCGGTCCGGGCCCTGCGAAAGCGCCTGGACCGCCCAGTCCGGGAAGGAGTCGTGCCAGACCAGGGCATGGCCGCGGGTGGGGCGGCCGCGCGCCTGGCCCCATTGCACGATGGCGTCCAGCAGCCGGAAGTCGAACTCTCCCTCCTTGGGCTGGAGGGTGGCCCATTTACCCTCGAACTCCGGCACCAGCAGGCCGGCTTCCCGGGTGAAGGCTTCCTCATAGGCCTTGTCGGTGGCGAGGAGGTTCGCCTGCACGGCAGCGCCGAAGCCGAAGCCACGGTCGCGCGCGATCTGCCAGAGGCCCGGAGGCGGGTTGGCCGGATTGCCGGTGGGCTGCTGGGCGCCGGCGCGGGCAGCGACCGCGCCGGCCAGCGCACTGCCGACGAAAAGGCGCCGGGATGTTCCCCCGGCCCTGTATGTCGGGGGAACTGCCATCTCAGGCCGCTGCCTTCGCGGGAGCGTTCTCGTTCGCCGCGCGGGTCAGGGCCTGGCGGTATTTCTCGCGCCGCCATTGCAACAGCTTCCAGGCACCCTTCGCGGCGATGTCGGAAAGGCGGCCGCGCGGCTCCAGCCCGACGGATTTGAAGATCATGCCCATGCCGCGCTCGATATGGTTGAAGCGGTAGAAGGACATGGCCCGGCCCATATAGCCGGTGATGCAGCGCTCATGGTCGTAGGGCGTGCTCGCCGACTCGTTGCCGCAATGGAAGGCATAGGCGAGCTCGTCATCTTCGGATTCGCCGATACGGCCGGCGGCGACACGCAGCCGCCTGGGGAAGGAGAGCTTCTCGCGAGCCAGATAGCGTTTCATGTGGTCGTAGAAGAGCTTGAAGTGCCGGTACTCATCCGCCGCGATATGCTTGCAGACCTGCTTGAGCACAGGTTCCTGCGTGCTGTCACCCAGGGCGGTGTAGTAGGAGGAGGTTCCGGTCTCGACCATGCAGCGGGCGATCAGCTCGCCAGTGCGGGAGCCGCGGATGGAGGCGTCGGCCTTCACATCGATCTTGTAGCCTGCACGGTAACGGTCGAAGGCTTCATCGAAGGACCAGCCGGGATCGGCCATCTCGCCCCAGCGGCCGAGCGCGTCCCCGTGCTGCACCTCCTCCACGGCCCAATTGTCAGCCGCCTGGCGAAAGTCGGGATCGCCGACGAAGACGTTGTTCAGGTAGACGGCGTAGTCGACGCCGTTCTTCTCGACCAGCGCGGCGGCCTTCACAAGCGGCACGATCTCGGGATCGACCTTGGAAGGGTCGAAGCGGTCCCAGGGGATCTGGTCGAGGGTCCAGTGCTTCATGCATTCCGTCTTCTGATGGGGCGCCCCCCGGATAGGGCCAAGCCGATTCCCCATTTGCCGGTCCCGGGGTGCCGCTTTCAAGTCCCGCGCGGGTTCAATCCCTCGCGCCCGCTTGTCGCCTCTTAGCTCTAAACTTCAAATGAGATGCGCCCGAGGTCGGGGACCTCGGGCGCAACATCTCGGAACGAGCCGGGGCCTTCCGCCCCTTCCCTCACGCCGCCTGAGCGGCGTCCTGCATGGCACGGGCAGCCATCACGCGGTCCATGGCCTTCTCCCGCACCTCCGGCGCGTCATTGGCAGCGGCGGCCAGAGCGGCCTCCGCCTCAGCCACGCGCTGGGCCGCGCTGGCCTTGGAGAGGGTGGCGACCGGGGTGGCCTCGTCAGCCAGCACGGTCACGCGGGTCGGGGTGATCTCCGCGAAGCCGCCCATGATGAAGAGCTGCTCGGTCTCGCGGCCGTCCTCCGTCACCCGGATGATGCCGCCCTTGAGGGCGACGATCATCGGGGAGTGGTTCGGAAGCACGCCCATGTCGCCCTCGACCGCCGGGATGACGGCCATCTCGACGGGGCGCGAGAGGAGCAGGCGCTCCGGGCTGACCAGTTCGAGGTCGAAGGTTGCCATGAAGCTTACGCCGCGACCTTGAGGGTCTCGGCCTTCTTCACGGCCTCCTCGATGGTGCCGACCATGTAGAAGGCGGCCTCGGGAAGGTGGTCGTACTCGCCGGCCACGATGCCCGCGAAGCTGCGGATGGTGTCCTCAAGCTTCACGAAGACGCCCGGCGTGCCGGTGAAGACCTCGGCCACATGGAAGGGTTGGGAGAGGAAGCGCTGGATCTTGCGCGCGCGCGCCACGATCAGCTTGTCCTCTTCCGAGAGCTCATCCATGCCCAGGATCGCGATGATGTCCTGCAGCGACTTGTAGGTCTGCAGGACGCGCTGCACCTCGCGGGCCACGCGGTAGTGCTCCTCGCCCACCACGCGCGGGTCGAGCGCGCGGGAGGTGGAGTCCAGCGGGTCCACGGCCGGGAAGATGCCCAGCTCGGCGATCGAGCGGTTCAGCACCGTCGTCGCGTCAAGATGCGCGAAGGAGGTGGCCGGGGCCGGGTCGGTCAGGTCGTCGGCCGGCACGTAGATGGCCTGCACCGAGGTGATCGAGCCCTTCTTCGTGGAGGTGATGCGCTCCTGCAGCGCGCCCATGTCCGTGGACAGGGTCGGCTGATAGCCCACCGCGGAAGGGATGCGGCCCAGCAGAGCCGACACTTCGGCGCCCGCCTGGGTGAAGCGGAAGATGTTATCGATGAAGAAGAGCACGTCCTGGCCCTGCTCATCGCGGAAGTATTCCGCCATGGACAGGCCGGAGAGGGCGACGCGGGCGCGGGCGCCCGGCGGCTCGTTCATCTGGCCATAGACCAGCGCCACCTTGGAGCCGGCGGTGTCGTTCTCGTTGAGCTTGATGACGCCGGCGTCGATCATCTCGTGATAGAGGTCGTTGCCCTCGCGGGTGCGCTCACCCACGCCGGCGAAGACCGACACGCCGCCATGACCCTTGGCGATGTTGTTGATCAGTTCCTGGATAGTCACCGTCTTGCCGACGCCGGCGCCGCCGAAGAGGCCGATCTTGCCGCCCTTCAGGTAGGGGGCGAGCAGGTCGATGACCTTGATGCCCGTCACCAGGATCTCGGCCGCGGTGGCCTGGTCCTCGAAGGAGGGGGCTTCGCGGTGAATGGTGTAGGACTTCTCGGCGGGGACCGGGCCGCGCTCGTCGATCGGCTCGCCGATGACGTTCACGATGCGGCCCAGCGTGCCCTCACCGACGGGCACGGAGATGCCCTTGCCCGTGTCCACCACCTCGGTGCCGCGGACGAGGCCGTCCGTGGTGTCCATGGCGATGCAGCGCACGGTGCGCTCGCCGAGCTCCTGCGCCACTTCCAGCACCAGGGTGCGGTCGCCGACCTGGGTGGTCAGCGCGTTCAGGATGAAGGGCAGCTCGGAGGGGAACTGCACGTCCACGACGGCGCCGAGGACCTGGGTGACCTTGCCGACGTTGTTCTTCATGGGGATTGGCTCCTCAGACCGCCTCGGCACCGGAGATGATCTCGATCAGCTCCTTGGTGATGTTGGCCTGTCGCGTGCGGTTATAATTCAGGGTCAGCCGGTTGATCATGTCGCCGGCGTTGCGGGTGGCGTTGTCCATGGCCGTCATCTGACTTCCGTAGAAGCCGGCCTGGTTCTCCAGCAGCGCGCGATAGATCTGGATGGCGAGGTTCTTCGGCAGCAGCGCCGCCAAAAGCTCCTCCTCGCCCGGCTCATATTCGTAGAGGGCCGGCAGCTCGCCCGCAGGGGCGGCGGCCGTGTCATTCTCCGGCAGCGCCGCCGGGATCAGGCGCTGTTCGCTCGCCACCTGGCTGATGACGCTCTGGAAGCGGTTGTAGATCAGCGTGCAAACGTCGAACTCGCCAGCTTCCAGCATTGCCGTGATGCGGGCGGCGATCTCATCGGCCTGCTCGAAGCCGATGCGCTTGACGTTGTGGTAGCTGATGTCGCCGATGAAACGGCTGGCGAACTCGCGGCGCAGATAGGCCGCGCCCTTGCGGCCCACCGTCAGCAGCTTCACCGTCTTGCCCTCGGCCTCCAGCGCACGGATGCGGGCGCGCGCGAAGCGGCCGGCATTCGTGTTGAAGGGGCCGGAGAGACCGCGCTCGGCAGTCACCACGACCAGCAGGTGGACCTGATCGCGCCCCGTGCCGATCAGCATCTGCGGCGCATCGGGGCTGCCCGCCACCGCGGCGCCGAGGGAGGCGAGCATGCGCTCCATCCGCTGGGCATAGGGCCGCGCCGCCTCTGCTTGCGCCTGAGCGCGACGCAGCTTGGCGGCGGCGACCATCTTCATCGCCTGCGTGATCTTGCGCGTGGACTTCACGCTGTTGATGCGACCACGCAGGTCCTTGAGGCTGGCCATGGAGGTGTCTCCGGTCCTCCCGCGTCAGCCGAAGGTCTTGGCGAAGCCGTCGAGGAACGCAGCCAGCGCCTTGTCGGTGTCGCCGGAGATCTGGCCCTCCTTGCGGATCGCCTCCAGGATCTCGGGCTTGGCCGCCTTCAGCTCGCCGAGCATGCGGTTCTCGAACTCACCGACGCGGTTCACCGGCACCTTGTCCAGGTAGCCGCGGGTGCCGGCGAAGATCGACACCACCTGCTCCTCCACCGGAACCGGCGCATACTGAGGCTGCTTCAGCAGCTCGGTCAGACGCGCGCCGCGGGCCAGCAGGGCCTGAGTGGAGGCGTCGAGGTCGGAGGCGAACTGAGCGAAGGCCGCCATCTCGCGGTACTGGGCCAGCTCCAGCTTAATCTTGCCGGCGACCTGCTTCATCGCCTTGATCTGCGCCGCCGAGCCCACGCGGGACACCGACAGACCCACATTCACGGCGGGGCGAATGCCCTTAAAGAACAGCTCGGTCTCAAGGAAGATCTGGCCATCCGTGATGGAGATCACGTTGGTCGGGATATAGGCGGACACGTCGCCCGCCTGAGTCTCGATCACCGGCAGCGCGGTCAGAGAGCCGAGGCCCGCGGCCTCACCCATCTTCGCGGCTCGCTCCAGCAGGCGGGAGTGCAGGTAGAACACGTCGCCCGGATAGGCCTCGCGTCCCGGCGGACGGCGCAGCAGCAGCGACATCTGGCGGTAGGCCACGGCCTGCTTGGAGAGGTCATCATAGAAGATGACCGCATGCATGCCGTTGTCACGGAAGAACTCGCCCATGGTGCAGCCCGTGTACGGGGCCAGGAACTGCATCGGGGCCGGGTCGGAGGCCGTGGCGGCCACGACGATGGAGTACTCCATCGCGCCGCGCTCCTCGAGGGTGCGGACGAGCTGGGCGACCGTGGAGCGCTTCTGACCGATCGCGACGTAGATGCAATAGAGCTTCTTGCTCTCATCGCCCTGCGCGTTGATCGGCTTCTGGTTCAGGATCGTGTCGATGATAACGGCGGTCTTGCCGGTCTGGCGGTCGCCGATGATCAGCTCACGCTGGCCGCGGCCGATCGGGATCAGGCTGTCGATCGCCTTGATGCCCGTCTGCATCGGCTCATGCACGGACTTCCGGGGAATGATGCCCGGCGCCTTCACCTCAACGCGGGAGCGCGTGACGTCGGTCAGCGGCCCCTTGCCATCGATCGGGTTGCCGAGGCCATCGACCACGCGGCCGAGCAGGCCCTTGCCAACCGGCACGTCCACGATGGTGCCGGTGCGGGAGACGGTGTCGCCCTCGCGGATGCGGCTGTCATCGCCGAACACCACGATGCCGACATTGTCGGTCTCGAGGTTCAACGCCATGCCGCGCACGCCGGCGGAGGGAAACTCCACCATCTCGCCGGCCATGACGTTCTGCAGGCCGTAGCAACGGGCGATGCCGTCACCGACCGTCAGGACGGTGCCCACCTCGGCCACGTTGGCCTCGGTGTCGAAGCCAGCGATCTGCTGCTTCAGGATGTCGGAAATTTCGGCGGGACGGATGTCCATGGTCAGGCGGCCCCCTTCATGGCGTAGCTCAGGCGCTGGAGCCTGGACTTGATGGAAGTGTCATACAGGCGGGACCCGAGCTTCACGATCAGGCCGCCGAGGATGGATGGGTCCAGCGTCTCGGCAAGCCGGACGTTGGAATAGCCGGCCTCGGTGAGGCGGGCGACGATCTGGGTCCGCTGCGTAGCGGTCAGCGGATGCGCGGTTGTGACCTCGGCAGTCTGCTGCCCGCGCTGCTCGGCGAGCAGGGTGCCGAAGGTAGCGAGAACGGAGGCCAGGTTGGCCAGCCGGCGATTGGCGATGAGCACGCCGACCAAGTTCTTCACCTCGCCGCCGATTCCGGCGCGATCCAGCACAGCGAAGGCACCCCTCTGCTGGGCCTGGGCGTCCAGCCGGGGATCGGCAAGGAAGGCGCGGAAGCCGGCATCGCCCCGGATCAGGGCGGCCAGCTTGTCGACGTTGTCGGCAACGAACTCAACGGACTTGGTGTCCTTGGCCAGCTCCAGCAGGGCGAGGGCGTAGCGCTGCGCCACGCCTCCCGTCTTGGGAGCGAAAGCCTTGTCGGTGGCGGCGGTTTCGGAGGCCACTGGCGATCCCGTTCGAGGGGTTGGTAAGGACCCGGCGGCCCGCTCCGCTCCCGCTGCCGCCACTCTGGCTTCACTGGAGCTTCACGGGCCTGCGCGAGACGCCCGGGAATCCCCCGGCGCTGGCGCGCGCCCCTTACCATGATGCAATGCGACGCAGCAACCGCCCTGGATCGCAACAGAATGGTGCACCGAGGCGGAATTGATGCCGTATTGGCCGGTATTGTCGGGCACCGGTCGATGCAGGACACAACCTAAGATAGGATGCGCGCTGGCCGATGGAACCCTCCCCCGTCTCTGGCGCTTCATATGGGACCGGTGACGGGCGCATAGCGCCCGGCCGGGCCGATCACGACACCCCTCCGGGAGAGGCCAGAATGGACAAGAACAGGACCGACCAGAAGCGGGACGAGACGGGTGAGTGGGTTTCTGACCTCAACCCCGGCGCCACAAGCTCGGCCAAGCAGGACAAGGCTGTCGAGGACACCTTCCCGGCCTCCGATCCCGCGAACATGAACACCGGCGCGACCGGCTTCATCGCCCCGGATGGCGAGGATCTCGGCAAGGCGGCCGATCAGGGCAGCGGCGAGGCCGGTGCCGTCTCGGGCGGCAAGCCTTGAGGCCTGACGGGCGAGGTGGCCGACTTCAGCCGCCACGCCCCCGCGTCTGCGGGTAACTTTCAGATCAATCACGGAGCGCAGGCCATGGCTGATCCCAAGGTCCAGAACACACCGGGTGCGACCTGGCAGCGGGAGACAGGCGGCTGGACCGAGGGGGTCCAGCCCGGGGTTGGACGGGGCGCCGAGCTTGACGAGTCCCTGAAAGACGGCGTCCCGGAGTCCGATCCCGCGATGCGGTCGGCGATTCCCGGCTTCGTGGACCGAGCCGATTCGACGGAGGATTTCGTCGAGGGCCCGGGGGTGGCCGAGGCCCGGAACGCCATCGAGGACCTTCCCCGGCAGGGCTAGCGGACCGGCCCCGCGCGGCCTCTTGGCCGGCCTAGAGGAAGCTTACGGGGTCCACATCCACCTGGACCCGCACGGCATTCGGCACTTCCACCCGGGACAGCCAGGCGCGCAGAAGGGGCTGTACCGCCACGTCCCGCCGCGCCTTCAGCAGCAGGCGGCGGCGATGGCGGCCGCGCAGCATCGCCAGCGGCGCGGGGGCGGGGCCGAGGACCTGGACCCCTTCCCCGCCCGGCGCTGCCAGACCGAGATCGCGGGCCACGCGGTCCGCGGCGCGCTCATCCTCGGAGGAGACGATCAGGGCAGCCAGGCGGCCGAAGGGCGGCCAGGCACCGGGGCGGCGGGCCTCGGCCTCCTCGGCCATGAACTGCTCCAGATTGCCGGAGACGAGCGCCTGCATCACGGGGTGCTCCGGATTCCAGGATTGCAGCAGGACGCGCCCGGGGCTTTCCGCTCGGCCGGCGCGGCCCGCCACCTGATGGAGAAGTTGGACCGTGCGCTCCGCCGCACGGAGGTCGCCCCCGGCCAGGCCGAGATCGGCATCCACCACTCCGACCAGCGTCAAATGCGCGAAGTGCCAGCCCTTTGCGACGATCTGAGTGCCGATCAGCAAGTCCACCTCGCGATCCTGGATCATGCGCGCGGCTTCGGCCGCCGCGGCGGGGCCGGGGATGGTATCGGAGGCCATGACCAGGCGGCGGGCATCCGGGAAGAGCACCGCAGCCTCCTCCTGCACACGCTCCACGCCCGGCCCGATGGCCGTCAGGCTGCCCTCGGCACCGCATTCCGGGCAGTGCTGCGGGATGGGCTCGGCATGGCCGCAATGGTGGCATTGCAGGCGGCGCTGGGCGCGGTGCTCCACCAGCCAGGCCGTGCAATTCGGGCAGCGGATCCGGTGGCCGCAGGTGCGGCACAGCGTCATCGGCGCATAGCCCCGGCGGTTCAGGAAGAGCATGGCCTGCTCCCCCCGGGCCAGGGTTTCCGTAATAGCCTCGATCAGCGGGGGGGAGATGAAGCGGCCGCGTTCCGGCGGAACCTTGCGGAGATCCAGCACCTCCACCTCCGGCAGCCCGGCGCTACCGTGGCGGCTGGGGAGGTTGACCGCGGAATAGCGGCCCTGCTCGGCATTGGTCAGGGTTTCCAGGCTGGGCGTTGCGGAGACGAGGACGCAGGTGGCCTGCGCCATGCGGGCGCGCACCACGGCCATGTCACGCGCGTGGTAAATGACGCCGTCCTCCTGCTTGAAGGCGGTCTCGTGCTCCTCGTCCACGATGATCAGGCCGAGATCCGGGAAGGGCAGGAAAAGGGCGGAACGGGCGCCGACCAGCACTCCCACTTCCCCATCCGCCACGGCGCGCCAGGTGGCGCGGCGCAGCCGGCCTGAAAGCTCCGAGTGCCAGAGGGCGGGAGGACAGCCGAAGCGCGCCTTGAAGCGGTCCAGCCATTGGGTGGAGAGGGCGATTTCCGGCAGCAGGACCAAAGCCTGCCGGCCCTGGCGCAGGCACTCGGCCACGGCGTCTAGATAGACCTCGGTCTTGCCGGAGCCGGTGACGCCCGCGAGCAGGGTAACGCCGAAGGCGCGCTTCGCCACCGAATCGCGCAGGACGGCAGCGGCCGCGGCCTGGTCGTCCAGCAAATTAGGGCCTGGATGAGCAGGGTCGGGCTGGGGGAAGCTGCGAGGGCGCGGCAGTAGGGCGGGCTCGATCAGCCCGGCATCGGCCATGCCGCGCAGCACGCCGGTCGAAACCTCGGCCTCATCGGCGATATCGGCGCCGGCGCGGGGCTCGCCGGGCTCCATGGCTTCCAGCACGCGGCGGCGTTGGACGGTCATCCGATAGCCGGGAGCCCCGGCCCGGGCCGCCTCTCCGGCTGGCGAGAGCTTCCAGCCGGCCTGCTGGCTTGGCGGTTCCAGCGCGGAAGGCACGCTCATCGCCATACGCAGCACGGCACCAGGCGGGGAAAGCGTATAGGCGGCCACCCATCCGACGAAACGGCGCAATGCCTCCTTCATCGGGGGCGCGGGCATGATGCCCAGGATGTCGCGCAGCCGGCCTTCGGGCAGAGTCGGGTCAGGTTCGCCATCCCAGACCACGCCGAGCATCTCGCGCCCTCCCAGAGGCACGGCGACGAAACTGCCCAGTTCCGGCAGGGGCGTGCCATTGGGAACGCGGTAGTCATAGGCCCCGCCCCCCGGGGTATCGAGCGGCAGGGGCAGCAGGACCCGGATACGGCGGACGGGCGGCCCCTTGGGCGCGGCGCCACGGCGCTTGCCCTTCACAGTGGCAGCCGGAGCGGAGACAAGACCATCCCCGAAGAGACCGCCGTCGAGGCTTGCCTGCTGGGCGCTGGACTCGCCTTCCGCCATTGCTATTGATCCACTTCCGAGATCCCTTGCCCCGCAGCGGCGCCGACCGCGCTTTCCAGGACCAAGATCATGAAATTCTTCGTGGACACCGCCGAGGTCTCCGAGATTCGCGCCCTCGCCGAGAGCGGGCTGCTCGACGGCGTCACCACCAACCCCTCCTTGATCGCCAAGTCCGGCCGGCCGATGGCGGAGGTCATCAAGGAGATCTGCGACATTACCCCCGGCCCGGTCAGCGCGGAGGTCACGGCCACGGATTACGACGGCATGATGCGTGAGGGCGAGTACCTCGGGCGGATCGCCCCCAATGTCGTCATCAAGCTGCCGCTGACCGAAGCCGGGCTGCGCGCATGCAAACATATGGTGAACAACGGGGTGATGGTCAACGTGACCCTGTGCTTCTCCGCGGCCCAGGCGCTGCTCGCGGGCAAGGCCGGCGCGACCTACATCTCCCCCTTCGTCGGGCGGCTGGACGATATCGGCCAGGACGGCATGCAGCTGATCGCCGACACCGTGCAGATCTATAAGAACTACGACGCCATCAAGACGGAGGTGCTGGTTGCCTCCATCCGCCATCCAATCCACCTGATCCAGGCCGCGAAGATGGGCGCGCATGTGGCCACCCTGCCGCCTGCGGTGATCAAGTCGCTCTACAAGCACCCCCTTACGGACCGCGGGCTCGAGAGCTTCCTGGCCGATTGGAGGAAGACCGGCCAGTCCATTCTCTGACGCAGCAGCAGGACATCGCTGTCAGTTTCAGGACGCCAGGGGCCGCAAGCCCCTGGCGTTCGGCTTTTCCGGCCCGGCTTTGGCCTTCGCCGCGCTTCCCCAAGCATCTTCCCTCTGCCTCCAGGCGTTGCTTGCGGATCGGAAACTGCGATCCGGAGTGGAGACGGAGCATGAGTGGCACCAGCGACGACGCGAAGAAGCCCGGCACCGAAGCGAAGCCCTCGGCCACGGACGAGACCCACACCGCTGGAGGAGCGCCAACCCGCAAGGCGCATGAGGATGCTGGTGACGGGGCGCTGGCCGGCTCGATTCCGGGTGGCCTCAGCTCCAGGGAGCTCCGCGAGTTGGCCGAGAGCGACAAGACGACCGAGAGCGGGACGAGCTGAGCTTTCGCTATCGCGGATGTGGAATGCGCGAAATGCATCGAGCTCTGTCGTGAAATAAAAGAGGTTCGGTATTAATTCACGCCGGTCCGTGCGAAACCGATCTCGCCCTCGCGCGCCGGGAGATCTCAGTGATGTCCGCAACCACCTTCGAGGCCGTGCCCCGGGCACCGCAGCCACCCGGCATCCAGACGGCAGCCGCCCTGGGCGCCGCCGTCCTGCTGGCCGGCGGCATGGCGCTGATCGGGCAACAGGTCCATGTCCGGCAGGCCGCCCTGTATCTGTTGGGCGCCGTGCTCGGCCTCGTCCTCTATCATGCCTCTTTCGGCTTCACCTCGGCTTGGCGGGTCTTCATCGCAGACCGGCGCGGAGCGGGACTGCGCGCCCAGATGGTGATGCTCGCCATCGCCGTCCTGCTCTTTTTCCCTGTGCTTTCGGCGGGCTCGCTGTTCGGGCAGCCTGTGCAGGGCCTGGTCTCGCCCGTTGGCGTCGGCATGGTGTTCGGCGCCTTCCTCTTCGGCATCGGCATGCAGCTTGGCGGCGGCTGCGCCTCGGGCACGCTTTACACGGCGGGCGGCGGCTCGGTCCGGATGGTGCTGACGCTTGTGGCCTTCATCTTCGGATCCACCCTGGGCGCAGCGCATCTGCATTGGTGGGCGGCCCTGCCCCATCTGCCACCGATCTCAATGGTCAGCGCCTGGGGCGTGCTGCCGGCGCTGCTGGTGAACCTTGCCCTCTTCGCCCTGATCGCGGGCCTGACGGTGGTGCTGGAGAAGCGCGAGCATGGCCGCCTGGTGCCCGGCACCGCCTCTCCGCGTTCCGGCCTGCCCCGCTTCCTACGTGGCCCCTGGCCGATGGTGGCGGGCGCCGTGGCGCTGGCGGTGCTGAACTTCGCCACCCTGGCCCTGTCGGGCCGGCCCTGGGGCATCACCTCGGCCTTCGCGCTCTGGGGTTCCAAGATTGCCCTGGCGTTGGGCTTCGACGTGGCGAGCTGGCCCTATTTCTCCGCGCCGGCCGCGCGGGCGGCGCTGGAGAACAGCGTGCTGAACGACGTCACCTCCGTGATGGATATCGGCATCATCGTCGGCGCGCTGTTGGCCGCGGCGCTGGCCGGGCGCTATGCGCCGAAGTTCCGCGTTCCCCTGCGCTCCGCCATTGCTGCGGTGGTCGGCGGCGTCATGCTCGGCTACGGCGCGCGGCTGGCCTATGGCTGCAATATCGGCGCCTATTTCTCCGGCATCGCCTCCGGCAGCCTGCATGGCTGGGTCTGGATGGTGGCGGCCTTCTTCGGCAACGTGCTGGGCACGCGGTTCCGGCCTTTCTTCGGGTTGGAGGTGGAGCGGGTGCCGCGGCAGAACGCCTGCTGACACCGATGCAGACCGATGCAGCATGCAGCCCCAGGGCGGTATGACCGGCCTGGGCGCTCCGCCCCCCGGTTGATCCGGGACTTCGCCGGGGCGCCATAACGCTGAGCGACTCCCGCATAGCGGTGCCCCGAAGTGAATGACGGCGGCACCCGTGCGGGTTCGGCGGGGCATTCGGCCCCGCCCCCTTGCCCCCGAAATCAATCCGGACTTGCTTTGATGCTTTCCCGTCGCGCCCTCATTGCCTCTCTCGCCGTGCTGAGCGCGACGGGATCTTCCTCCGCGAGATCGGAATCCTGGCCCCAACGGCCGCTCCGATGGATTGTCGGCTTCCCGCCGGGGGGCGGGCCGGACCTGCTCACCCGCATTCTGGCGCAGCGTCTCGAGGCCGAGCTGGGCCAATCCATTGTCGTGGAGAACCGCCCCGGCGCCGCCGGAAACATCGGCGCCGCGGCGATCGCGCGCGCCGTGCCGGATGGGCTGACTTTCGGGACGCTCTTCGCGGCGCCGCTCGCGGTCAACCGGCACATCTACCGCAGCATGCCCTTCGACCCGCTGCGCGACTTCACCCTGATCAGCGAGATCGCGCGCTTCCCGTCCCTGGTGCTGGTGCATCCCTCCGTCCCGGTTTCGAGCGTCGCCGAACTCGGCGAATGGATGCGGGCGCAGGCGGTGCCGCCGCTCTGCGCCACACCGGGTGCAGGCGTCATTCCCCACCTTGCCACGGAGATGCTGCTCCAGCGGCTGGGAACCCGCTGCGAACTGGTCCACTACCGCGGCAATCAGGAGGCGCTGCGCGACCTCATCGCCGGCCGCGTGCCCATGATGATCGACGGCTTCCCGACCGCCTTTCCCTTCATGCGCGACGGCCTCGTGCGGGCTGTCGCGATCAGCAGCGCCCAGCGCTCGCCCCTGGCGCCGGAGCTTCCGCTCGTCGCGGAAACCCTGCCGGGCTTCGAGGCATCATCCTGGCTGGCGGTCGGCGCGCCCGCAGGGCTGCCCGAGGTCATCGCCAAGAGGATGGAGGAAGCCGTGAGGACTGCTGCCCGCGACCCGGAGGTCGTGCGCCGCTTCGCTGAACTCGGCGCCGAGGCTGTCGGCTCCGGGCGGGCGGAAATTGCCACCCGCGCCGCGGCCGAGGACAAGCGCTGGGGCGAAGTGGCGCGCGCGGCCGGCGTCAGCGCGGACTGATGAGGGCTGCCTGGGACCCGGGCGCCAGCGGAAGGACCTGAAGGCGAGGTCTTCCGGAATGCTCAGGCGGTCACAGCCGCTAGCGAAGCCTTGACCGCCGCCTCCACCCGCAGCGCCGCGTCCAGCGCCGCCCGCCCGGCCGCGCCATCCGCCTCGACCGGCGCCCCATCCAGGCAGGCGGCGGCGAAGGCGGCGTGCTCGGCCTCCAGGCTGTCGCTCTCGGCCCAGGTGGCGTGGGAGATCCCGTAATCCGGGATCTGCTCCAGCGAGTCCCCCTCCCCCCGGCGGACCCAGCTCATCTCCCGCTTCAGGTGGTCGAGGTTTAGGTAGCCTGCATCGCCGAAGAGGCGCAGGCGGCGCTCCATATGCAGGGAGACACGGCTGGCGGTGATGGTGGCGGCGGCGCCATTGCCGAAGCGGAGCCGGGCATTCGCGATGTCAATGGTCGGGGAAGCGATGCTGGCACCCACCGCATCCACGCCGACCAGCGGACTGTTCGCCAGGGCCAGGGCCAGGTCCAGGTCGTGGATCATCAGGTCCAGCACCACCGAGACATCCAGGCTGCGGGGGCGGAAGGGGGCGATGCGGATCGCCTCCATATAGAGGGGGCGTCCGACCCGGGCGGCAAGGCCGCCTTCTGCCCGCAGCGCGCGCATGCCGCCGGAGAAGCGCTCGAGCTGGCCGACCTGAAGGACCACGTTCTTGGCCCGGGCCAGGGAGACGAGGTCGTCCGCCTGCTCCAGCGTGGCGGCAATGGGCTTTTCCACCAGCACATGCTTGCCGGCGGAGAGCGCGGCATGGGCCAGGCCGTGATGGAAGGCGGTGGGGGCGGCGACGATCACCGCGTCGGCCTTCGCGATCACTTCCTCCGCGGAAAGGGAGGGGCAGCCGGCCTCCCCGGCCACTGCGGCGGCGCGCTCCGGGTTGGCGTCATGCAGGCCGATGAAGTCGAAGCGCGGGCCCTTTGCGGCCTTCAGCGCGTGGAACCGGCCGAAATGCCCTGCTCCCAGGATGCCAAGACGAAGCCGCATGATGCCGATCCCCAGAAGAAACCGGGCGGGCTGTAGCAAAAAGCGACCAGGGTTGCATCGGGGGCGGCCGGGACGCATCTTCCGCCCCTTCCTGGCATATTGCCGAACTGCATCTTCTGAACCGAAGCATCTAAACTGACGGGGGGCCGCCCGGGCCATGTTGTACTTCGCGCGGTGGAAGGTCGCCGCGATCCTCGGCGTCATCGCCCTGGGGCTGCTTCTTTGCGTGCCAAACCTGGTGCCGCGCTCCGCCCTGCCCGATTGGGCGGCGCGGCAGATCTCGCTGGGCCTCGACCTGCGCGGCGGGTCCTACCTCCTGCTGGAGGTGGATATGAACGCCGTGGTGCGGGAACGGGTGGAGAGCCTGGTCGACGCCACCCGGACCAAGCTGCGCACCGCCAATATCGGTTACCTGAACCTGGCGGGCGACCCGAACAACCGCCGCCTCTCCCTGCGTGTGCGTGACCCGGCCCAGGCCGAGGCCGCCGCCGCGCAGCTGCGGGAACTGGCGATTCCGGTTCCCATCCGTGGCTCCGCCACCGGGGCGACCGAGCCGGACATCACCGTCGCCACCGCCCCCGACGGCACCGTGACCGCCACCCTGTCCGACGCCGCGCTCGTGGCGCGGGCCAGCGGCGCGGTGGAGCAGTCGCTGGAGATCGTGCGCCGCCGCATCGACGAGACCGGCGTGTCCGAGGCGCTGATTGCCCGCCAGGGGTCGAACCGTATCCTCGTGCAGCTTCCGGGCGTGGAGGATCCCAACCGGATCAAGGACCTGCTGGGCCGCACCGCCCGCATGACCTTCCACCTGCTGGACGAGAACGCGAATCCGAATGCGGGCACCGCCCCGCCGCCGGGCGTGCAGTTCCTTCCGGGCGAGGATCGCAACGGTGTAAATCCCGGCCGCTACGCCGTGCGCCGCCGCGTGGAGGTGGACGGAGCCAACCTGTCCGATGCCCGCGCGGGGCAGGACAGCCGCAACGGCGAATGGGTGGTGAACTTCACCTTCGACAGCGTCGGCACCCGCCGCTTCGCGGAGGTGACGCGCCAGAATGTCGGCCGCCCCTTCGCCATCGTGCTGGATGACAAGGTGATCACCGCCCCGGTGATCCGGGAGCCGATCGTCGGTGGCAGCGGCCAGATCAGCGGTAATTTCACCGTCCGCACCGCCAATGACCTCGCGGTGCTGCTGCGTGCCGGTGCCCTGCCCGCCCCGCTGACGGTGGTGGAGGAGCGGACGGTCGGGCCGGAGCTGGGCGCGGACGCGATCCGCGCGGGTATGCTCTCGCTTGCCGCCGGCGCGCTCTTTGTCTTCCTCTATATGGGCTTCGCCTACGGGCTGCTCGGCTGGTTCGCGAACGTCGCGCTGCTCGTGAACCTCATGCTGATGATGGCCGCGCTCTCGCTGCTGCAGGCGACGCTAACCCTGCCGGGCATCGCGGGCATCGTGCTGACCCTGGGCACGGCGCTGGACGCCAACATCCTGATCAATGAACGCATCCGCGAGGAGACCAAGGCGGGCCGCACGCCCATCCAGGCGCTGGAGGCCGGCTTCACCAAGGCCTCCGGCACGATCATGGACAGCAATCTGACCAATCTGATCGCCATGGCCTGCCTGTTCGCCTTCGGCTCCGGCCCGGTGAAGGGCTTCGCCGTCACGGTCGCCATCGGCACCATCGTGCAGATGTGGACCGCCACCACCCTCGTCCGCCTGCTCGTCTCCTGGTGGTACCGCGCGCGCCGCCCGCGCGAGCTGCCGGTCTGAGAAGGAAACCCATCATGTTCGGCTTCCTTCGCCGCCCCCTTTTCCGCCTGGTTCCCGACAACACCCAGATCCAATTCATGAAGGGCCGGATCGCGGGGCTCGTCGTTTCGGCGATCCTCTCCACGGCCTCGGTCGTGCTGGCCTTCCATCCCGGTCTGGAGCAGGGAATCGACTTCAAGGGCGGGATCATCATGGAGGCGCGCACGCCCTCCCCCGCCGATCTCGGCCAGCTTCGTGGCGCCGTCTCCGGACTCGGCCTGGGCGATGTCGGGCTACAGCAGTTCGGCGATGAATCCACTGTCCTGATCCGCCTGCCCGTTCAAGGTGAGGAGGCGGCGACGCAGCAGGCGGTCTCCCGCGTGCGCGGGGCGCTAGAGAGCGTGGCGCCGGGCACGCGCATCCTGCGGACGGAGGCGGTGGGCAACCGCGTCTCGGACGAGTTGTTCCGGGGCGGGCTGATCGCGCTGGCCATCTCGCTTGGCGCGATGCTGATCTACATCTGGGTGCGGTTTGAGTGGCAGTTCGCCGTCGGCGCCATCGCCACCCTGATCCTCGACACGACGAAGGTGGTGGGCTTCCTCGCCGTCACGCGGATCGAGTTCAACCTGACGACCATCGCCGCGATCCTGACGATCATCGGCTTCTCGGCCAACGACAAGGTCGTGGTCTATGACCGAATGCGGGAGAATCTGCGCAAGTTCAAGGCGATGCCGTTGCGGCAGCTGATCGACCGCTCGATCAACGAAACGTTGAACCGCACCCTTGGCACCTCCATGACGCTGTTCCTTTCGGCGCTGCCACTGGCGCTCTTCGGCGGTGACACGCTGGCAGGTTTCGCCTGGGTGATGCTGTTCGGCATCGTCGTCTCCGCCTCCTCCTCCATCTTCATCGCGGCGCCGATCCTGCTCTTCCTCGGCGAACGCCGGCTGCGGCGCGGGACGGAGGCGCCGGCCAAGCCGGCCACGCCGAAGCCCGCGGCCCACACGGGGGCTCCAGTCGCGAGGCCACGCGGGTGATCCCCCGGCGCGCCCTTCTCGGCAGCCTGCCCCTGGCCTTGGCCGGTGGGCATGCCGCCCGGGCGCAGATTGCGGCTCCCTACATCCCGCCCACATCGCGGCCACGCAGCATCACGCTGCTGGTCGGCGCGGCGGGCGGCAGCAGCGCCGATCTCTGGGTCCGAGGCTTCGCTCCCTTCCTGGAGCGGCACATGAAGGAGGTGCAGGTCTCGGTCGTGAACCGGGTCGGCGAAGGCGGGCTGGCGGTGATGCGCGATCTGGCCGGCGCCGCGACGGATGGCTCGGTCCTGGCCTATGCCGCGACCCCATTCATCATTGCGCGAATGGTGGAGCGGCATGCGACCGGCCTGCTTGATCGGCTGCGCTTCCTTGGCGCCGTGACGGAAGAACCCGTGGCACTGGTGGCCCCACCGGGCACGGAGCTGGAAACGCTGCGCGCCGGTGGCGACGGGCGCCCCCTGGCCCTGCCGCCTCCGGTGAGCGCCGCCGCCATCGTAGGGGCTGAGTTAGGCACCCTGCTGCCCATGGAGCAACTTCACTTCCCCTCCGCGGCGGCGGCCCGCCAGGCGGCCGTGGCCGGGAATGCAGCAGCCGCGCTGCTGACGGTCTCGGAATGCTTTATCTCCATTCGCGAGAACAAACTGGCGGTGCTCGGAATCGCGGCCTCCGACCGGCACCCGCAGCTTCCCGACGCGCCGACCTTCCGTGAGTCCGACCTTCCACTGGAGGGTGCGCTGCGCCGCGGTATCGCCGTTCCTTCCGGCACGACCCCTACCATGGCGGCAAAAATCACCCGGGCCCTGACCGCCGCGGCCGCCGACCCGGAGTTCCTGGCCCAGGCTGAGGCTCGACTCATCCTGCCGCATTTCCGGAGCGAGGCGGACTGGAAGACGCTGATCGGAGAGGACTTGCTGACCCTGCGCAACCGCTGGGAAACCTCGCCCTGGCAGGTCATCGGAGGCTAGCCACTCTCCTTACGCGGCTCCGGCTTGGCGGGTTGCGGATACAGACCCTAATGTTGCTATTCCGTAGAGATGGCAGGCCCCATCCGTGTCCGTGGAACCGGTTCATGACGGTGGGGCCCACTCTCCCCAGCACCGCCAGGAGGGCGAGCTCCTCGCTGTTCTGCGCGACCCTCATCTTCTTTCCCTGATCCAGAACGGGCTGCGCTGGATCGGCGCGCCGCCCGCACGCCCCGTGCCGCTCGCAGAGGCCATGGCGCGGCTCGTCGGCCCGGGAAGACCACTGCTCGGCCTGATCTGCGAACCCCATCCCGGTTTGCCTGGCTGGCAGGTGTTGCGGGAGGCCGCTCAGGACCCGTTCAACCCGATCCAGGTCCTGGTTATTGACCGGGATGGGCTGCCGGACCGACCGACGGAACTGCTGACCGCCCTACGCCGCCTGACGGGCCGCCACGATCCCAGCGAGGCGGAGGAGGTTGCGGCGCTGCGCCTGGGCCTGGCGCGCGGCGAGGTAGAGATGCGCTACCAGCCTATCGTCCGGATCGCCGACCGCCAGCCAGTTGGTGTGGAAGGGCTGGTGCGCTGGTTGCGCCCTGACGGACGCCTCGGCACGACGCCGATGAGCCCGGACTCCTTCGTGCCGATGGCGGAGCGCTGCGGGCTGGCCCTGGCCCTGACCCGCGCCGTTGGGCGAATAGCCGCCGCCGATATGCGGGCCCTGCGCCCTGGCCTCGCCCTGCCGGTTTCGATCAACCTGCCACTGGAGGTGCTGCTGCGGCGGGATACGGGCCTCTGGCTTGAAAGTCTGTGCCGGGAGGAGCGCCTGCGGCCAGCGACCATCGGGATCGAGCTGACCGAGACCACGCCGGTGCGCGATCCGCTGGCGCTACGCCGCGCCCTGATCCGGCTGCGGCAGGCGGGCCACCCTGTCTGGATCGACGATATGAGCCTGGCGGAGAACCGGGACATCCTGCTGGATCTGCCTTTTACGGGGCTGAAGCTCGACCGCTTCCTGATCAGTGCTCTCGTTCGCAGCCGCCGTGCGCGGGCAGAGATGGAACGGCTCGTGACCATCGCCCACCAGCGGGGCATGCTCGTGACAGCAGAGGGCGTTAGCGGCGCCGGCATCTGGCAAGCACTGGCCTGGGCCGGTGTGGACCACGCCCAGGGCTATGCGGTGGGCCGCCCTCTACCGGCCGCAGCGCTGCCCGCCTGGATGGCGGCCTGGCGCGGCGCGCGGCGGCTCGAGGGAGGCTGATGGAAGGCCTGTGGGCTGAGGCTTCCCGGAGCCGTTACCTCATAGGCCGCAGCACGTGGGTCAGGCATAGACCTCGCGATACAGCGCTATGATTTCGGCGGCGTCGGGCACGCGCGGGTTGTTGGCGGGGCTGCCGGAGGCGAGGGCCTGGGCGGCCATGGTCTCCAGTAGCCCGTCCCATTTCGCGGCCTCAATGCCATAGGCGGCGGGGGTGGGAACCTTCAGCTCGCGGTTCAGGGCTTCCAGTTCCTCCACCAGGCGAGTGGCGGCGGACTGGTCGTCCTCCGCTTCCGAGGCCAGGCCCATGACGCGCGCGGCCTCGGCATAGCGCGGCAGGGCGGCGTTCAGGCCGAAGCGCGTGACCGCGGGCAGCAGCATGGCGTTGGACAGGCCGTGCGGCACGTGGAAATGCGCGCCGATGGGGCGCGACATGCCATGCACCAGCGCGACAGAGGCGTTGGAGAAGGCGAGGCCCGCCAGGGTCGCGCCACGCATCATCGCCTCGCGCGCTTCCTCATCACGGGCACCGCCGGTGTTCGCGGCATCTGCATAGGCACGGCGCAGATTGGGCGCGATCAGCCGCATGGCGATGCGGGCGAAATCGTCGCTGAAGGGGTTGGCCTTCTGGCTGACGAAGGCCTCCAACGCATGGGTCAGGCTGTCGATGCCGGTATCGGCCACCGTGCGGGGCGGGACGGTCCAGGTGAGCTGGTGATCCACGATGGCGGCCAGCGGCAGGGCGCCGAGGCCGGCGATCAGCATCTTCTCGTCGTTCGTCGTGTCGGTGATGACGGTGAAGCGCGTCGCCTCACTCCCCGTACCAGCGGTCGTAGGAATGCAGATGATAGGCACGGCGCCCTGATTGGCCTGGGCGGGCACCTTGAGGGCGCGGATATGCGTGCCCTCCGGCGCCGCGGCGAGGATGGCGATGGCCTTCGCCGTGTCCATCGGGCTGCCGCCGCCGAAGCCGATCAGGCAGTCATAGTCACCGGCCCGGAAGGCCCGCACGCCGGCTTCGACCACGGTGTCCGTGGGATCGGGCACGGTTTCGGAAAAGACGGCGGGGGCGAGCCCGGCCCCGCGCAGCGGGGCCAAGCCGCGATCCACGGTGCCCGAGGAGACCATCCAGGGATCGGTCACCACCAGGGGGCGGGAGAGGCCGAATTGGGCCAGGACCTCGGCAATTTTCGTGACGGCGCCGCCACCGGAGAGGATCAGGCGCGGAGCGAGGAGCGAGACGATCATGGACGCGTTCCCGATTGCTTTGGAACGCATCCTGAGACCTGGAGCGGCGGACGCAAGGCCGGGCCTGGGCCGCTCCGCGAAATTCAGCGCGGGATGAGGGCCGCGGCCTCGCGGTCGCCCGCACGGTCGCTTTCGGCCAAGCCCTGGGCCACGCCGGCGCGATCCGCCTCATTGCGGTTCTGACTCATCTTGCGCTTGCCTTCCAGCCGCGCAATCGGCAGGCGCAGGCCGACGATGCCGCGGAGCTGGGCGCGGATGAAATCCTCGGGCGCGTCGGTCACGGCCTAGGGCTCGGCGCGCGGGGCCTCGTGCAGGTTGGTCAGGCGGGTCACAACCTCCAGCAGGCGGTCGGGCTCCTCAAAGAACTCGACCGGGCCATAGGCATGGACCGCGACGTAGTTCCAGGTGGGCACGACCTTCCCGGTTTCCCGCTTCGTCGCGTACCAGGCGGGGGTGATGTAGGCGTCAGGCCCCATGAAGAGCGCCATGGCCTCGCCGATGGGTGGCGTCTTCCATTGCGGATTGGCGCGGGCCAGATGGCCGTAGAGGGTGCCGAAAGGCCCCTCCTCCGCATTGAGGAAGAGGGGCAGCGGCGTGGCGACCGGGCCATTCGCCGTGGCTGTGACGAAATTGGACAGGCGCGCTGCGCGCATCATCCCGTGAAGCGCGGGCAGGTCGTCTTCGCGGAAGGCTGCTGGGATGTACATGGCGCCCGCTTCATGGCCTGGATCCGCGGGCGCCCGCAACAACCGCGGGAATAGACGCGGCAGCGGGACGGGGGAATTCCGTCAGCCCACCGCGGCCGGTACCACGCGCGAGGCACGGGCGGCGGCATAAGCGGCCAGGCGGCGGGCGGCCACGGGAGCCACGCCCGCCCCGGCCTCCGCATCGAAGCGCGGGAGGTCCTCGGCGAAGTGACAGGCGCTGGTATGGCCCGGTGCGATCTCGCGCAGCGATGGATCCTGTTCCCGGCATATCGGCTGGGCCAGGGGACAGCGCGTGTGGAAGCGGCAGCCGGGCGGCACGTTCAGCGGGCTGGGCAGATCGCCGCCCAAGGGCGTGACCTGGCCACGGCGTGAGGGGTCCGGGCGTGGAATCGCGCGGAGAAGTGCGCGCGTATAGGGATGGCGCGGATCGGAGAAGAGCGTGTGCTTGGGCGCCACCTCGACGATGCGGCCGAGATACATCACCGCCACGCGGTCAGCGACATGCTTCACCACCGCGAGGTCATGCGCGATGAAGAGGTAGGATAGGCCAAGCCGTTGCTGCAGATCGCCCAGCAGGTTCACCACCTGCGCCTGGATGGAAACGTCCAGCGCGGAAACTGGCTCGTCGCAGACCACCACCTCCGGCTCCACGGCGAGCGCGCGGGCGATGCCGATGCGCTGGCGTTGGCCGCCGGAGAATTCATGCGGGTACCGGTCAGCATGAAAGGCGCGCAGCCCGGTCAGGCGCAGCAGTTCCTGCACGCGCGCCCGGCGGGAGGCGGCGTCGCCGATGCCATGCACCGCCATCGGCTCGGCGATCGCATCCGCCACCGTCAGACGCGGGTTGAGGCTGGCATAGGGATCCTGGAAGACGATCTGGAGGTGCCGGCGCAAGGCACGCAGCTTCGCGCCGCCCACTTTCGTGACATCCTCCCCCTTGAAGCGGACAGCCCCGGAGGAGGGCTCGATCAGCCGCATGACGAGGCGCGCGGTGGTGGACTTGCCGCAGCCGCTTTCCCCCACCAGCGCCAGGGTCTCGCCGCGATGAAGGCGGAAGGAGACGCCATCCACCGCCCGCACGGCGCCGACTTGGCGCGCGATAACCAGGCCCTTTCTCACGGGGTAATGCTTGGTGATGTCGATCGCTTCGAGAAGAGGTGCTTCGGTCATGCGGCGACATCCACGGCAAGTTCGACCGGCGCGCGGATGCAGGCGGCGCGGTGGCCGGGGGAGAGTTCGCGCAAGGGCGGGTCGATCTCCGTGCAGGCGCGGATGGCGAAGGGGCAGCGCGGGTTGAAGCGGCACCCCCTGGGGAAAGCGAAGGGCGGCGGCACGCTGCCCTCGATGGAGAGGAGGCGCTCGCGGTCTTCCTCGATGCGCGGAACGCTGCCGAGCAGGCCGATCGTGTAGGGGTGTTGCGGATCCTCAAAAATATCCTTCGCGGTGCCGCGCTCCACGACGCGCCCGGCATACATCACCGCCACCTCATCCGCCATTTCCGCGACGACGCCGAGGTCATGGGTGATGAGAATGACGGACATGCCCGTCTCGGCCTGAAGGTCGCGCAGCAGGTCGAGGATCTGGGCCTGCACCGTCACATCCAGCGCGGTGGTTGGCTCATCCGCGATCAGCAGGCGCGGGCGGCAGGCCAGGGCCATGGCGATCATCACGCGCTGGCGCATGCCGCCTGAGAGCTGGTGCGGATATTCCGCGAAGCGCCGCTCCGGCGAGGGAATGCGGACACGGCGCAGTGCCTCAATGGCACGGTCGCGCAGTTCGGCAGCGCTGGCCTTCGGGTCATGGGCGCGCATCGCCTCGACCAGCTGATTGCCGATGCTGTGCACCGGGTTCAGCGAAGTCATGGGCTCCTGGAAGATCATGGCGATCTCGGCGCCGCGTACGGCCCGCATCTCAGCAGGGGAAAGGACGGCGAGGTCACGCCCTTCCAGCACTACATTTCCCTGCGCGATCCGCCCGGGTTGCGGAACAAGGCGCATGATGGAGAGCGACAGCATGGACTTGCCGCAACCGCTCTCCCCGACGATGCCGAGCGTCCTCCCGCGCGGCACATCGAGAGTCACACCATCGACTGCCGCAATGTCGCCATTGCTGCTGCGAAAGACAGTGCGGAGATCC
The DNA here is from genome assembly GCF_049629625.1 of Roseomonas chloroacetimidivorans. NCBI lineage: Bacteria > Pseudomonadati > Pseudomonadota > Alphaproteobacteria > Acetobacterales > Roseomonadaceae > Roseomonas > Roseomonas chloroacetimidivorans. The sequence goes on along the minus strand of NZ_JBNBZS010000003.1, from coordinate 23,164 downwards.
TGGATCCGCAGGAGCGCATCGGTGCTCATGCCCAGGGGAAGCTCGGCGGGCTGATCTTCTCGACAGGGCGATGCGCCCAGTCCTGGGACGGCGCCCGATCCAGGATGCGCTTCTGCGCCTCGTGAAGATGGGCGGCGGCCTGCTCGTAATCCATGGTCAGCACCATGCCGTCCTTCACAACGAGTTGGCCATCGACATAGACATCCCGCAGCGCGCGGTCGCCGGCGGCATAGACCAGGCTTCGCATGGGATCGCGACCCGGGCGCATCATCGGGTGTTCCGCATTCACCAGCACGATATCGGCCCGGCAGCCAGCAGCGAGGCGGCCGATATCGTCGCGCCCCAGGGCCTTCGCGCCGCCGATAGTGGCGGCATCGAAAATCTCGGTGGTGGTAACGGCGCGCGGGTCGGTGGCCTGTGTGCGGGCGAGATAGCCGACCAGCCGCATCTCATCGAGCATGTTATGCGGATAAGTGTCCGTGCCCAGGCCCATATTCACGCCACGGCGCTTGTAGCGGCCGAAATTCTTCAGGGTGATGCCGCGCCGCGCGAAAACAGTGGGGCAATGAGCGACGGTGGTGCCCGTCTCGGCCAGCCGATCGAGATCCGTGTTGGTGTGCCACTGGGTCGAGGGATGATCGTCCAGGAAGATGCCGTGGCCGATGATTGCGCGGTCGTTCAACAGGCCCATGGAGTCCAGCCAGCCGATTGGCGTGTAGCCATGGCGGCGGGTGATCTCATGGAACTCCACCACGGATTGCGCGGCATGGATCTGCCAGGACAGGCCGCGCGCCTTGGCTTCCTCGCTGCTCTCGCGCAGCAGTCCCGGGGCGCAGGTGTCGATCTGGGCGGGCACGACCATACCGAACAGACGGCCGCTTTCATGCTGCTCCGCACGGTCAATGAGGGACAGGGCCTCGGCCATGGCCTTCTCACCGGCGGCCTCATCCCACTCATACTCCACGGCATGGCCGTTCTTCGTGTACCAGCGTGCCGATTTGAACATGGGCGCGATGCAGACGCGCATGCCGGATTCCGCCAGAAGGTCCAGCCAGCCCGGATGCGCCATGGAGAGATCGGCGACGGTGGTCACGCCGGAGAGCAGCAACTCGCTCAGCGCCACGCGCACGCAGTGGGGCACCGCTTCCGCATCGGCACGGAAGATCGGCATGTATTCGTAGAGCGAGGAATTGTAGAGGCCGGGAGAGCCGATCTCATCGATCAGCCCCTTGTTCATCGGCTCCGATGACGGGTGGGAGTGGATGTTCACCAGCCCCGGCATGACCATCAGCCCGCGCCCGGCGATCTCCTCCTCCGCCGGACCGGTATAGGCGCGGCCGACATAGGTGATCGTGCCGCCCTGGAAGGCGACATCGGCATTCGTCAGATAGACATGCTGCTTTGCCGACGGATCCCAGGCGACGACGATGTCGGCGTCGCGGATCACGGTGGTGGTCATGGCTCGTCCCCCGAAAGATGGCGGGTGGCCGCCCCAGGCGGCCACCCTTGTTGCGCCTATCGCGTCAGGCGGATGTCGAGGCCCTTATAGAGCGGCACGCCGTAGATGCCGTGCGGCCGCACACCCTCTACGCGCTGGGAGGAGGCAACCCACATCGGCGTGCGGATCATCGGGATCCAGACATTCGCCTCGGCCAGCCGGCGTTGCAGCTTTCCGATCGCCTCGGCACGCGCCGCGGGATCAATGGCCTTCTTTGCCTGGTCGAGCAGTGCGTCGGTCTCCGGATCGTTCCAGTTCATCCGGTTCGGCGTCGGCCGATTGGCGGAGGAGAAGTACAGCGACAATGCGTCGGTGGCGGAGACATAGGGATAGCTGATCGTGAAGGCGTCGAATTCCTGCGTCGCCAGCTTGCCCCAGCCAACCGTCGCGTCCCAGAGCTGTACGCGCAACTCGATGCCGATGCGGCGAAGATCGGCCTGCACGGCTTGCAGCATGCTGCTGTTAACCTGCTGCTGCAGGCCATAGATCAGGATGGAGGCGCGCTGCCCGTCCTTCACGCGGACACCGTCCGATCCCATCGCCCAGCCGGCCTCGTCGAGCACCTTCTTGGCCTCGTCCGGATTGTAGCGCGGGATCATCCGCCCCGCCTCCGGGTCTGCGTCCAACGCGGCCGGGTTGATCATCTCCGTTGCCGGGGCGCCCTGGCCGAAGGTGACGGCGCGGGTGATGGCCTCCTTGTTGACGGCGAGGTTCGCGGCGCGGCGGATGGCCGGATCGCTGGTCACCGAGTGGTTCACGCGGAAGCCGATGAAGATGTCATAGAAGTAGATTGGCTGCTGCTGCATCCGCACGGTCGGCACACGCTTGAGCACGTCGACGGCGAAATACGGGATCGAGCCGCCGCCAATCACGTCGCCCTGCCCCGACTGGATGGCGGCAATGCGCGTGTTTGCCTCGGGGATCACGCGCAGGATCACGCGGCCAACCTGCGGCGAGGGATTGTTGTAGATCGGCGGCCCCCAGTTATAGCCCTCATGCTTCGTCAGGACCATTTCCTGGCGCGGCGTCCAGCTTGCCCAGCAGAAGGGGCCGGTGCCGTTGAAGCCCTGCACGCCGAAATTCTCGCCGAGCTTCTCGACAGTGGCCTGGTCGATGATGACCGCGAAATACTGCGTCAGCTGGTAGAGCAGTTCGCTGTAGGGCTCCTTCAGCTTGTACTCGACGGTGTAGTCGTCCACCGCGCGCACGGATTCGATCTGGCCGGCGCGGTAGCGCACCGGGCTGCGCGTCGCGGGATCAGCCCAGCGAGTGAAAGTATAGGCGACATCCTTCGCCGTCATCGGCTTGCCGTCACAGAAGGTGACGTTGCGGCGGAGGTGGAAAGTGTAGGTCTTACCGTCCGGGCTGACCTCCCAGCGCTCGGCCAGGCCAGGACGGATGGTCCTCTGGTCCCAGTCCATGGAGACAAGCGTGTCGCCCAGCATGAACAGCGCCTCGCCGGCGGCGGTGGCGGCGGAGCGCTGCGGGTCGTAGCGGTCCGCATCGATCTCGCGCAGCACCACCAGCGTGTCGCGCGGTGCGGCCTGCGCCATGGCCTCGGCCCCCGGCAGCAGCGCCGACGCCGCCAGCAGCATGCCGCCCCAAAACGTCCTCATCATCGCCCCCTTCTGTTGTTCAGACGCGCAACTTCGGATCGAGCGCGTCGCGCAGCGCGTCGCCAAGCAAGTTGAAGACCAGCACCGTCACGAAGATCGCCACCGACGGGATGATGGCGATATGCGGCGCGAAGAACAGGAAATTGCGGCCCTCCGCGGCCATTGCTCCCAGCTCCGCGGTCGGGGGCTGGGCCCCAAGGCCGAGGAAGGAAAGCGCCGATCCCAGCAGGATCACCTGCCCGAAGCGCAGCGTGGCGAAGACGAAGATGGAGGAGAGGCAGTTGGGCGCGACATGGCGCAGGATGATGCGGGCATCCGACATGCCGGTGGCACGCGCCGCCTCGATATAATCCAGTGCCATGATGGCGAGCGCCGACCCGCGGACAATGCGCGCCATCAGCGGAATGGTGGCAACGGCCAGTGCCAGCACCACAGCCGGGATGCCCGGGCCAAAGATGGCGGCCAGCGCCAGCCCGAAGAGGATGGCGGGGAAGGAGAGCATCACGTCCATCAGCCGCATCAGCAGCCCATCCAGCCGCCGGTAGAAGGCCGCCGCGAAGCCCACCGCCGCGCCGAGGCCGCCGCCCAGCAGCACGGAGGCGAGCCCCATCAGCAGGGTGAGCCGCAGTCCGTACAAGGTACGCGTCACCATGTCCCGTCCCTGCGCATCGGCCCCCAGCGGCAGTCCAGGAGTGCCGGGCGCCGCCATGGCCTGAGCCAGGTCGTTGTCGAAGGGATCGGTGGGCGACAGCACGGGCGCGAGGATCGCGGCCAGGATGATCAGGGCCGCCAGCGCGAGGGCGGCGGCAGCCACCGGCTCCCGCACCAGCCGCCCGAAGGTACCCGGGCGCTTCGGCGGCGCGGCCTCTGCCACCAGGGGTGGGCTTTCAATCGTGGCGCTCATGCGGTCCGCATCCGCGGGTCGAGGGCGGCATAGAGCACGTCCACCACCAGGTTGATGATGATGAAGCCAAGCGAGAGCACGATGATCGTGCCCTGCGCCATTGGGAAATCAGCAGACAGAATGGCACCCACCGCCAGCCGCCCGACGCCGGGCCAGGAGAAGACGGTTTCCGTCACCACCGCGCCGCCTAGCAGAAAGCCGATCTGGAGGCCGATCAGCGTAACCACGGGAATCAGAGCGTTGCGCAGCGCATGGCGGGTGACGACGCGAAATTCGCCCAGACCCTTCGCGCGGGCGGTGCGGACATGCTCCACGCCCAGCACGTCCAGCACGGCGGTGCGGGTCATGCGCGCCACCGGCCCAATGAAGGAGCCGCCCAGCGCCAGGGCCGGAAGGATGATCGCCGTCAGCCCTTCCTTGGTCCAGATCGGGCCCGCGCGGCCAGTGAAGGGCAGGAGCTGGAGCTGGAAGCCCACATACCAGATCAGCAGCAGCCCGAGGAAAAAGACGGGAATAGAGCCACCAGCCACGGCGAGGGCCGTGATGATCCGGTCCAGGAACCGGCCGCGCCAATAGGCACCGATGGTGCCGAGCGCGATGCCGATCGGGATGGACCAGATCAGGCTGGCGAACATCAGCTCCAGCGTCGGGCCGATCGTGTTCCCGAGTTCCTGCACCACCGGCACGTTGTTGATGATGGAGACGCCCAGATCCCCATGCAGCAGGCGCCAGAGATAGATGCCGAACTGCTCGTAGAGCGGCCGGTCCAGGCCCATGTCGCGGCGGATCGCCTCCACCACATCGGGCGTGGCCGAGGGACCGGCGCGCACCATGGCCGGATCACTCGGCACCACCTGCATCAGCAGGAAACCCACCAGCACCACCCCGAGGAGCACGGGGATGGCCATCAGCAAACGCTGGACGGCGTGACGGCCCATCCTGTCAGGCCGCCGCGGCGCGCAGGATGCCGTGCCGGTCGAAGATCGGCTCGCCACCCCGCAGGGTCAGGTCAGCCTCGGTGGAGAACAACTCCTCCGGCGTGATGGCGAAGATGTCCTTCGAAAGGATGGCAAGATCGGCCAGCATGCCCGGCTCCAGCGTACCGCGGCGGGTCTCAGCGAACTGGGAATAGGCGCCGCACCAGGTGTAGCAATGCACGGCCTGTTCCATGGTCAGCGCCTCATCCGGCCCCAGCACCGTGCCCTTGTTCGTCTTGCGGGTCACCATGGTGAAAAGATTGCCGAAGGGATCCACCGAGGAGACCGGGCAGTCCGAGGAAGCGGCGGGGTTGTGCCCCTCCTCCAGCCAAGTCCGCATGGGATAGGCGGCCTCGGTGCGCTCCAGGCCCAGATTCTTCACGTAGAGATCACCGAACTCGTACATGAAGACCGGCTGAGGCACGGGGATGATGCCGTTGGCCTTCATCCGCCGGCGCTGATCGGCGTTCAGGAAGCCGCAATGCTCGATGCGGTGGCGGCGGCCGGCGAGCGGCGCATCCCCCTCCCCGGCCTTCTCCATGCCCACCAGCACCTGCTCGATGGCGGCATCGCCAATGGCGTGGATATCCAACTGCCAGCCTTGGCGGTGATACAGCGCCAGCAGCCGGTGCATCGCCTCGTCGGGGAAGCAGAAGATGCCGGTGCCGCCGCCCGCGCTGGCCAGATAAGGATCGAAGAAGGCGGCTGTCAGGCCACCCGCCGAGCCATCGCCGAACACCTTCACGGCGCCCCAGGCCAGCATGTCGTCGGTGTGGTCGGGGCGCAGCCCCTCGTTCCAGGCGGCCTCGGCGATGCCCTCGGGATTGCCGGCCAGCACCTGCCACATGCGCTGCATCAGCCGCCCCTCGGCCAGGGCGCGGCGATAGGCGGCGATCTCGTGCAGCCCGGCGGTCATGCCGACATTCATGTCGCTGGCGGTCGCGAAGCCGCGCGCGGCCAGGTCACGTCCGGCCGCCTCGATCGCGCCCACCATGTGGTCCTCGGAGGGCAAGGGCATCGCATCGATGATCAGCCGCTTGGCGCGCTCCATGAACAGGCCGGTGAGCTGCCCGTTCTTCCGCTCGATGGCCCCGCCCTCGGGGTCCGGCGTGTTGTGGCCGACGCCCGCCGCCTTCATCGCGGCGCTGTTCGCCACGCCCATATGGCCGCAGGTGCGAACGATATAGACGGGGTTGTCGGGGGAAACGCGATCCAGCTCCGCCGCGGTCGGATGGCGGCCGATATCCAGCTCGCCATGGTCATAGCCACGGCCGAGCACCCAGGCACCCTTCGGCGCCTTCTTCGCCGCCTCACCGATACGGCGCAGCACCTCGTCCAGCGTCCTCACCTGCTCAGCCCGCAGGTTCACCTGGCTCAGGCCCAGCCCATAGGGCAGCAGATGCATATGGGCCTCGTTGAAGGCCGGGATCGCCACCCGGCCCCCGAGATCCACCCGCTTCGTCCCGGCGGGGGCTGCGCCCTCCACCTCATCCTTCGTGCCGACGGCCGCGACGCGCCCCTCCGCGATCAGAAGGGCTTCCGCGAAACCTCCGGCAAGGCCGCGAAAAATGCGGCCGCCGGAGAGGAGGAGGGCTTCGCTCAAGACCGCCAGTCCCGGCCCTGACCCTCGATCAGCGAGAGCGCGGATTCCCAGGCGAACTGTGCATGAGACAGGGTGTGCGGGCCGTTGAACTGGTTCGCGGTCTTCACCCGCACCTCCTCGGGCGGGAGCACCAGCTCGCAGCCGCCGGCCAGCGCCGCGACCTGCGCCTGGCAGGCGCGCTCCAGGTAATAGATCTGGCCCCAGGCCTCCGGGATGGTCCGGCCCGCGACCAGCAGGCCGTGGTTCTGCAGGATCATCGCCTTGTTGGTCGGGCCGAGATCCTTGATCAGCCGCTCGCGCTCATCCAGGTCCAGCGCGATGCCCTCATAGCCGTGATAGGAGAGGTGGCCGTAGAACTTCAGCGCGTGCTGGCTGATCGGCAGCAGCCCGTGCTTCTGGGCGGAAACGGCGATGCCGGCGGAGGTATGGGTGTGCACCACGCACATCAGATCCTCCCGCGCCATGTGGATGGCGGAGTGGATGGTGAAGCCGGCGGCGTTCACCTTGCGCGACTGCGGCTCGTCCTCCAGCACGTTGCCTTCCAGGTCGATCTTCACCAGGTCGGTCGCGCACATATCCCCGAACATCACGCCATAGCGGTTGATCAGGAAGTGGTGCTCCGGGCCGGGAATGCGGGCGGAGATGTGGGTGTAGATCAGGTCCGTCCAGCGGTGATGCGCCACCAGCCGGTAGAGCGCCGCGAGGTCGCAGCGGATCTGCCACTCCTCCGGCGACATGCCGGCGGGGGCCTGGCCATCGGGACGCAGGGCAACATTCATCGGGGGATCCTCCGTGGGCGGATCGTTCCTTCCGGGAGCCCCATGCGTCAACCCGGTTATCGGAACGCGCAGCCCGATCTGGCGCGGCCGGCGCCCAAATGACAAGCACGATGCCGCCCCGCCGGGCGCCTCATGCCCCCGTGGCGGTCCCCCTCACCGCCGCAGGGCCAGTCTTTCTGGCGGCGCACCGACCGGCTGGGCCGCGAAACCGGAACGGACTTCTTCGGGCCAGGGACAGACCCGGCGGGTCGTGAGGTCCACGCAGAGGAAGAGCAGTTCGCAGCGCGCGCTCTCGAATCCCGCCTCGGCATGGAAGAGACGGTGGCGGATCAGCAGGCGCTTGGCGTCGTGGGCGAGCACTTCGCTCTCGGCCGAAAGCGGATCGTCCAGCCGGACCTCGCGCCTGTAGGCCACCCAGTTCTCGGCGGCGAAGGTGCCAAGATGTCTCGCGCGGAATCCCTCGCCCAAGCCGAGCGAAGGCCAAAGGGCGTCGGTCGCCATGTCGAAGACATGGACATAGGGGGCCAGGTTCATATGGCCGTAATGGTCGACCCATTCCGGGCGGACGCGACACAGTTCTGAGCGTCTTGTATTCACTGGATCTGCTTCAATCACGTCGGTGGACTTTCCCACACTCTCACCGCCACACGCCTCCTGCTAGCAGCCGCAGAAAGCTTCGGCGCGCCTTTCCGGTCCGCTGACCGAGGCGCCCTCCAAGCGCCACCGCATCCCCGTTCAGGGCGCAAGCGTTCTCCTGCTTGCCTTCTTCCTCCCTCCGGACCCCAGCCGATGAGACGCATGCATCGCAATCTCGGAACCGTGCCCCTTCTCGCGCTCGTATCCCTGATTGCGGGGTGCGCACCGACAGCGACGGTGGAGGCCTTTGACCAGCGGATCGGCACATATGTCGGACACCCCGAAGCCGAGGTGATCAGTGGGCTGGGTGTGCCAAACCGTACCTATGACGACCCAAGTGGCCGGCGGCTTCTGCAATATGACTTCGTCAGTCCGGCCTCAGGCCCTTCGGTGGTGCCAACCTTGGGCCTGGGGTTCGGAAGCTTCGGCGGAGGTGTAGGCATCGGAACCGGCCTGGGGCTGGGGTTCGGCAGCTTTGGGCAGCCTGCTCTTTTAGACTGCTCGGTGATCTTCGAAATCCGGGACGGGCGCGTTCAATCGTTTAGCCGGCGTGGCGAGGGCTGCACCGCACCTGTTTTGTCCTGATCGCGCCGGAAGCTCCCTCCACCTGTTGCACGCCTCGCAACACCCCGATCGAGGAGCACGCCCCCCACGCGACAGAGGCCAGAGGCTGCAGGGCGTGAGCCGATGAACAGGGCCAGGCGAGATGGCCCGTTGCGGGCAGAAACGGGCGGGAAAGCGGCTCCGCAGGTTCTGCCCACCAGGGCGCAAGCTCCGAATCTCACTCTCTGGCCAACTGGACTGCGGCGCCCGAATCGGGTGGAACGGCAACCTTCTCACAGATTGTTGCAATCTCGCCGCTTCCCGCCATCACCACCCCTGCGTGTAGTATTGATCAAGCCACAACCGTGGAAGCGGAGGCGTCGGTGCAGCAACTCTGGTCCAAAAGCATCTCAGGGTGGCTGGCGTCACTCGATCAGCACCGGGCACATCTTGAGGTGAGATTACAGGATGCCCTGTCCTCCCCCTCGGCCGATGCAGCACAGGTTGCGGAACTGAGGACAGAGAGGCTTCGCGTGGCGGATGAACTCTCAACCCTTGCCCGGTACGTGCGGGATGAATTCCGCGAGGACCGGGCGGCCAACGAAGGAACAACGCCGACTGATTGCTGAGGAGCGAACTCACCAGCCCTAGTCAGCGTGATGCCCGGAGATGGTCACCCCATCCCGGGCTCGCGGAGATCACGCGGGCTTCCGCAGGATCCATTTCGGCCCGCTTAACTCGATCGGCAGACCCTGTGCCGCCGCGAACTCGTCCGCTGCCTGCTTCACGCCGGGCCAGGGATAGTCGTCGCCGATCAGGATGCCTCCCGGCCGTAGCAGCGCCCAGTAGGCTTCCACGTCGCGCCGCACCGCCCCGTATTCATGCGCGGCGTCGATATGCACGAGGTCCAGGTTCAGCCGCAGCCGGGCCAGGATGGCAGCAGCGTTGTCGCTGGTTTGCGGCAGGGGCACGACGCGCTCGGAATGGCCGGTCAGCACCATGTTCGAGAGGAACTGCCAATACAGGCCGGGCCAGCCATGCACGAGGCCAAGACTGTCCATAATCCGGTCCTTGCGCGCCCGGTTCCAGTGCTCGACGCTGCCCAGGAAGGTGTCCACCGCCAGCAGGGCAGAGTCCGGCCGCACCCGCCGCATGGCCTCCGCAAGAGTGGCCGTGGACTGGCCCTTCCAGGCACCGAGATCGAGAGCAAGCTCGGGCCGCACCTCGCCCACCGAGCGCATCAGCGCGGGATGGGCGCCATTCCAGCCCTGCAGGTCCAGTTCCCGGATGGGCGAGAAGCCGGCATAGATGTCGACGCCGTACAGCGCCTCCATCACCCGGGCCGCGGTGGGCGTGAGCGGCCGGGGCGTGGCCTCGGTCAATGGATCTCGTCCGCCCGCGACAGCGCCTCGCGCAGTGCCGCCACGCTGAAGTCGCGGGAGGCGCAGAGGTCGAGGATCACCTTTTCGCGCCGCGATAGCAGTTCGATCGCCGAGGGAATCTTCGTCACGGCGTCATGCGGAATCACCACCGCTCCGTGGCGGTCGGCATGCACCACCGCATCGTGGTGACAGGCCATGCCATGCACCGTGACCTCCTGCCCGTACTGCACGATATGCACATAGGCGTGGGAGGGATTTACGGCGCCGGCGATGAGTTGGAAGCCTGGGGCGAGCATGTCGAGGTCGCGGATGGACCCATTGGTCACGCAGCCCTGCGCACCGATTGCCTTGTGGACGTTGGTGTTCACCTCGCCCCAGAAGGCCCCGGTGCCGGGCGTGTCGTCCAGATCCTGGAGGACGACGACGGTCGGCATGGCAGCCTCCGCAACATATTCGTACCAGCCAATACGGGCGGCGCGATCCACCTCCTTCGCGCGCCCCGAGGGAGCGGCGGCTCGGATGGTACCGGTGCGCGCCAGGCCACAAATCGGCGGCAGGGTGGTGTTGGCGGGCACCAGCGGCCGCACGGTGAAGCCATAGCCGCGCCTATGCGGGGCCACCATCTCCAACGCGTTGCAGATGGTCGGGGTGTCCCAGGCGCGCAGGGCCTCAAGATCTTGGGCAGTGAAGGGATATTCGGGCATTCGGTGCCGTTCCTTTGAGCGTCCTCGCAACTCGCAGCATCGCCGCGCGGGGCGTCGAGGGCAATCAGCGCCAGCTAATCAGCGGCAGTAGGGCTCCTTCCTCTGCCTCCTCGCCTGCATGACGGCCTCCGGCTTGGTCCAGGCCCGTGCCGAGGCCTGGCCTCACCGTATGGATACCTCCTCCCCTCACACTGTTGCCTGGGGGGCCGTGCTGCTGACGGCACACGGCATGCCGCAGGAGCGCAATGCCGAGGCCAACCGCCTGAACAGGGATGCGCGGCGCTTTATCCTGGGCGCAGGCGCGGCCGCGCGGTTGTGACGGAGCCATTGGCCCTGCTGGAAGCAGCCTCAGGCACTGGCAGCGTCGCCTTGGCTGGCTATGAGCCGCGCTAAATCCTGCCGAAGGGATACTGCGCCGGCGCTGGCCGAGCTGTTCCGCAGGCCGCCGCTCGGCGCGACAGGGAGCGTCTCTTGTTGCTCCGATATTCTGGCGCAAGCGGATGGAAAGGCGCTCTTCCTCTTTCCGAACGGGGGGGCAGCGGCGGATGACATCGCCGCTCTCCCTATCCGCCGGCCCTGACTCATGACAGGCCAGAGGACATGGTCACCAGGGTTGGGGAGCCGGATCCCGTACCCGGTCAGCACCCGCTCGTCGGCCTGGGCCGGTTGGCGCGGGCGTATGACTGCGGAAGGCGATGGTGAATTCCTCAAGCATTGCAGCGGGGCGTCCATCCAGCAGAATGGTGCCGTCCGCAGCCAGGGCTTGTGCGCGGCGGCCGATGCGGCGCAGATCGATTCGGTATTCCACCTTTTTTGGCCGGCCGATCGGAACCGGCAAGCGGCGGAACCGGCCGGCCTGCAGGGAAACCGGCTGCCCCTCGAAGCCCATCCAGGCGCCGTAATGTTCGAGGAGGCGTATGAGGATGCAGGAATCCGCGAGGGCGTCGCCTGTCACCATCTCCGGCCCAACGGAGGCGCGCACCGCGCCGAGCCCGTGCCGCCCATCGCGAACACCAAGGGCGAGGATGATGCCAGGCCCCGCCCAGCGCGGCTCGGGCGGTTCTGCATACGAAATGTTGATCGCTGCGGGGGATGGTCCGGCGTTGTCATTGACGCCGACCATCGTCATCGCGGCGGACCTGGTTAGGGTCATGCCAACGGGCATTGTCCGGGGGTGGCAGGAAGTCTGGTCGAGCATGGTGAGATCGCCCATTCACGGCCTATGACCCCTAAAACTCACATTTTTGAGAGACAAACATCATCAGTTTTGGGGATCGCTTGTGTGAAGCCGTTCAGCGAAGCCATCCGAAGCAAAAATGCCACACCCCCCATCCGCACTGAGTGCTGATGGAAACTCTCCTGCCGATCATCGACCAGATCTATGCAGCCGCCGCTGGGGAGGCGCCCTGGGATGCGCCCATCACGGCGCTCCGTGACGCAGTCAGGGCAACCACTTCCGTCCTTTTCGCTACGCCCCGGCCGGAACGCGGCATGGAAACCCTGTATGGTACGTCCTTCGATCCGGCCGATATTGAGGCCTATCAACTTTACTATCACCGCCTCGATCCCTGGCTGCTGCGCCTGCACCCGCTCCTACAGACCGGCCGCCCCCCGGTCCGCGTAGTCCGGGGAGAGGATCTCGTCCCGCAGGACGTCCTTCGGAGCCTCGAGTTCTACAACGACTTCTTCCGGCATGTCGGGCTGGAATGGGTCGTGGGCGCAGTCGGGCGTATCGGGGATGGCGGCACCTTCAATCTCGGTTTCCATCGCCCCAGGAACCAGGAGGGGTTCGACGCGGGAGACCTGAAGATCCTCGGAGCCACGGCCCCACATCTGCGGCGGGCCCTGCAGCTTCGGGAACAGCTTCGCAGCGCGCCGGCCGCCCTCCAGACCCGCGTGCTCGATGCGCTGCCGGTGGCGGCCATCGTGCTCGATCCCGAATTGGCCGTCCTCCATGCCAATGCCCCGGCGATCCGGCTCTGCGGGCCGGATACGGCGATTCAGCTTGCCCGGAGTGGGGCAAGGCCTGGCGGACCTGCCATCATGCGGCTAGCGGGGGCGGCGGAGACAGCGCGGCTCTCGGTCCTTGTGCGAAGTGTCGCTCTGAATGGCAGTTCCGGGGGTGCCTTCCGGCTGGCTCCAGGGCCGGAAGGCCGCAAATTTCCCATCGCCCTCCTTGTCTCTCCCTTGCCTTCTGGATTGCATCCCGGCCCGGCGGTGGTGGGGCCGGGACGAAGCAAGGGGCTGGCCCTGGTCATGCTCCGTGCGCTCGGCCGTACAGCGCCGCCTCCGACCTTGCTGCAGGATCTCTTCGGACTCACTCTCGCCGAGGCGGAGGTGGCTACGGGTCTGGCCGGTGGTACGCGGGCCGAGGAGTTGGCCGCCCAGCGCAGCGTGAGTCTCGCCACTATTCGCGCCCAGATCCGGGCTGTGCTGGAGAAGACCGGCACGATGAACCTTCGGGAGATGGAGGCGCTTCTGGCTTCCTTGTCGCCGCCGGGGGCCGCCATCGCCGGCTGAACAGCGCCGCTCCAACAACTTCATGGAGCGTGCCGAAGGGGCGGGTACCGGCATCCGGGGTGCCGGTGCGTCCGCCGATGCAGGCGGCGACCGCGGCGGTCGGCAGTCAACATCAGATCATAAAAAAGGCACCTCCCCGGCGGGGAAGGTGCCTGCTGACAGTAGTTCCCGGGTGGCTACCTGCGCCGCCGACCGCCGCGCAGCTTCGGCCAGAGGGCGGCGAGCGCAATGCCGCCCAGCGCCATCAACGGCGCCGCCTGAGTGGTGAAGCCGCTGACAGCCGACTGCGCCGCGCCGGTCAGCGCTACGTTGCGGACAGCCTGCGCCTCGATCTCCTCCCGCGGCGTCGTGCTGCGCGAGGCCAGGAAGACGAACACACCGGCCAGAATCAGGTCCGCCACCAGCACCAGCAGCGCCGAGGTGATCGGCCCGAAGCTGTTGCGGGCGATGTACCAGCCGAGCACATGCAACATGACGAAGGCCGCCACGCCCATGAGGCCGGCGGCGGCGTAGAAACCCATCTTCGTCGCCGTGGCGCTGGCCTTCGCCTTCAGGCGGCGGCCTTCCGCCTGCGCCGCCATTCCGACCAGGCTGAAGGTCCGCAGCATGCCGGCGTCCCTCTCAGCGGCCCAGGATGCGGGCGAGGATATAGCCCGCCGCCGCTGCGATCAGGATGGATTGAGCCGGCCGCTCCCGCACTCGGTCCGCCACCGCCTCATATTGCACCTGGGCGGCATCGCTGGCCCGGGCGGCATAACCCTCCGCCATGTTCTTCGCCTGGGACAAGTACTTCTGGCGGTCAGCGTAAAGCTCCTCCACCTGCTTGCGCAGCTGGGCGATCTGCTCGGCCGCGCTGGTCGCGGCGTCATTCACGGCGGTGGCAGCATCATCAACAGTCTTGCCTGCCTCGGTGTTCGCGGCCATGGGTCCCTCCTTCGGACATGTCCTGGTCCCGACCGCAACGCGCCCCCGGCAGGGGGGTTGCGAACCGCGACGCGTCGCCCGCAACCGCCAGCCCATAGCCCGCGTTCCCGAAAACAGTGAACAAAGCGAATAACAAGTGGGAGCGAGCGCGATGCGGATCGGTCGCATGATGATGATGCTGATGTTGGCGGCACTGATCGCCGTGCCCGTCGCCTATTCACAGCTCTACCCGGTGTTGAACGGCGCGGAGCACCTTCTTACCAGCTTTGCACCGGAAGGAACGGCGCTGGAGACGGTCCAGGTCGCCGCCGTGGCAGACTGATCGGCGCCGCGCTCAGCGCATCATCGCACGGGGCGCGGCATTCTCACGGATCGGGAAGCGCACCGTCCATTGCGTGCCACCTCCCTTTTCCATGCCACCCTCAGCGCTCAGTTCCAGACGCCCGCCCTTAAGCTGCCCGCCGAGTTGCTTGGCGAAACCCTCCATCAACTGCAGGCCCAAACCGCGAGGACGGTCCTTCCGGTCCGGCAGCCCGATCCCGTCGTCACGCACGATAAGCGTCGCCTCCTCCCCTTCTGCCGCAAGGCTGAGCCAAACGGTGCCGCGTGCCTCTTCCGGGAAGGCGTGCTCCACCGCATTGCCCAGGGCTTCCGTAACCAGCAGGGACAGAGAGACGGCTTGGTCGATCGAGATCTCGATATCCGCCACGTCCATCTTCAGAGCCAGCCGCTCGCCCGGCGCCTCGTTATGCGAGGCGAATTGCTGGTTGGCGAGTTCTGCCAGGAAGGCCGGCAGCGAGATCGCCTCGAAGGAATGCTGCATGTAGAGATGGCGGTGCAGCGTCGCCAGCGCGCGCACACGGTTGCGCGCGGCCAGGAACTCCTCCGCGGCGGCCGGATCACCGATGCGGCCGGCCTGCAGGTTGAGCAAGGAGGAGACGATCTGCAGGTTGTTCTTAACACGGTGATGGATCTCGGCCATCAGCGCGTCGCGTTGTTCGAGCGCGGCCCGCAGATCGGCCTCGCGCCGAGTCAGGGCGGCGGCGGCCTCGCTGAAGGCCTGTTCCACGGCACGCACCTCGCGCGGCTCAGTTCCGGCAGGACTGACGCGGAAGGCATTGCCCGGCCGCCAGCCCCGCACGCGCATAGAGAGCAGCCGCAGCGGCCGCACCATGGCGAGATCCGCGCCCACCACGATGGCAGCAAGGCAGGCGACCAGGAAAGTTGCCAACTCCGTGACGCGCTGGATGAGGATGGTGCGGGCGGTTTCATTCGAGGCGGCGACAGGGTGGCCGATCACGAGCCGCAGGCCGGGATTCAGCCGAGCACCGGCATAGGCCACCTCCCCCGCCGGCCCCTTTTCCAGCACCACCTGTTCGTTCTCACCAAGCCGGGCGAGAAGATCCCGAGGAAGGTCGGGCGTGGCGGTGCCGCCGGGTGCCAGGACATGGTCATTGCGGTCTACCAGCCAAACCGAGTCGGCCTCGCGGCGCGCTGCGCCCGGTACCGGCCCATAGTCGCGCAACACCAGCAGGCCGATAACCGCCCAACTCGCCCCGCTGCCTGAGCCTGGCACGGCCACCGGCAGCACGGGCACCCGTCCGCCGCCCCCCGGCAGGAAGGCGCCATAGGCGGCAGTGCCGCTGGTCAGCGCCTCCCGCAGCACGGGTTGCGGATCATATCCCTCGGGAAGCCCGCCACAGAGAGGCGACTGGCCGGTCGTTACGACGGCCAGATCGGCAATCTCGCCAGCATGAAGATCGATCACGCGGCGGAGCAGGGCCGCGCAGCCCAAAAGCCCGCCATCGGCGAGCGGGTCGCGGCGCGCCACGGCAGCCAGGACCGACTCGGAGGCACTAAGAGCGGAGCCATAGCGCACCGCCATGAGGGAGCGCACGGCCTCTGCGGCGCGCCGGCCCTCATCCAGCGCGACGCGGTAATCCTGAAGGGCATTGGCAACCGCTATGGCCGCCACCGGGATGCCGGCCACCATCAGCAGCACGATCATTCGGCCGCGGATTCCGCCGAGCACGGCGGAAGCCCAAAGGCGCAGGCCCATAGCGGGCTGCCTGCGCGGAAGCGGGTCGTCGTCGCGCGGGGCCCCGCGCGCGGGAGGGCCGGATAACGCCGAGTCGTCCGGCACCTGTCGTCAGCCTTGCTCGCGATCCTGCTCGATCAGGCGCAGGAGCTCTTCGGGGATCGGCTCTCGCATCACGTCATCGAACATCTGGTGCAGGCCGCGCTGAAGCCAGAGGTCAAAGGCAGCTTCGGGCGCGGCTGAGCCGCGCCCGTTCATTGTCCCCTGATCCGTCTTTGCCACGGGCGTCGCTTTCTTCCTGCGCGTAGTCTCTGGCATCCTCAGACAGGGGTCGCATACCCCATCCCAGCTTCATCCAGCGCAGTATGACGGCGCGCGGCCCGAGGGGAAGAGGCAGACTTGCGAGCGGCCACCTTGGGCGCCTCCACGCCCCGCTCCTCGCCGGTCAGCCAGCGCTGCAGGGTCTGGCGGGCGCGGAAGACGCGGCACTTGGCGGTCCCCACGGCGCAGTCCATCGCCGCAGCCACCTCCTCGTAGGACATGCCCTGAACGGTGACCATCACCAGGGCGGTGCGCTGCTCGGCCGGCAGGCGGGCCAGGTGGCCGCGCAGTTCGCGCATCACCAGGCTGTCCTCCTGCGCGCCGGGGCGGGCGAAGGCGCTGCTCGGCACATCGTCGATATCGGTCGTCTCGCGCTTGCGGCGGACGTCGGAGATGAAGCGGTTCCGCAGGATGCGGAACATCCAGGCCCCGAAATTGGTGCCAGGCGTGAAGCTGTCCTTGGCGGCCAGAGCGGAGGTCACGGCGGCCTGAACGAGGTCATCGGCATCGGCCCGGTTCCGGGTCAGCGCCAGAGCCTGAACGCGCAGCCGGGGCAGCGTGGTCACGAGCAGCTTGTGGAAATCGGCCGCGGTATGGGTCGGGCGGGCGGCAACGGTCTGGGTCATAAGGATCTCCCCTCTGCTCGAACTACACCCGACCAATGCACCGGCGCCGATTTCGGTTACCGCCGGAGTGATCACGAAAACGACAAGGATTTTTAACCCTGCGGCGGTTCCTCCATGCCGTAGCGGGCGGCCAGGGCCCGCCGGGCGCGGGAAACCCGAGCCTTCAGGGTGCCGACCTGCACGCCGGCCACCCTTGCGGCATCCTCGCTCGAAAATCCGAGAGCACCCACCAGCACCAGCGCCTCCTGCTGCTCTCGCGGCAGATCCGCCATGGCGCGGGCCAGTCCCATCATCTCCATCTGATGCTCCTGTCCGGCGGGCATCTCTTCCTGTAGCGTGACCCGGTCCATGGCACGCTTTCGCGCGGCGGCACGGCGCCGGTTCTCGAACCAGGCATTGCGCAGGATCGAGAAGGTCCAGGCCCTGAGGCTGGTGCCGGGCTGCCACTGATCCTCGGCCCGCAACGCACGCAACAATGTGTCTTGCACGAGATCGTCGGCTGCGGCCGGATCGCGGGACAAGAAGCGGGCGAAAGCCCGCAAGTCGGGGAGAAGGCGCGTAAGAGCCGGGCGGAAATCCTGGTCGATCGTCTTGTACCCGGCGAGTGAGGGGCCGCGAGCCGCATCGACGCGGCGCGCGGCGTCCCTATGTGGAAGACCCGGTCAGGGCAGCCATAAGGGCGGCCCGGGCGGGGTGTTGGAGGACTATCACGGATGAATGCCGCCACGCAGGGGGAGTTGCTTCGTACCCTGCCTTACGCCCGGCGCTATGCTCGGGCCCTGACTGGAAGCCAATCGCGCGGAGACGCGCTGGTGGCGCAGGCGCTCCGCGTCGGCTTGCCGCCGGAGGTGCCGGGGCCGATTGCGCTCTTCGCGGGCATCAGCCGCATGGTGCCTGATGCGCCGGGGGAGCATATCTCTGCAAAACAGCGCCAGCTCCTGCTTCTCACCGCGCTGGAGGATCTTTCTCTGCCCGACGCCGCGCTGGCCGTTGGTCTGCCGCTGCCGGAGGCCCACCGGCAGTTGGACCAGGCGCGTGAGGCGCTCCGCGCCGTCGCGGCGACCGATATCATGGTGATCGAGGACGAACCGATCATCGCCATGGATATCCGCCAGCTCGTGGAAAGCTGCGGTCACAACGTCGTCGGTATCGCCAGTGGCGAGACAGAAGCGGTGGAAATGGCCCGTGAGTTGAGGCCTGGGCTGATCCTGGCCGACGTGAATCTCGGGCCTGGGGGTGACGGCATCTCGGCTGTGCAGCGAATCCTGCAGGAGCAGGACACGCCGGTGATCTTTGTCACCGCCTATCCCGAGCGCCTGCTGACAGCGGAGCGGCTGGAGCCCGCCTTCATCATCAGCAAGCCCTTCGAGCCGGTGGCGCTGGCCATCGCGACCTACCAAGCGGTGTCGGGCGGCGTCTCGCTGGCCTGATCCGTCCCCCCTGTGGCGCAGCCGGGCAACTGCCCGGGGCGCGCTCCCGTTTCTCTCCGTGACGCCCGCTTCGGCGCGGGCAGATGGAGGATGCGATGGATTGGGACAGGCTGGCAGGCGATTGGAGCAACATGGGCGCCCGGATCCGCAAGGACTGGGGCAAGCTGACCGAGGAGGACATCAGCAAGGCCGGCGGACGCCGCGACCTGCTGTTGGAGCGCATCCGTGAGCGCTACGGAATCGGGCCCGACGAAGCCGAGAGGCAGTTGCAGGAGTGGGCCTCGTCCGAGGACACGCAGAACTCCGGACAGACCGTCCGATAAGCTTGCGTTCCGGCCTGTGTAGCGTGCCGGCAACGGTGCGTGGCAGGGCGGCAACCGGCTTTCGGATGCGACGTTCTGGGGGACGTATCTTCCTCAAGGGAATCGCTCAATGCTCTACTGGACCGTCATCTTTCTTATCATCGCGCTCGTCGCAGGCGTTCTTGGCTTCGGTGGCGTAGCCTCGGCGGCCAGCGGCATTGCGAAGGTCCTGTTCGTCATCTTCCTCGTGCTCTTCCTGGTCTCCCTGGTCGCGGGCCGGGGCTGGATCTGACGCTTCCATGCTACGCCGCACGGCGCTTCTGGCCGGCCTCGCGACTTTCGTCGCGGGGCCGGCTCTGTCTCAGGAAAATGAGTCCCGGCGGGGCACTGAGCGCCTGTGGTTTGACCCGACACAGCTTCCAAGCTTCACCGGTGTCGTGGACCGCTACCTCATCAATCCCGAGGGCAAAACGGACCGGCTGCTGTTCCGCGAGGGACCGCAGGTGATCTTTCCCGAGGATGTCGCGGATGGGATCATGGCGGCGGTGGAACCCGGGCATTCGATCATCGTCTACGGCATCCGCGCGCGGAGAGCGCCCGTCATCATGATGCTGGCCTGGGCGAAGGACAGCAGCATGCAGCCCCGCTTCGTCGACCGACCCGCCTGGACCTTTCCGGAGTTCCGCGCCTCGAACGAGCCGCTTCAAGTGTCCGGAACGGTTCGCGCGCCGCTCTATACACCACAGGGCGACGTGATCGGCGCGATCCTTGATGAGGGCGTGGTCATCCGCCTGCCCGCTGGTGTCGCCGCAGCGCTCGGTGACCGGTTGAGTCCGGGACACTCCATCGCCGCATCAGGCCATGGGGCAACAGTGCTGGGACGGGGCAAAGCACTGGATGCCGACCGAATCGGGGAAACCCCGGACAAGCTGGAGCCGCTGCCGGCCTCCGCCGAACAGACACGGTGACGCCCGTGACGATGCGGCCCGGAGCAGGCGAGGCCCCGAATAAGCGAGATAGGGCGTGAGTGAGAACTCGGGAACGAGCATTCAGATTCAGACCGGGGCGGTCCGGGCCTTCCTCCGCTTAGCAGGCGGATATTTTCTGCGGGCGGAAGGCGCCAGATGGCTCACTCTGCTGCTGCTGGCCCTGACGCTGCTGCAGATCGGCATCCAGATCCGCTTCAATCTCTGGAACCGGGATTTCTTCAACGCGCTGGAGAACCGGGACCGCGACGCCTTTCTCTGGCAGATGCTGCTGTTTCTCGGTTTGGCCGCTGCGTCCATGATCACAGCGGTGTACCAGCTCTACGTCAAGCAGCTCGTACAGCTCCGCTGGCGCGAATGGCTGACCGCACGACTTCTCTCCCTCTGGATGGCGGATGCGCGGCATTACCAGCTGGAGCGCACGGGCGAGGCCGACAATCCGGATCAACGGATCGCGGAGGATACGCGCCTGGCGGTGGATCTGGCCGTGGACTTCGCCACGGGCATTTTCAACTCGGCGGGGATGCTGATTGCGTTCATCGGCATCCTCTGGACCATTTCCGGCGCACTCAGCCTGACGATCTTCGGGCATGCGATCACGATCCCGGGCTACATGGTCTGGGCGGCGCTGATCTACGCGATCATCGGCTCGGGCCTGACCTATCTCGTCGGTCGGCCAATGGTGGCACTGAACTTCTGGCGTACTGCCAAGGAGGCGGATTTCCGCTTCGGCCTGGTTCGCGCGCGGGAGAGCAGCGAAGGGATCGCGCTGATCGGCGGCGAGGCCGATGAGCGACGCGGGCTACAGCGCCTTTTTTCCAATGTCGCCGATGCCGTACGCGACCTGATGAAGAGCCAGCGCCGGCTGATGTGGCTGACCAGCGCCTATGGAATGCTCACTTCCGTCTTCCCGACAGTGGTCGCGGCACCTTCTTATTTCTCCGGCGCGATCACGCTCGGGGGGCTGATGCAGATCGGCTCCGCCTTCGGCTCGGTGCAGGCTTCGCTCAACTGGTTCGTGGACAACTTCCCGCGGCTGGCGGAATGGCGCTCCAGCGTCGAGCGGCTGCTCTCCTTCCGTGAATCCCTGCGCGTGATCGAGGAAATGGTGGCTGAGCCGGACCAGTCCACGATTGTGCGCGTGGAAGGACCGGCCGGCGAGGAAGAGAAGGTTGCCTTCCGCGATGTGCAGGTTGCCTTCTCGAACGGGTCTGTCGTGATTGCCGAGGCGACCGCCGAGATCCGTGCCGGCGAACGCGTGCTGGTGAAGGGTGAATCAGGAACGGGAAAGAGCACGCTGTTCCGCGCCTTCGCCGGCATCTGGCCGTGGGGCAGTGGCGAAATCCACATGCCGCCGCGCGAGGCGACGATGTTCATGCCGCAACGCCCCTATTTGCCGCTGGGTACGCTGCGCGGGGCGCTCTCCTATCCCAATCCGCCGGAGACGGTATCAGACGAGGCCGGAATCGCGGCGCTGGAGCGTGTGGGCCTCGGACACCTGGAAGGCAAGCTGGACGAGGAGGCACGCTGGGACCAGGTGCTGTCGCTGGGTGAGCAGCAGCGCCTCGCCTTTGCAAGGCTGCTACTGCAGAAGCCGCGCTGGGTCTTCATGGACGAGGCAACGGCCGCACTCGACGAGGAGAATCAGGACGCGATGATGCGGCTGGTTTTGGAAGAGTTGCCGAAGAGCGCCCTCATCTCGATCGGCCACCGGCCTGGGCTGGATGCGTTCCATGAGCGAACCCTGCATCTGCAGCGCGGGCCAGAGGGGGCGAAGCTGGCCATGCGGCAGCGTGGCCGGGTGCTACGGCCGCGCAAGACAATCAAGATTCGCAACCCGTTCCGTCGCCGGCCCGGGCAGACTGCAGCATAGAACAGCCCGCTTCTCTCCAGGATCGATCATTGATCCGGGCGGATGCCCGCCGCCCGGATCGTCGCGCCCTACCTCCCTCGCCCGACCTGGATCAGGCGCGTGGCGTCGTCTGGACTGCCGGGCAGAGGAACGGCGCCACGGACGCCAGGCGTTCAGCCATGGCCCGGTCGGACAGGACTTCCCGGACGGCCCTGGCTAAGGCGCATGACGACCTAATCTTGCGGCTTGGTCGACGCGACGAGAGCGAACCAGCCTCAAGGTGGGCACGCCTCCAGCCCTCCTCTCGCGGCGTGGGTGTCTAAGGGGGGAGCGGCGAGCGGCGCTCGCCCGGTACGGCGATGCTGCGCAGTTCATCGCTCTAGGGGCATGTGCCGGATGGCAATGCCGGCCAGACGCTTGAGCAGTTTGCCGCCCAGATGCTGCACCGCTCCGACTCCGGTGTAGGCGAAGGCAACGGCGAGGCTTCCCGGCTTCTGGCAGGCCTGGGCGATCAGGTCGCTATTGGTCCGGATCGGAACGGCGGGATGTACGACCAGCACATACGGCGCGCCCGCAGAGAGCGCGATCGGCCAGAAGTCACGAACCGGATCCCAGCCTGCATTCGGATAAAGTTCCGTCGGAGTGGCGTGGAAGCTGGGCACGAATAGCAGCGTGTAGCCATCCGGCACAGCACGGGCGACAGTCTCCGCGGCGATGATGCTAACACTGCCGCGATTCTCGACACCACAGCTGCTGGGCCATAGAAGTAAAGGTCGGACTTTACACTGTCGTAGAACGGCAAACGGCCCAGCATCTGTCGATGCTGGGCCGTCGTAAACTTGGATGCGGGGACAGGATTTGAACCTGTGACCTTCAGGTTATGAGCCTGACGAGCTACCGGGCTGCTCCACCCCGCGATGGTCGGGTTTTCTTGGGGTGAAAACCCGTGGTGGTGAGATCCGTCTTGGATTGATCTGGTCTGGTGGCCTGGCGCCGACCGACTCTCCCGCGTCTTAAGACGCAGTACCATAGGCGCTGAGGAGTTTCACGGCCGAGTTCGGGATGGGATCGGGTGTGGCAACCTCGCTATAGGCACCAGGCCACCGGGCCAGATCAAGGGACGGATGGGGGTGGTGATGGGGATGGTGAGTGGGGTGTTTTGAGTTTTGAGTGCGTGTTGGTGCTGCGTGCGGTGAGGGCGCGAGCCCTCTTGCGGCGGGAAGTTATGAGTTCGATCGGGCGATTAGGACCGCTCAGCTGCGCTCGTTACCGAGCTTCCACTTGCGGCCTATCGACGTGCTGGTCTTGCACGGCCCTTGGGGAGACCTGGTTTTGAGGCTGGTTTCCCGCTTAGATGCCTTCAGCGGTTATCCGTTCCGCACTTGGCTACCCGGCGATGCGACTGGCGTCACAACCGGTGCACCAGAGGTGCGTCCATCCCGGTCCTCTCGTACTAGGGACAGATCCTCTCAAGTCTCCAACACCCATGGCAGATAGGGACCGAACTGTCTCACGACGTTCTA